>DATNEM010000023.1:0-10672 GCA_035552995.1 Acidobacteriaceae bacterium | reverse complement strand
GGAAACACCTCTCGCTCCAGTATCCACGTCTCGTTCAATGGATGCGTTTTGGGGCCCCATTCCTGCTTCTCTCCCTCGAACCACCTCAAATGCGTCGGCCTTTTTGAAAGTGATATCGTTGTCTCGCCCATGAACAGAGTTCTCGGCCTCAGCCTCTGCTGCCTCGCGCTCTCTTCCGCCCCCGCGCTCACCCAGGCCGCTCCCAGCGCCCAAACCGTCGGACTCGAGGCTGTGCATGCGCTGAGGCAGCACCTGTATCTCATTCCGAACACACCTGCGCCAAAGACCGGTCAAACACTTGCCGGTGGCCATTGGTCGATTGCGAACCAGCCGCCCGCGCAGTGTGCCGGCGTTCCAGCCGGAAGCGGCCCATGCGTCCGGCTTATCTACTCAGTGCCAGACGCAGGCGTCTCCTGCGAATGGTCTGTACTGCTGAATGCCGACGCGACCGACGTCACCTTCCTCGACGAGAACGACGATGCGGCGCATTACTTCATGCCTTTGCTTTCCACCGCGGCGCTCTCCAGTCTGGTCGCCAACAAATCTATGCCGACATATCCCGCCATCGCCGTCGCCGCCCATGTCGAGGGCGACGTGAAGGTGTATGCCATTGTGGGTGTAGACGGGAAGCCGTCCAAGGTGGTGCAAATCGGCGGTGCGCCGATGCTTACCCAGGCGGCCATCGACGCCTGCCGTCTATGGCAGTTCAAGCCGCTCCAAATCGGGGACCGTACCGTGCCCTTCGTAACGATGGTTCTGTTTCACTTTTCTAACCCTCGAATGGACACCTCTACCTTCACCCCTGCCTACACCGGATCAGTCACCAGCACTCCGTGACGCCGCCTCGCCGGGTGCCCCATCGTGAGCAGTCGTAGCCTGTCCTGAGCGAAGCCGAAGGACGGACGGGTGGGGAAGCCCACTCGTAGGCCCTCGCACCCAGCTCGAACCGCGAACCTCGCCCCTCGAACCTTGACATCACCATCTCTGCCCTGATTGACTCCAATGCCCGGGCCCATAGACCACACTTCGCGTAAGGAGCGAATATGAAGTTCATCGTTAGTTGGAAGCTGCCGAAGGCCTCTGTCGTCAACACGGAGAAACGTTTTCTTGAAACTGGCGGCCAGCCGCCCGCTGGCGTCACCATGATCGGCCGCTGGCACGGCCTCAGCGGCGGCGGTGTCCTGATCGCCGAGACCAATGACGCCAAGGCGCTCTACTCCTGGCTCGCCTTCTGGAATGACCTGCTCGAGTTCCAGACCACACCCTGCTTGGACGACGCCGAAGCCGGCCCCATCCTCGCCTCCCTGAAGCGCTGACACCAGAGAAAATCCTTGTCAAGCCCAAAAATTGCTTAACCCTTTTCTTCATGTAGAGCCAAGTGGCAATTAAGTTATCGCCGCCTGCTATAATAGACATGTAAGCAGAAGAAGCCTCGGCCGACCGCCGAGGCTTTTCGCTTCTAACGTGCTGATTTCAGATATTTTGTGCGTAAATTATCTCGAACTATTTTGCAGTCGTCCAGATCGGCTAACTTGCTCATAACAGAGGGTTTGCGCGACAAGATATCCCAAAAAATAATGCAGCCATGCTGCCAGCTACCATCCATTCCATGGACACTCGCTACATCGGCCGCCTCGCGCCATCGCCCACCGGCCTGCTCCACCTCGGCCATGCCGCGACATTCTGGGCCGCATATCGGCGCGCGGAGGAGCAAAGCGGAACGCTGCTCCTCCGCAACGAGGACCTCGACCCGCAGCGCTCCCGCCCGGAGTTCCTCGCCGCCATGCTCGAAGACCTCGCCTGGCTCGGCATTGCGTGGACGCCGCCGATGCTCTCCCAGTCCACGCGCCTCGCCGCCTACCGCGCCGCCTTCGAGAAGCTGCTCGCAAGCGGCCTCGTCTACCGCTGCACCTGCTCCCGCCGCGACCTTGCGGAGTCCCTCGCCGCCCCACATGAAGAAGACGATGAACCCATCTACTCCGGCCGCTGCCGCCCGGCGGAGCCAACGCCGATCGCCGAGTTTACTCCCGGCAACTACCGCCTCCGCGTTCCCGACGGCGAGACGATCTGCTTCAACGACCTCAACCTCGGCCCGCAGTCCTTCACCGCGCTCGCCGCACCGAACCGGAGCGTCGGCGCCGCGCACAGCTTCGGCGACTTCCTCATCTGGCGCCGCCCGCTCACGAACGATCCAGAAGATATCGGCCTGCCCAGCTATCAGCTCGCCTGCGTCGTCGACGATGCCTTCCAGCAGATCACCGAAGTGGTCCGCGGAGCCGACCTGCTGAAGTCCACCGCGCGCCAGATCCTGCTGCAACGCGCGCTCAACTTCGCAACGCCCGCCTACTTTCACACGCGCCTGCTGCGCGACGAGCGCGGTGTTCGCCTCGCCAAGCGCCATGACGCGCTTGCTATCCGTACATTACGAGAGCAAGGGATGACGGCGGAGGAGGTGCTGGGCGGCTTGCGGATGTCGAACGAATAACCCGCGGCTAAAGCCGTTAGATTTGGCAGCGGTTTACCGCAGGCTGAAGCCCGCTGCTACTCCGCGCCTGAGAAAATAGACCCATGCTGATTCCCTCCATCGACCTCATGGGCGGCCGCATCGTGCAGCTTGTCCAGGGTGAAAAGCTGAAGCTCGCCTTTGACGACTTCGAATACTGGATCGATCGCTTCTCGAAATATCCGCTCGTTCAGCTGATCGATCTCGACGCAGCCATGCGGCAGGGTGACAATCGCGCGCTGATCGAAATGATCTGCAAGCGCCTGCCCAGCCAGGTCGGCGGCGGCCTCAAGTCGGCAGACGATGGCCGGCGCCTCCTCGATGCCGGCGCGAAGCGCGTCATCTACGGCTCGCAGCTTTTCGGCGCGGCAGCCGAGGGAGAGGGCCGCCGGCACAAGCTCATCCGCCTCGAATTTGCGGAAGAGTTGAAGCGCACGCTCGGCGAAGAAGCAATCTGCTTCTCTGTCGACACCAAAGGCGGACGCGTCGCCGTGCGCGGATGGAAGGAGCAGGTGGAGCTGACGGCGGAGGAAGCGGTCACCTGGCTTGAAGATTCCTGCGCCGCATTCCTCTACACGCACGTCGACACGGAAGGCACGATGTCCGGCTTCCCCATGGACACCGCCGCGGTGCTCCGCGCCTGCACGGCGAAGCAGTTGATCGTCGCCGGCGGCATCAAAGAACGCGCGGAGGTCGACGCGCTGGACGCGATGGGTGTGGATGCAGTTGCGGGAATGGCCGTCTACTCCGGCGCCATGGATGCATGATCAGCGCGCCTGAGGAGCGCGGCAAGAATATCTTTGGTTACGCCGAGATCAGTTCGAGCTCCGGCTGCGGCAGCACCATGGGCCGGCTCAGCTCAAACAGCATGAACTCGACGCCCGGACGATGGTCCTCGCTCGTGCGGTAGCGAGCGCCTTCATGCGTGATGAAGAATGCACCGCCTTGCGGCCGCCAGATCAGGAACTCATCGGCGATCTTGTCCAGCAGAGGAAACCATCCGCGCACGTTCACGCGCTGCTGCCCCTGCGGCTTACCCCACTCCACCACCGGCCAGATGCTGTCTCTGCCTTCCACGGTAAATGCCGCGTGGCAGTCGGGGCGCGGCCTCGCCTGGCACTGGCGAAGCTGTTCCAGCTCTTCTGGCTGCACCCGGAGCTCAAGTATGTCCAGCATCCATTACCTCAATTTGTTGCGCGGCGCAGACCCAAAGCCGCTGTGCGGTGGAAAAACAATACGAAACAACCTACAAAAAGTAGGGGATGCCCACAGTATAAGAAGCGCGCTGCGGATGCCCTACAACTTTTCGGGGAGGCGTACACGGCTGCCAAACAAGCACAGCTTTGCATATTGGGATGTAACTCTGATGAAAACCCCACGCGTCGGCTAGATGTTGCGGTGCAAGTTAAGAAGAGTGCGTTTATCGCTGCGGAAGGCTAGCAAGGCAACCGCACGCTGACTCCGGCCTGCTGCAGTTCGGACTTGAGCGCGCGCGAATCGGTCACGCCGAAGTGGAAGATGCTGGCTGCGAGCGCGGCGTCGGCGCGCCCGGCTCCGAACACATCTGCAAAATGCTGCGCACTGCCTGCGCCGCCGGATGCGATGACTGGGATCTGCACCGCCGCGCTGACGGCAGCGGTCAGCTCGCAGTCGAAGCCGGTGCGCATGCCGTCGGTGTCCATGCTGGTGAGGAGGATTTCGCCCGCGCCGCGCTCTTCCGCCTCGCGCGCCCATTCGACGACGCGGCGGCCGGTTGGCTTGCGTCCGCCGGCGATGAAGACCTCGGCTTCTGAGGGAGGCTTGTCGCCTCTGCGTGCATCGATCGCGACGATCACGGCCTGTGCGCCGAAGCTGGCACCGATCTCGCCGATCAGTTCGGGGCGCGCGATGGCGGCGGAGTTGATCGAGACTTTGTCCGCGCCTGCGTCGAAGACAGCCGCAGCTTCCTCGGCGCTGCGCACGCCACCGCCCACGGTGAACGGCACAAAGAGCTTCGCTGCCGCGCGCTTGACTGTTTCGAGCAGCGTGCCACGGCCCTCGTGCGTAGCGGTAATGTCGAGCAGCACGATCTCGTCCGCACCGGCCGCGGCATGGCGATGCGCCAGCTCGGCGGGATCGCCCGCATCGATGATGTCGACAAACTGCACGCCCTTCACCACGCGGCCGGCGCGCACGTCCAGGCAGGCGATGATGCGCTTGGTCAGCATGGGTTGTTGCCAATCCCATGCTGCCTTACATAAGCACGGAGCCTTTCCCACGCTGGATCGTCCATTGCTCGCTTGGGAACAAAGAGGAAATTTTTCTTGCGCACAAAGAGAAGGGCCATTTCATCGTCTTCCACATAGTCAAGGATGCCGGCCCAGAAAAAGCGGCCTTCAGATCTTCCTGGAATTGACGAAACTACTCCCTGATCGTCGAAGTCGAACTGTACTAGGGCCTCTTTCGCCTGCCCTGGTGGCAATATTCTCTTGAAGCAGCGGCGCAATTGCCACCGACGAGATCCAATGACCCAAACACTCAGAATCACAAAAAAGACAACCGCGCCTAGCAGAGGGTCATAGGCATCGGGGTCGCGACTACGACGCAGATATACATCCGCAATCACCAAAGCAACGGCTAGCGCAGGCAATCCGTAAAGCCATAGTCTCAGGCGGATACCTGCCGCCCTCCGATGACGAAAGTAGAGATTCTGTGCATTGCGGAAGTCCTCAAAGGACATAACGTACTCGTGGCCCATGGTTTCCTCGCGATAAAGGTGAATGACATCACATTCCTATAAAGTTCTTCAACACGCGCAGACCGGTCTCGGCGGACTTTTCCGGGTGGAACTGGACGCCCATCACGTTGCCGCGCTCGACGGCTGCGGTGAAGCCGCCGCCGTAATTTGTAACCGCGGCGGTGTCCTGCGAGCGCGGCGCGCGCCACGAGTGCGTGAAGTAGACGAACGAGCCGCTGGGCACACCGGCCAGCAAGCGCGAGTCAGGGCTGATCTCTTCGAGCGAGTTCCAGCCGACGTGCGGGGACTTAAGTTCCGCGCCTTGATACGTTGCAGGGAAACGTTCGACCATGCCGGGGAAGTGGCCGAGGCCTGCGGTTTCGGGCGCTTCGGTCGAGCCGGCGTAGAGCCACTGTAGGCCGACGCAGATGCCGAGAAACGGCGTGCCTTTGGCGACGGCCTCGCGGATGGCCTGCGTGAGGCCGAGGTCGGCGAGCAGTTGCGTGGACTGGAAGTGGCCGACACCAGGCAGCACGATCTTCTGTGCCCGCAGTGCATCTTCGGGTTTCTGCGTGACGCGAATCTCCGGCGCATTGGGCTTATCAGCCAGCAGATATCGCAGCGCCTTGACGACGCTGGTGAGATTGCCGGCTTTGTAATCGATAACTGCAATCACAATGATCCGCTCGGTGTCTTTGAGATGCCCCAGATGATGAACGCCACAGGAAGCAGTTGCAAAAGAGAAAGGAGTGATCCGAACGCAAAAGAGTGTGTGCCAGTGATGACGCCCCCCAGGTTTACGAGTAGCGCAACGCCAAAGATTAGAGCCGTTATGCTGACTGCAATGAGAGGGAGATGCAGCGCTGGCGGGCAAACGGTGCTTGCTACGCTCAACAGAAGCGCGGGGTAGCCAATCATTGTGAGTAAGATCGTGGTGCGCTTTGCGTTCATACTTTCCTAAAGCAGCCCCTTGGTGCTGGGCAGCAGGTCTTTCATGCGTTCGTCGCGGCTGCAGGCGCCTCGCAGGGCGCGCGCGAAGGCCTTGAAGATGGCCTCGATCTTGTGGTGATTGCTGCGGCCGTACATGGTCTTCACGTGCACGTTGGCCTTGGCGCCGCGGGCGAAGCCATCGAAGAAGTCTGTCACCAACTCGGTCTGCAGGTCGCCGACAAGCGGCACATTGACCTGATCGTCGACGACATATGCGACGCGGCCGGAGAGATCGACCGCGGCGACGGCGAGCGTCTCATCCATCGCCATGACGAAGTAGCCCGCGCGCAGAATGCCCTTCTTGTCGCCCAATGCGGTGTTGAAGGCCTCGCCCAGCGCGATGCCGACGTCCTCCACCGTGTGGTGCTGGTCGACGTCGAGGTCGCCTTTGCAGGTGAGCGAGAGGTCGAAGCCGCCGTGGCGGGCGAAGAGCTCCAGCATGTGGTCGAAGAAGCGAATGCCGGTGGAGACCTGATACGTTCCCTGGCCATCGATGGCGAGCGTGAGCGCGATCTTCGTCTCGGTGGTGCTGCGGTCAATCTTCGCTGTGCGGATTGAGTTCTCTCCGTTCATATTCTTTACTCCCACTCCCGCTCGTCTTCGTTCCCACTCTGCGAGGTTGCGGTGCGATCCTGCCCCAGCTTCCATCCAATCTCCGCCAGCGATTCCTCAAGCGCCTTGAGACCGCGCGTAACATGTTCCTCCACGCCAACGGTGATGCGCACAAAGCCATCGCAGCCGGGATCGGACGATCGATCGCGCAGCAACACGCCCCGCGCGCGCATGGCCTTCACCAACTCGGCATGCTTCGGCCCGATCTTCATCAACACGAAGTTCGCGTGGCTCGGGAAGAATTCGACGCCCAGCCTGCGCAGAGCTTCCATGGTTCGGGCCAGACCGACATGCACCTGATCGGCGTACCACGCGATGTAGGCGTCATCCGCGAGCGCGACCGGCAGGCAGTCGAGCGCGACCCCGTTGACGTTGTACGGCGAGCTGACCTTGCGCATGTAGCGAATCAACTCCGCGTTGCCGGCGAGCATGCCGATGCGCAGGCTGGCCATGCCGTAGGCTTTCGAGAACGTGCGCGCCACCAGCAGGTTCGGCACGCGCCGCACATCATCGAGCACCGTCTCGCCGTGGAAGTGGTAGTAGGCTTCATCGACCAGTACCGCGGCGTGCGGCGCCTTCGCGCAGATGGCCAGAATCTGCTCGCGGCTGACGACGGAACCCGTGGGATTATTGGGCGAGGAGATGACGACGAGCTTGCTGCGCGGCGTGATGGCGGTGACGAAGCGCTCGTACGGAAAGGCGAGCGAGGCGTCGGCCTGTACGCGGACAAGGTGCGGCGTCATCATGCGCACGCTGACCTCATACATGAAAAACGTCGGCGTGCAGATGATCGCCTCGTCGTCCTCTTCCAGAAGGCCTGCGCAGACGATGTGGATCGCCTCATCGACGCCGTTGGTCAGCAGGACCTGCCTCGCATCGAGGCCGAAATGCGCCGCGGTAACTGCTTCCACTCCTTCGCGCTCGGGATATTTCGTTAGGTCCTCGGCGGTCGTCTCGCGCAGCCGGGCGATCACCTTCGGCGAAGCGGCGAAAGTGTTTTCGTTGAAATCCAGGCGCAGCGCATTGCGGCCCGCCAGCGGCGGGTGGTACTCCGGCATGGAAACCACCATGCGGCGCGGCTGCACGGCTGCGGAGCTTGCAATTACGGGTTTTTCCAACTCCGTCATAGCGCTCATCGGTGACCTCAGCGGCTAAAGCCGCCCGCGATTGAATTCCCATACGGCACGGCTGAAGCCGTGCCCTTAAGCAAAACCTTCTCGAAGCGACTCGCAACAACTAACAACCGGGAACTGACAACTATCTTCCCTACCGCATCCTCACGCGGACGCTCTCGGCATGGGCCTTCAGACCTTCAGCGTCCGCCAGCGCAGTGGCATGCGGCCCAAGCGAACGCAGACCTTCGCGGGTGTATTCCTGGATGGTGATGATCTTGACGAAGTCCAGCACGCTCAAGCCCCCACGCACGCGGCCGACGCGGCCGGTCGGCAGCACGTGATTCGGCCCAGAGACGTAGTCGCCCATGGACTGCGGCGAGAAGTCGCCAATGAACACGGAGCCGGCGTTGCGCACCCATCGCAGGTCGCTCATGGAATCGACGGTCAGGTGTTCCGGGGCGAGGCGGTTGGTCAGCTCATACGATTCCGTAACCGATTCGGTTACGAATATGGCGCCATGCGCGGCGAGAGAACGCTTTGCAATGACGTTGTCCTTGGACTGCGCCTTCACTTCCCCCTGGACCGCCGTCGCGAGCGTCTCATTGCTGGTGATGAAAATGGCGAGCACCTCCGGATCATGCTCGGACTGCGCTACGAGATCGGCGGCGATGCCGGAGGCGTCACCCTTCTCGCTGGTGACGACGATCTCCGTCGGCCCGGCGGGCATGTCGATGCCGCAGTCGCGTTCCACCATCAGCTTCGCGGCGGTGACGTAGAGGTTGCCGGGGCCGACGATCTTGTCGACCCGCGCAACCGACTCCGTGCCGTAGGCGAGAGCGGCAATAGCCTGCGCGCCGCCGATGCGATACACCTCAGGACCGCGAGAAATCTCACCTGCGAGCCATGCGGCGGCCAGCGTCTCGCGCGCAGGCTTCGGCGTGCAGACGACGATGCGGTCCACGCCGGCTACCTGTGCCGGGGTGACGGTCATCAGCAATGTGGAGGGCAACGGATAGCGGCCGCCTGGCACATAGCAGCCGACGCTTTCGATGGGGCGGACCACCTGCCCAGTCGTAACGCCGCGAATGTTGGATGTGGTCCATTCACGCGGGCGCTGCGCCTCGGCAAAGCTGCGAATGTTGGCCTGCGCCATGCGCATGGCGGCGCGCAGTTCGGGCGGGGTCGCGTCCCATGCGGCCTGCAACTCCTCGTTCGAGACGCGGAATGCCGCGGTCTTCGCAAGGCCATCCAGCTTCTCCGCGTGGACGCGCAGGGCGCGATCGCCGCGCTTGCGCACATCTGTAACAATGGTGGTTACAGTCTTGTCGACCTTGGCGAGCTTGAGTGCGCCGCGCTGCTCCAGCCGCGCGATCAACCTCTCCGCGACTGCCTTGTTGCGGCCGAATGTTCGTACCAGTTTCATGGCGTTCCCCTGGCAAATGCGAGCTAGACCTTCAGTTAGACAACGACCTTGCTAAGCGGATACTCGACGATTCCGGTGGCCCCCGCGGCCTTCAGTTTCGGGATCACCTCGCGCACCACGGTTTCGTCGATGATGGTGTTCAGCGCGACCCACGCAGGGTCACTCAGATGCGAGATGGTCGGCGAGTTCAGCGCGGGAAGCTGCGCGACGATGGAATCAAGCGCCGACTTGGGCGCGTTCATCATCAGGCCCACGCGCCCCTGCGCTGCAATGGCCGCATTCAGCATCAGCGCGAGATTCTCGATCTTCTGCCGCTTCCACGCATCGGCATAGGCTGCCTTGTTCGCGATCAGCTGCGTCTCGGACTCCATCAGCGTCTCGATGATGCGCAGCCGGTTTGCGCGCAGGCTGGAGCCGGTCTCCGTCACCTCGACGATTGCGTCGGCCAGCGTCGGCGGCTTTACCTCCGTCGCGCCCCAGCTAAACTCCACCTTCACAGGGATGTTCTTCTGCGCAAAATATCGCTTCGTGAACTCGACCAGTTCCGTCGCAATCACTTTGCCGGCGAGATCTTCCGGCTTCTGGAAGGGGGAATCCTCCGGAACGCACAGCACCCAGCGAACCTTCTGCCGGCTCACCTTGGAGTAGGTCAGGCTCGTCACGTACTCCACGTCCGTCTGGTTTTCCAGCACCCAGTCGTTGCCGGTCAGGCCCGCGTCCAGCGCACCTTTTTCCACGTAGCGCGCCATCTCCTGCGCGCGCACCAGCATGCACTCGATCTCCGCATCGTCGATCGCCGGAAAATAGCTGCGGCCATTCGCGGAGATGCGCCAGCCTGCGCGCTCAAACAGCGCGATGGTCGCGTCCTGCAGACTGCCCTTAGGAATTCCCAGCTTCAGCTTGCTCGCCATCACCGTGCCTCCGCGGAATTTGTAACCGAAATTGGTTTGGTGAAGCAGCTGACGGTCCCTTCGTGGCAGACCAGCCCATCGCCCTCGACCTCCACGCGAAACAGCAGCGCGTCGTTGTCGCAATCCGTCGCGGCGGTAATTACGCGCAACCGGTTGCCGCTGGTCTCGCCCTTCATCCACAGCTTCTGGCGCGTGCGACTCCAGAAGGTGACGAAGCCGGACTCCAGTGTCTTCGCGTAGCTGGTCTCATTCAGGAAGCCGAGCATCAGCATCTCGCCGGTCTTCGCGTCCTGCACGATGCCGGGGACCAGCCCGTCCATCTTGCCAAAATCAATCACAGGTGCATTCTTCACTTCGCTCATCTCAACTCTCTCGCTTTCAGTTTTCCGGGGTCAGGACGGG
>DATNEM010000022.1:0-37764 GCA_035552995.1 Acidobacteriaceae bacterium | reverse complement strand
GCCAGCGCCGAAACCAGGAACTTGCCGATCACCGTCCTGCTGGAGATGTATCCGTTGTTGATGTAAAGCGCGGCCTTGGTCTGGTTCACGCCGCTGCCGCGCGCACCTGGAAAAACAAACCGGACCAGCAGCGCGACCACGGGTGGATTCTTCTCAAAATACAGAGGCTATTTGGCAGTAACTGACAAATATCGCCTGCTTTACTGACAAATAGCGGCGGCAGCTACATGACATCTGACGCCTTTACTCCTACATTGTAGTTCAAACAATAGCTACTTTGTAGGACATATATGGCAAATACAACTTCCCTTGGCGAGTTCGAACAAATCGTTCTGCTGGCGATTTTGCGGCTGGACGAGAACGCGTATGGCGTCACTATTCTGGGCGAGATTGCGGAACGTACCGGCCGGAAGGTGTCCCCCGGTGCACTCTACACCACGCTGCACCGCATGGAGGACAAAGGCCTAGTGACCTCCCGTGACGGTAGCCCCACTCGGGAGCGCGGCGGACGGGCGAAGCGCTTCGTGACGGTCACGCGCGAAGGCCGCCACACACTAGCGAGTGCGCAGGCGGCGTACCGCAGTTTGATGGAGGGGCTGGATCTGTTAAACGAGGTTCAAGGGGCGAGGTTCGCGGTTCGAGCGCGGTCCGAGATGCGAGGTGCGTATGCGTAGAGCGGGATTCGCGGAGTGGCTACTCAAACGCGCGGCGGGCGCGGAGCGCGGCAGGGCCGTGTACGGCGATCTGATCGAAATGGCTGCTACGCATAGCCGCCTTTGGTTCGCAGCGGAATACCTACGCGCGTTGATCCGCCTGGGCTGGCGAACGCCAGTTGCCTTCACGTGCGGCTTTGCGGCATTTCAGCTCCTCGGCTCTCTGATGGGATTCTGGCTCACGCACATGCCCGGCGCGTGGAGGGACCACCTGCTGCCGCTGCTCGCCAGCGTAGGGCCGGCACTGGCCGCGGTCACTGTCGCCCTCTGGATTGGAATACCTTTTCTGATCGTCCGCTATGGCGCGCGCGACCGGATGGTGCATCTTGCGTTGGTTCTGCTGGCGCTCGACACCGCCGCGTTTCTTTACATTCCCTGGCTTTCTTTCGCCTGTGCCATTGCAGCCGCCATTCTCCCTGTGGCCTCGCTCTGCTCCCGGACGTGGCGCAAGGCGGCAATCATTCTGGTTCCGGTCCTGCTGGGCGGCGCGGCGACCTTTGCCTGCGCGCTGGCTGCGATTGCGCTCATGACTCAATACGCAATGCAGCATCTTCATCCCGGCCTGCTGATCTATCATTCGCCGATACCGGGAATCGCTATGAACGGCGCGGTGCTGATTGCAATGCTGACGATCGCGTGGGGCTGCTCGCTGATGCGCCGCTGGATGCTGCCGACCGCCATCGCCGCTGGAGTCCCCAATGCCTAAACGTGCTCTATCCGAATTACTCCTGGCCTTGTTCGCTGGTCATAAGCGCGCAGCCGCCATTTATGGGGACCTCAACGAGATGGCTGCGACGCGAGGGTGCCTTTGGTTAGTGGCTGCTTATCTCCGTACACTGGCCGCGCTCTCATGGCGAATCGTCGCCGCAGTGGTCGGCGGTATGGCTCTGCGGCAGGTTCTCGTCAATGTTCTCTTTCATCCGACGCAAGCCGCCCCGGGACCGCATCTTCCTATCCTGTTGGACTTCTGGTTTGAACCCTCGTTCCTGTGGTTCGTGCTTCCGTTTGCCGCTTTGCGGTTTGGTGTGCGCGATCGCTTTGTCCAACTCACAGGGATCGCAACCGTTGGGTCGACGATCATGTTCCTTAATCCTTCTCGAAATTTCTTTTTTGGAGCGGTGCTAATGTTCGCGCTAGGCGCCTCCACTCTTTTCGTCAGGGGCTGGCGCAAGCAGGCTGCCGCGCTTGCGGTCACTCTCTCCTTTGCCTTCTGGTCGGCAACGGGTGCCGGAATGCTGAGCAGGTTTCTCCGCGCACACCATTACGTCCCTGCCTACGGCCACGGCATTACCGGCCTGGAACCGATGCTGGCTTTTCGAGGAAGCATGCTGGCGTCCGCTTATCTCTGTGTGCGGCTGCACCGCTGGCTGCTGGAGAACCCCCAGGCCGGCCAACCCGTTCAACTCGCTGGAAAAAGTCAATGAGTAGGCATTCGCTCCCGAAATTCTTCCCTGCTCGCGTGCGGGCTGCGGTTCTTCTTGCGATGATTTGTGCAGCGCTCCCCACGCGGACTTCCTATGGCCAGTCAGACGCAGGAGCACCCTCAGCTTCAGCCAGCACTCAAACCATCCAATGGGATGTTGTCTCGGTAAAGATGCACGCCCCGGAAGCCCGGGACAGCCGGATGCAGCTGCTGCCGAACGGAGTTCGGCTGTTGAATTTGCCGGTGCAGGATCTCTTTGTGCAGGCGTACGGCCTCGTATTGTCCGATCAGATTGTGGGCATTCCCAATTGGGCGAACTCCCAGCGGTTCGATATCGAGGCAAAGGTTGCCGACAAGGATGTCGAGGCATTCCGGAAGCTCACTCTGGACCAGATCTGCGCGATGGGCCGGCCGATCCTTACTGGCCGCTTCAAGTTTGCAGCCCACGAAGAAAAGAAGATTCTTCCCTTGTATGCATTGGTTGTCGCGAAGGACGGGCCCAAACTAACGCCTTCGACTTTGAGCGAGGACGACCGCAACGCGCAGACGGGCATGATTGGAATGGGTCACGTACCAAGCGCGAGCGGAACGGGGTCGAGTATGAATGAGTTGACCGCACGTGGTGTCACCATGGAGAGGCTGGCAGCCGTTCTCTCGCAGCAGGGCCTGGGCCGCGTGGTTCTAGACGATACCGGACTCACCGGCCGTTACGATTTTAAGCTGGCGTGGGCGCCGGAAGCTGCTACGACCGACTCCACGGACACACCCGCGCCTTCGATCTTCACCGCGGTCTCAGAACAGCTCGGCCTGAAACTTGAGCCGCAAAAGGGACCTGTATCTGTGCTGGCGATCTCTCACATCGAGATGCCTTCACCGGATTAGCAGGTAAACCCAAGTCCTTTTCGCGTTGCGAAAAGTACGGCCAACCCGGCAAACGTTAACGGTGATTTCACAAAAACGAATGCGGGAATTCTTCGCCTACGGCTCAGAATGACAGTTCGGACAGTAGTAACTCAAGCCCAATTAAGCAAAGCTTGGGTGGGGCACCCTACAGGATGACAGCGGATGCGTTTGTGTGGCGTAATCCACCGGAGCTGCCGCCCCGCGTTTGCCGTCCCGCGGGTCGGTTCCGACCTTTTTATTATCAACACTGTGGGTTGAACCTTGGCGCGTGCCGAACCATGAGGGCGCCAGCGAGCATTGGCCAGGCAAAATGCTGTTTCGCCGGATGACATCTGCCGGGCAACTCCAGTGCTCGCTGATAGCGTCTATCGCACGAGTTCGACCCCCGGAACGATGGCGGCACCCATGCAGTCTGCCCGATAGCAAGCCGGGGTTCCCTTCCTAATCCAGTCCTGACCGGCCCTTTTTCCGGTTTGCGACCCGGATGGCTTTCAGCCTTGGGCAACTTCAACGATCGACCTATGATCCGTCCGCGTGTTTCCCACGCGGACTATGAGGAGCCCTACCGATGAAACTGATTCCCAAGATCCTACTGGCTGGCGCCTGCCAGGCAGCGCTCGTTCTGACCCTTTCCGCACAGACTTCGTCGCCGTCATCGTCCACAACCCCGCAGTCGCCGAGTGGCGCGACCGCTCCATCGTCCAACCCGGAGAGCGGCACGCAATCCGATCACAAGTCGCCGTATGGCACGCAGGCGACTCCTGACAGCACGTCGGGTGCGCAGTCTACTCCGTCGTCCACCGCCCCCGGCTCTGCGTCATCGGAAGCGTCACCGTCTTCCTCGGGCAGCAGCGCGACCTCGCCGAGCAGCAGCAGCGACAGCAGCAGCTCGAAATCGAAGTCCGGGTCCTCGACCAGCGACGACTCAACCACGAAGAAGTAATTTACCGAAAGCAAAGTCAGGCGCGGGCCCACACCAGGGCTCGCGCCTTTCTTGCGCATGATGGCTGGCGCTTATGGTTCTGAAGCGAAAGATTGGACAGCGGCGAAAACGCGCAGGAGGTTTCCGCCGAGCACCTTGTGTAGATCCGCGGCGGAGTGGCCGCGAGCGAGCAGCGCGGCTGTGATTCTGGGGAGGTCCGCGGCGGAATCGATGCCCTCGGGTAGCGCGGAGATGCCGTCGAAGTCGGTGCCGATGCCGACGTGATCGGCGCCTGCGACGCGAATCATGTGGTCGAAGTGGTCGATGAGCGAGGAGAGCGGCGGACGAGGAATGCGCGCGGCGAATTCGCGATCAACTTTGTTGGAGATATGGAAGGGGACAGGTTCATTGCGTACAGCGTATTCGCGTTCAAGCGCTGCGTGGGCCTGTGAGCGTTCCTCGCGCTGTGCGAGCCACGCAAGCCGGTAGTTCTCGTCGATGAAGGCAGAGTAAAAGTTGACCATGGCGAGGCCGCCGTTGGCGGCGAGTGCGCGCAATTGGTCGTCCGTAAGATTGCGCGGCGAGTGGGTGAGAGCACGCGCGGAGGAGTGCGACGCTATCACCGGGGCGCGTGTGGCCGCAAGCACATCGTCGAAGGTGCGGTCGGAGGCATGCGAGAGATCGACCATCATGCCGAGGCGGTTCATCTCAGCGACGACTTCTGTGCCGAAGGGCGTGAGACCGGGCTGTCCCGCAGAGCGCAGGTCGGTAGACGATTCGGCCCATTCGTTGGAGTTGGCCCAGGTGAGAGTCATGTAGCGAACGCCGAGCGTGTGATAGGCGCGCAGCAGCGCGAGGGAATTCTCGATGGCATGGCCGCCTTCGATGCCCATGAGGACCCCAAAGCGGCCTGAGGTCCGTGCCGCGAGAATCTCATCCGGTGAGCTGCAGAGAGCCAACTCGCGGGGATGTTCCCGCACCTGCTCGTGCACGCCGTCAATCAGCGTGAGTGCGCGATGCGCGTAGCGACCGGCGGGGACTTGTCCGGGATCGACCCAGATGGCGAAGAACTCTGCCGCGAGATTGCCCGCGCGTGCGGTGGCGAGGTCAAGCATGCCGCGGGAATTTGCGGGCGAAGACAGCGGGCCAGTGAAGTCCCAGGCCTCATCGACAAAGCGCTGCGGCGTATCGGCGTGAGCGTCGATGACGAGCGCGGATGCGTGAACATCGCGCGCGGGCATTTGGTTGTCTGAGGCGCTTTGCATTTTGAATCGTCTGCAGACCGGATGTGTCGCAGAGAAGCCTAGTGTACTTGTTTTGTTTGAATGCTTTGCGCCGGCGAAGCAAAGAGGGCAACCTCCGCGCGCGCAGACGGTTCCTATCTGGGAGGAGGTGGAGATATGGAACAGAATATTAACTCCAACAAATCTGCGGCGCGCCCGTCGCACGAGGCGATCGATACGAAGTTGCGCGACGGCAAGCTGACGGACAAGAGCGCACGCGACCGGATGGACCAGACTGCGATGAAGGCCGCCAAGCGCGCGGAAAACCGCATCGTGAGCAACGAAGAGAGGGTTCCCGGCGATACGCTGTTCACGAAATAGGTTGCACAAGACAGATGTTCCAAGGCCCCACAGCACGCCGGTGGGGCCTTCGTGTGTCAGGCGTCGGCGGGAACGCGCGAACAAGCCAGTTCTTTACAATGAAGGCATATGCCCGAGAGTGTAAGGAACGAGAGCGGAAAGCCAGAGCGGTACAACCCAGCGGAGATTGAGCCGAAGTGGCAAGCCCGGTGGGATGCGGACCCGGCGCTCTATGCGGCCGAGGGGCACGATTCCGCGAAGAAGAAGTTTTACTGCCTGGAGATGCTGCCCTATCCGAGCGGCAAGCTGCACATGGGGCATGTGCGCAATTACTCCATTGGTGATGCGTTGGCGCGCTTTATGTGGATGCGTGGCCACAATGTGCTGCACCCCATGGGTTGGGACGCATTCGGCCTGCCGGCAGAGAACGCAGCGCTGAAGAACAACACTCCGCCGCGCGAATGGACGCTGGCCAACATCGCCGCCATGCGCGTGCAGATGCGGCGCATGGGTTTCAGCTATGACTGGGCAACGGAAGTCACGACATGCCTGCCTGAGTATTATCGCTGGAACCAGTGGTTCTTCCTGAAGATGTACGAGCGCGGCCTCGCGTTCCGCAAGAAGAGCAAGGTGAACTGGTGCCCGGAGTGCCAGACGGTTCTGGCCAACGAACAGGTGATCGATGGGAGGTGCTGGCGGCACGAAGACACGATTGTGGAACAGCGCGATCTGACGCAGTGGTTCTTCCGCATCACGCAGTATGCGGACGAGCTGCTCGACGGCCTGGACACGATGGATGGCTGGCCGGAGAAGGTGCGCACTATGCAGCGCAACTGGATTGGGCGCAGCGAAGGGACGCTGGTCGACTTTACGGTTGCTGGCGATTCGGCGGAGAAGATAGCGGTGTTCACCACGCGCGTGGATACGATCTTCGGTGCGACCAGTGTGCAGCTTGCGCCGGAGCATGCCGTGGCGCGAAGCTTGGCGGCTTGCGATGAAAAGCTGGCAGGCGAGATGGATAAGATGATCGCGCAGCAGAAGGCCGCTCGCGAGGCAGGGGATGTCGGTGCGATCGAGAAGCATGGTGTGGACACCGGTCGCTTTGCGGTGAATCCGTACAACGGCGAACAGGTGCCGATCTGGATTGCCAACTACATTCTGGCCGACTACGGCACCGGCGCGATCATGAGCGTGCCCGCGCATGACGAGCGCGACTTCGAGTTTGCGCAGAAGTACGGCATACCCGTAAGGCGCGTCATTGTGCCCGCGAAAGGCGGCGAACTTCCGGAGCTGCCGTATACGGCGGAGGAGGATTCGGTGCTCGCCGAATCCGGGGAGTGGACAGGAAAATCATGCGTCGAAGCGCAGCGCGAGATGGCGGCGTTCGCGAAGGCGAAGGGCTTTGGCTCCGCCACAGTGACCTATCGCCTTAAGGATTGGGGCGTCAGCCGCCAGAGGTACTGGGGCACGCCGATCCCGATGGTGTATTGCGAGCGCGGGCATGTCGGTGGTCCGGGTGTGGCGGCGTTGGAACCGGGAGGCGTGGTCGCAGTGCCCGTGAGCGCATTGCCTGTGGTGCTGCCGGAGAAGATCGAGATCACGCAGGAGGGCGGCTCGCCGCTCGGCAAGCTGCCGGAGTTCCTCCACACTACCTGTCCGGTCTGCGGCGGACCGGCGCGCCGCGAGACGGACACGATGGATACGTTTGTCGACTCGAGCTGGTACTTCTACCGCTACATCGACGCAAAGAATAGCGCGGCGCCCTTCGCGAGCGACAAGGCGAAGTACTGGTTCCCCATCGACCAGTACATCGGTGGCGTGGAGCACGCGATCCTGCACCTGATTTACTCGCGCTTCTGGACCAAAGTGATGCGCGACATTGATACGAAAGACGGGGGCATGATCGCCAACGATGAGCCCGCGGCGCGCCTCTTTACACAGGGCATGGTGATCAAAGACGGCGCGAAGATGTCGAAGTCGAAGGGCAATGTGGTGAGCCCAGACGAGATGATCGCGCGCTATGGCGCGGATGCGACGCGGATGTACGCGCTGTTCGCCGCGCCGCCGGACCGCGACCTGGATTGGCAGGAGGATGGCGTCGCGGGCATCAGCCGGTTTCTCGCACGCGTGTATCGGCTGGCGATGAAGTACAGCGAAGGAGCAAGGCAGCGAGTCGGCAAGCCAGCCAGTCCGCAGAGTGCGGAGCGAAGCAGCGTAGAGGAGAAGCTGCTCAGGACTTTGCATCAGACGATTGCGAAGGTGACGGAGGACTTCAGCGGGCGGTGGCACTTCAACACGTCGATTGCCGCGGTGATGATCCTGGTGAACGAAATCGCGGCCGCCGAGGGGGCAATGGATGCGGGCGAGGTGAGCGCGACTGCAATCGCGGAGATCTTCCGAGGCCTGACTCTGTTGCTGGCGCCATTTGCGCCGTTTCTTGCGCAAGAGCTGTGGGGGGAGTTGGGGCACGAAGGCGCGGTCTTCCGTGCGCAATGGCCGGAGGCCGATGCGGACCTGGCGCGCGAGAACGAGATCGAAATTCCGGTGCAGGTGAATGGCAAGCTGGTGGTCGTGATTAAGGTTGCGGCCGGCAGCGACGAGGCGACAGTGAAGGCGGCGGCGCTGGCCGATGCGAAGGTGCAGACGCGCATCGAGGGCAAGGCTGTCGCAAAGGTAATTGTGGTGCCCGGCAAGCTGGTGAATCTGGTGGTGAAGTAAGGAAGAGGGGACAGGGATCAGGGACCAGGGAATAAGGACCGCAGGAATGTCGCGCGAGGTTGGAGTGCGCGGGGAACACGGTCAGGTGCGCGGAACGCAGTCCTTTGTGCACACCCTCTCGTGGTGCTGGAAGCGTCCGGGGCTGACGGCGCTGGAGATTGCGTGGCGGTGGGTGATCGGGATTCCCGCAGCGTACCTGGCGTGGCGTGAGGCGACGCGGATCTGGAGCGCGGCGCCCGTGGATGTCGCCGCGTTGCAGCGGATGACGTTTCTCGATCCGATGTCCGCGGCGAAGACGCTCAGCGCGACGGCCCACGTGTTATTGCCTCCCGTACTTGATGTCGCGAAGTGGCTGGCGCCGGTTTTGGTGGTTGCGTGGATCATCGTTTCGTCGCTTGGAAGGACCGTCGTGTTCCGGCGCATGGGCCACTTGACGGGCGCAAGCATACGAATGCGGCCAGTAACTCTGATGGGCTTGCAAGCAATCCGCATGATCGCGCTGGGCGCAAGCTTCGCGGCGTGGTTCTGGTGCCTGCGCGCTTCCACGACAGTTGCTGTGGCGATACCGATGGGCGAGGGCCGGGAACCCAATCTGGTGCTGCTATGCGCGCTTGGGATCATCGCGACGCTGGGCATGTTTACTCTGTGGGCGATTGTGAGCTGGGTGTTCTCGATCGCGCCGCTGCTGGCCATGCTGCGAAACCTCGGCGCTTTTGCGGCGTTGAGGTCAGCGCTCGGCCTGAGCGAGCTCAAGGCAAAGCTGGTGGAGATCAACCTGGTGATGGGGATCGTGAAGATTGCGCTGGTGGTGCTGGCGATGGTCTTCTCGGCATGTCCACTACCGTTTGAGAGCATCGCAACGCCCGACTTTATGGCGCACTGGTATATCGCCGTGGGCGTCTGGTATCTGGTGGCCTCGGACTTTTTCCATGTGGTGCGGCTGGCGGCCTATGTGCAGCTTCGGCGTGCGTATGAAAGCTCGGACTCGGCTCTCTCTGGCAGCTAGAGTCCGGACGCGGCGATCGCGGCATTGAACCAACCGAGAAGCAGGTGCGGCGCGCAACCGAGGACAACGACAGCGAGCGCCAGAGCAACGGCGAGAAGTCGAGTGAGGAACGGCGCGCGCAACAGACCGACGGATGGATCGGCCTGTACGACGTAGGCGTGCTTGAGCACGATCAGGTAGTAGTAGAGCGAGACGCAACTGAAGGCAATGGCGAGGATGACGAGCCAGAGCAGCGGGGTTGAGCCCGGCACGGCCTCAAGCGCGGCGACGAAAAGATAGAACTTGCCGAAGAAGCCGGCCAGCGGCGGGATTCCGGCTAGCGAGAGGATGAAAACGGCGAGCGATCCGGCGAGCACAGGGGAGCGGCGCGATAGGCCGGCGAGCGCGGGCAGAAGATCGGATGCGGAGTCTTCTTCGACTGCCGAGAGGACTGCGAAGACGCCGACCGTGGCGAGCGCGTAGGTGATGACGTAGTAGAGCAGCGCGGAGAGCGAGCCCGCTGTGTGGGCGCAGATGCCGACGAGCATGTATCCGGCGTGGGCCACGGCAGAGTAGGCAAGCAGGCGGCGAAGGCTCAGCTGACGCAGCGCACCGAGATTTCCCACAAGCATTGACACGATCGCCAGGATGGCAAGCACAGGCACCCATCCACGCGCGGGATGGCGAAGGGCCGCGGAGCCTGCGGCGGGGAGCAGGCCGATGGCGGCGATCTGGAAAAGGAGAAAGAAGGATGCGACTTTCGAGCCGGAGGCGATAAGCGCGGCTGAGGGAACGGGCGCGGCTTCGTAGACATCGGGTGCCCAGAAGTGCAGCGGAGCAGCGGCGATCTTGAAGCCCAGGCCGATGGCGACTGTGACGATGGCCACGGCGAGCAGCGGATTGAGGCCGACCGTGTGCGATGCGGCGATGGCGGCTGCGATGTCGCGCAGCGAGGTGGAATTGGAGACGCCGTAGAGCAGGCTGAAGCCGAAGAGCAGGAAGCCGGCTGACATTCCGCCGAAGAGGAAGTATTTGAGCGCGGCCTCCCAGGCGCGCGCACCGCGCTTGTCAAAAGCGGCCAGGATGTAGAGCGAGAGCGAGAGCAGTTCCAGCGAAAGGAAGATGACGAGCAGGTCTTCAGTCGCAGCGAGGAACATCATGCCGCAGGTGGCGGCAAGGATGAGCAGGATATATTCGCCGACGTGATGCGTGAAGCGCGAGTTGGCCGCAAGCAGCAGGGCAACGATGGTGATTGTGAGGATCGAAATCTGGACGGCATGAACCAGCGGGATGGTGAGCAGCACGCCGTTGAGCAGGTTGGAGGATGCGGACGAGGCGGCGATCTGGATGATGGCAGCGATGCAGCCGAGCGCGGCGAGCAGCGAAGTTGCGGTAAAGCGAGTACGTAGCGAACGGTGGCGGAGGAGAAGGACGTCCGCGGTCATGACGAAGAGCGCGGTGAGTACGAGGAGCAGTTCGGGCGCGACGAGATACAGGACCTGCGCGTAGTCGAAGGGGCGGGCAGCAATCATTGCCAGGTCCCTCCTCTGCGCAGGCCGTCAAACAGCGGCGAATCGAGCGCGGGCTGAATGATGTTGAGCAGGATATGCGGGAATAGCCCGACAACAACACTGCATGCAATGAGGAAGATCGCGGCGATCTTCTCCGGCGCGGTGATGGGCGTGAGGTGCGCGTCAAGGGTGGTGGCGGGCGCGGTCGGGCTGCCGGCGTCTTCCGTGCTCGAACCGGAGAAGAAGGCCTTCTGCATCGCGCGCCAGATGTAGGCGACACCAATCAGAATTCCAAGGCCGACCGCGCAGGCAAGCAGCGGATAGGCGCGCCACGCGCCGATCACGATCATCAATTCGGCAACAAAGCCAGAGAATCCGGGAAGCCCCATGGCAGCGACTGCAGCGATCACAAAGGTGACGGCGGCGAATGGTATCGCGCGGTTGAGGTTCATCGGGCCAAGCAATGCGAGCTCGCGGGTGTGCGTGCGCGCGTAAACCATGCGGCCGACGACGGCGAACAGAAGTCCTGCAAGCAGACCGTGCGAGATCATCTGCAGCACTGCGCCGGAAAGTCCGGTGAGGTTCAGCGTCATCAGGCCCAACAGGATGAACCCCATATGCGAGACGGAGGAATAACCGATAACGAATTTGAAGTCGCGTTGGGCGAGAGCGACGAGCGCTCCGTAGACGATGCCGATGGCGGCGAGAAGGGCGAAGAGGTCGCGCCAGGAGTGCAGGCCGAGGTGCGGGTGCGCCCATGGGGCGAGGCCGAGGGGGAAGAGCGTCATGGCGACGCGGAGGCAGCCGTAGGCGCCGAGCTTCATGACGACTCCGGCGAGGAGCATGGAGGCAGCGGTGGGCGCGGCTACGTGTCCAGTGGGCGCCCATGTGTGGAACGGCCAGAGGCCGGCGAGGATGGCGAATCCGACGAAAACTACGGGGAAAGCGATGAGTTGGAAGTGCGGCGACAGGTGGGCCGAGGCGGAGACGAGGTCCGTGAGTGAGGTGGAGTGCGCCCCGGAGACTGCGTAGGCGGCAATGATTCCGCCAAGGACCATGGCGGAGCCGACGAACGAGTAGATGGCCAGCTTCATCGCGCCGTACTCGCGGCGGGTGGAACCCCAGATGGCGATGAGGAAGTACTTGGGGATGATGACGATCTCGTAGAAGACGAACAGGAGGAAGACGTCCGCGGCGAGGAACACGCCATAAACCGAGCCGATGAGCAGCAGGTAGAAGCCGAAGAATTCGTTGGTGCGGTCGGCGATGTCCCAGGAGAAGAGGACGCCGGCTATAGCAATGATGCCGGTGAGGAGGACGAGGGCGAGAGAGATTCCATCGGCAGAGAGGGCGTAGTGGACGCCGTGAAAGTCGGGGCCTTGGGGGCCAAGCGGAATCCAGTGGAGGTCAGTTACGAAAATCGATGCGCCGTCGCGGTGAGTCCAGAAAGCAGCGAGCGCGATAGCGAAGCCGGCAACGGCAGAGAGCAGGGCGATCACGCGCGCCAGGACAGGCTTCACGCCGCGCGGCAGCACGAAGAGCGTCGCGGCTGTGAGGTACGAGATGTAGATCGTCCAGGCGAGCATTGCGGTTATATGCGACTCGGATTCAAAAACAAAAAGCATATCCTTCGACTACGCGGAGAGCTGACGCTCTCCGCTTCGCTCAGGATGACAAAGTTTGGGTTGAGTGCCTGAAGTGTATGCGCATGTTAGAAGGCCAGGTGTTGCACGTAGGAGACGATGGTGGAGTTGACGGCCCCCAAAATCAACTGCGGATAGAGGCCGAGGACAAACATCAGAACGATGGCAGGCGCGAGCGCGAGGCGCTCGCCGCGAGTGAGGTCAGCAAAGGTTGAGCGTTCGGGGTTGAGCGGACCAGTAAAGACGCGCTGAATCACGGTGAGGATGAAGATCGCGGTCAGCAACAGGCCGAGCGTGGCGACAGAACTGGCACGCGGTGCGAGCGGGAACGCCCCCTTGAAGATGAGGAACTCGCCGGGAAAGCCGTTGAGGCCGGGTAAGCCCAGCGAAGAGAAGAGCGCGATGCCCATCAGCCCGGCAAAGACCGGCGCGATGCGACGCAAGCCGCCGAAGTCGGCGAGGCTGCGCAAGCCGCCGGTGCGTTGTTCAAGCATTGCGATGAACCAGAAGACGGCGGCGGCTGTGAGGGCGTGGTTGAGCGTTTGCAGCAGCGCACCGGAGAGTGCGGCATATTTCTGCGTTGGGTCGGGGTTAGCGGCAACGAGGGCGAAGATTGCGAGCAGACAGTAGCCGAGGTGGTTGATGGAGGAGTAGGCGAAGATGCGTTTGAGGTCTTTCTGAGCGAGAGCTGAATAGGCGGAGAGGACGATTGAAGCGACGGCGAGAACGAGCAGAGGCTTCAGCAGTGCATGCATCTCGGTGCCGAAGATGGGGACGAGGATGCGCAGGAAGCCGTAGATGCCCATCTTGGACATGGCGCCGGTGAGCAAGATAGTGGTGCCGGTAGGCGCTTCGGCGTAGGCGTCGGGCAGCCATGTGTGAAAGGGGATGACTGGCGTCTTGACGGCGAAGCCAAGGAACGCGCCGAGGAAGAGCAGCAGCGCGAGGTGATGCGGCGTGAAGCGCGCCCAGGCGAGCTTGGCGGCGACTGCGGGCATCAGTTGGCCAGACTGGGCCAGCGTTGAAAGCTGGGCGAAGTCCCAGGTGTGCGTGGCGAGGAAGATGGCGAGGAAGCTGAGCAGCATCGCCACACTGCCAACCATGGTGTAGACAAAGAACTGCGTTGAAGCGCGGGCGCGGCGCTGGCCTCCCCAGAGGCGAATGAGGAAGAAGGCGGGGATGAGAGAGAGTTCCCAGTAGAGAAAAAAGTGGAAGAAGTTGAGCGCCGTGAAGGAGCCGACGATGCAGGATTCAAGCAGCAGCACCAACGCGAAGTAGAGCGAGGCGCGGCGCTCGATACGCCATGAGGCCGCGATGCCGATCGGGGTGACGATGGCGGCGGCGAGAAGCATCAGGATGCCGATGCCGTCGATGCCCAGGTGGTAGTCGACGTTGAGGGTGGGGATCCAGGGGTGGAATTCCTGGAATTGGTAGGCCGCGGAACTTGCGTCGAAGTGATGCCAGAGCAGGTGGACAAAGAAGAGCGCGAGCAACGAGACGATGAGCGCCGTCATGCGTGCCGCACGTTGCCGCCGCGCAAAGAGCAGGATCAGCACGGCGCCGGTTGCGGGCAGGGCGGTGAGCAGGGAGAGCGCGGGGAACGAGTTCATGCGTGCGCTCCCCAGAGGAGATAGAGGACGAGGCCGACGAGTACGAGGGCGATGAAACGTAGGTAGGTCTGCGGGCGGCCGGTCTGGAAACGGGTGGTGAGCCATCCGCCGAAGCGGGCTGTGTGCGTGCCGGCGTCGAAGCCGCCGTTGATGACGGCGGTATCGAAGAGGCGGTCGAGATAGGCGACGCCAAGTGCACTCCACGAAACCAGCTGCACGATGCCGCCGAAGACGTAGCGGTCGAGGAAGTCGGAGAGCGTGGCGAAAGCGGAGTTCAGGCGAACAAGCGTCGCGGCATAGAGCTCGTTGACGTACCAGGCGTGGCCGAGGAAGGTGAAGGCGGCTGGCGACTTGCGGTCGAGGATATCCGGGGCGTCGGCCGAGGTGATTTGGGTGCGCACGTAAAGCCACCAGCCGAAGAAGAGGCCGAGGATGACGACGGCGGTGGAGGTGAGCATCACGGTGAGGACGGCGGGTTCGAGCAGAGCGTGCAGGCCGTTGGCTTCCGGCGCAGTGCCGTTGAGGAAGGACTGGAACCAGGGCCACGCAGGCGTTCCGAGGAAACCAAGGAGCACCGCGAAGGCCGCGAGGATGACGAGAGGGACCGTCATCACGGCGGGGCTTTCGTGCGGATGGTGGGTGTGAGGTTCCTGCTCTGCTACGTCCTCGAACGCGATGGGCTTTTCGGTCTCGGCGGGATGATGCGAAGGATGGCCGGGTGCCGCGGGCCGGAGGGTGCCGAAGAATACGTAGGCCATCTGACGCGTCATATAAAACGCAGTTAGTAGAGCGCCGAGGGTGCCGAGCCAAAAGGGGATGTGTGAGGGTTCCCACATATGCGCCGCGTCGAGGATGGCGTCTTTGGACCAGAAGCCAGCGAAGAGCGGGAAGCCGCAGAGGGCGAGCATGCCGGCGGAGTAGGCGGCGAAGGTGACGGGCATGAATTTGCGCAGGCCGCCCATGCGGCGGATGTCCTGCTCGCCGGCGCAGCCGTGGATGACGGAGCCGGCTCCGAGGAAGAGCAGCGCTTTGAAGAAGGCGTGGGTGATGAGGTGAAAGATGCCGACAGCGGGGCCGCCGACGCCGAGGCCCATCATCATGTAGCCGAGCTGCGAGACGGTGGAGTAGGCGAGGATGCGCTTGATGTCGAACTGGGCGACGGCGATGGTGGCGGCGAAGAGCGCGGTGATGGCGCCGACCCAGGTGAGGACTTCGAGGGCGATGAAGGGCGCAGTTTGAATTGGGCCGTTGATGAGCTGGACTCTCATCATCGTCGTCACGTAGTGGCCGAGCGGAATTGCATGGTCGAGCGGAGCATTGGGTAGATCAAGGAGCGGAAAAACGCGTCCCATGAGGAAGACGCCGGCGGCGACCATGGTCGCCGCGTGAATGAGCGCTGAGACCGGTGTCGGGCCTTCCATGGCGTCGGGCAGCCAGACGTGGAGTGGAACCTGGCCGGACTTTCCAGCGGCTCCGCAGAAGATCAGGATCGAGATAGCTGATGCGGCACTGAGACCAAGAATGCCAGCCTGCATTGAGGCAAGATGCACGCGCGACGACAGTTCCAGTGCGCCGGCACCCGAGTCGTAGAACAGCAGCGTGCCCGCCTGAGCATAGAGCCAGACCATGCCGATGAGCAGGCCGAGGTCGCCGATGCGGGTGACGAGAAAGGCTTTTTTTGCGGCGGCTGCGGCGGCGGGGTTGTGGTACCAGAAGCCGATGAGGAGGTAGGAGGTGAGGCCGACGACCTCCCACGCCATGAAGAGAAGGAGCAGGCTG
Organism: Acidobacteriaceae bacterium; assembly: GCA_035552995.1. GTDB lineage: Bacteria > Acidobacteriota > Terriglobia > Terriglobales > Acidobacteriaceae > Edaphobacter. The sequence goes on along the minus strand of DATNEM010000022.1, from coordinate 21,974 downwards.
TTGGCGATGAGGACGGCGAGCATGGCGCCGGCGAAGAGCGCGAGGAAGCAGAAGAAGCGGGTGAAGTTCTCGTCCTCGGCCATGTAACCGGTGGAGTAGATGAAGATGAGGAGGCCGACCAAGGTGACCATCACCAGCATGACCCCCGTCAACGGGTCAAGCATCCAGCCAATGCGGAGAACCTGGTCGCCGAAGGTGAGCCAAGGGACGTTGACGAACTCCAGGCGCTGCGCGGCGGGCAGTGAGAGAGTGTGGGCGAAGGCGGCGATGGCGTAGACGAAGGAGATTGCAAGCGAACCGATGGCGAGGCCCGCGGCTGCGATGCGAGCGCGCTGGGGGAGAAGCGCGATGAGGCCCGCTGCCAGGATGGGCAGCGCGGGGATGAGCCAGAGATGGGCGACGAGCGAGTTCATCGTGCTGTGTACTTCGAGTTCCCTCAGGGGCTAAAGCCCAGTGTTCCGTAATGCGGTGTTACGGCGCGGCTGAAGCCGCGCCCCTTCAAAACGTCAATTCAGCCCTTCAGGTGATTCATCCTGTCGAGGTTAGTGGTGCGGACGTGACGGTATGCAGCGAGGATGAGTGCGAGGCCTACCGCCGCCTCCGCCGCAGCGACGGCGATGGAAAAGATGCTGAACATCACGCCGGTCAAAGCGGCCGGGCGCGGGCCATAACGCCAGAAGGCGATGAAGTTGAGGTTGGCGGCGTTGAGCATCAGCTCAATGCCGATGAGGACCAGGATGGCATTGCGGCGGGTGAGCGCGCCGGCGAGGCCGATAGCAAAGAGCAAAGAAGAGAGCAGGACATAGCCTTCGAGCGGGTTCATTCGACGGCATCCTCCATCGCAGGATCCTCTTTGGCGTCCATGGCGATGATGACCGCGCCGATCAGCGCAGCGGTCAGCAGCAGGCCGATGATCTCCAGCGGCAATACGTAGCGATGCATCAGCGCCTCGCCGATCTGCTGCACCGTAAGATCGGGTGCCTGCGGCGGCACCGCAAGTACGGAACCCGCGGGCTCAAATGCCAAACGGACAGCACGCGCGAGGGTGAGGAACACGGCGGCGGCGATGACTGCGCCCCACAGCCAGTAACGCGAGAAGGGCTCCTCCGCCTGGCCCGGATGGTGGGTCATCATGATGGCGAAAACCGCAAGGATGGCCACCGCGCCGACGTAGACCATGATCTGGGTGAAGCCGACGAACTGCGCGCCGAGATAAAGATACAGGCCTGCGATGCCGGCGAAGCCGGCAGTAAGCGCGAGCACGCAATGCACGGCGTTGCGCAGGCCCATGGCTGCGGCAGAGCCGGCGACGGAGATGGCGGCGAGGATGAGGAAGGTGGCGTCTAGGGACATTTCCCCACCTTTGGGTGCGTATCTACGGTGATCTCGATGGGCTGTGAGGTAATTTTTACAAAATCGTTTGTACCTTGTATCACGCCGTCTGACATTAACTGCACAAAGTAGCGGCCAGGTTCCAGAGCTTCCCACCTGGGGAATTTTCCGTTCAACGCTATGGGAATAGGGCGCTCTTCCGCCGCTTCCCCTGTGAACATTTCGCCGGGCTTCACGTTTTTTTGTGGAGAGGCGGGTTCTGGAACATTCTCCGCTGTTTTTGGCGACGCTAAGGTAGTAACCCGCAGACCGAAAGTGTCTGGTGCGTAGAGCATCATCTGATACTTGCCGTGTTGCACGTCTTGCAGGGTGCGTGAGACGAAGAGAACCGAGTCCATTGGTTGCTCTATCGTGACGGTCCCGCTGGTAGTGTTCTTGAAAGTAACGATGAATCGAATTGCCAGGGATGCTGTCTTACTGTTCACACTGCAGTATCGGCTGCTCTGGATCTTCGCAGTCATGCCAGCTTCGAATTTTGCTACTTGAGACTGAGCCGGTATGACCAAGATCATGCCGGTGAGCAGGACGCTGTACGTGCAACGTGTGCATGAGGTCTTGCGTTCGATATGTGTCGCTTTTGTCAAGATTTATGGGCCAAAAACATAGGCATGGTGTTTGTGATTACTCGGCAAAATGATACGTGCGGATGAGGAGTTTTTTCTTCTGCTTCAGAGCAAAACTAAGGACAATACATGGCGCGGCGAGAATTGCGGCGCAGACGGCCCAACGGATGGAGTTGACCGGCCCGGCAGGGAGGAAGCGCCATAGGCCGGTGACGAAGACGTTGAGCAGAGCCATGGGAAGGATGAACTTCCAGGCGAAGCCCATCAGCTGGTCCATGCGCAGGCGCGGAAGCGTGCCGCGAATCCAGATGAAGAAAAAGATGAGCGCCAGCAGCTTTGCGAAAAACCATATCCACGACGGGATAAAGCTGAGGACTGAGAGCGGCGCAGACCATCCGCCGAGGAAGAGCGTGATGCCGAGCGCGGAGGTCGCAAACATGCCGAGATATTCGGCCAGGAAGAAGAGCGCGAACTTGAAGCCGGAATACTCGATGAAGTACCCGGCGATAATCTCGGACTCGCCTTCGGGGAGATCGAACGGCGAGCGGTTTGACTCGGCTGTAGCGGCGATGAGAAAGAGCACAAAGCCGACGATGCCCCACGGCGTGAAGAGGAACCAGTGCGGGAAGATGCCGGTATATCCGGCCTGAGCCTCCACGATGCCAACGGTGGAGAGCGAGCCCGCCTGCATGATGGCCGGAATGGACGCGAGCACCAGCGGGACTTCGTAGCTGATCATCTGCGCAATCGCGCGCATCGCGCCCAGCAGCGAGTATTTGCTGCGGCTGGACCAGCCGGCCATAAATACGGAGAGTTCGACGACGGAGCCGGCAGCGAAAAAGAAAAGCACGCCGGCGTTCAGGTTGACGAGCACCATGTTGCGGCCGATGGGCAGCACGGCGTAGGCGAGGAACGCCGCCGCGACAAACACAACAGGCGCGAAGAAGTGGACGAGTTGATCGGCCGCGGCGGGGACGACGTCTTCTTTGATGAGCGCCTTGATGCCGTCGGCGGCAGGTTGCAGCAGACCGAAGGGACCCACGCGGTTCGGGCCAAGGCGGTTCTGCATGCGGCCCAGGCCTTTGCGTTCGAGGATCGTTGTGATGGCGAAGAGAGAAGGGAAAACAACGAGCACGGGGACGATAGAGATGATCGCGGAGGCAAGAGGCTGCAGTGCGCCGGGCGTGCGCGTGAGCAGCGCCTGTTTGGCGAAGACGAAGATCTGGTCGGCCGTGTTTGCGTTAAATGTCTCCACGATCATTTGTTCTCACCCTCCACCGGCTTCGGGGTGGAAGCAGCGGCTGGCTGCGGAGGAGCGGAAGTAGCAGTTGCTGCACTTGCAGCTACCGCTACCGCTACCGCTGCCGCCGGCTTCGGCGCAGCGGCGGCTGCCTTCGCCGCAGCGGCCTTGGCGCGCTCGGCATCGAGAGCGGCATCGACGGCGGAGGCTTCCGTCGGGTGAATCTCGTGGTAGTACTCGTTCGACTTCGCCAGCTGGTGCCGATCGAGCATCAGGCCGCGGAAGCGGTCATCCGTCGGCAAATCGAACTGTACGTCCATCTTGATGGCGTCGAACGGGCAGACCTCAACGCAGATCTGGCACGACATGCAGACCGAAATGTCGATATCGAACCGCGAAGGGTAGAACTGCGGCTTGCCCACCGCGTCCGGCTTCTTGTCCTTGCTTTTCTCGATGAAGATGCACTTCGGCGGGCATTCCTTCTCGCAGATCTGGCAGGCAACGCAACGCATCCCCGCATCCCATTCCGGGCCGTCGTAGACGAGAAACGGAAAGTTGCGCGCAGCCTCGATCTGCGGCAGCTTCTCTTCCGGGTATTGCACGGTAGTGAGGCGGTCTTTCGAAACGTAGCTGCCGAAGAAATTGCGCGCCGTCTCCGCGAGGCCTTTGAGAATGCCGTTCCCTATCATCGGTCCACCTCACCGAGAACGATGTCCACGCTGCCGAGAATCACGACTACATCCGCGACATTGTGACCGAGGCAGAGGTCTTCAAGGACTGTGAGGTTGATGAGGCTTGGCGGACGCACTCTATATCTGTAGGGATTGGGCGAGCCATCCGAGATGAGGTAGAAGCCAAGTTCGCCTTTGGGGCCTTCGATGCGGCCGTAGCATTCGCCGGGCTTGGGGCGGAAACCGCGCGGCTTCGACTTGGGATCGATGATCGGACCGGCGGGAATATCGCGCAGCGCCTGATCCAGAATCTTCAGCGACTCCCGCATCTCGAGAAACCGGATCATATACCGGTCGTAGATATCTCCATGAGCCCCCAGCGGCACGCGGAAGCTGAAGCGCGGATAGATGCCGTAGCCGTCCACTTTGCGAATGTCGTAGTTCAGGCCACTGGCACGCGCCATCGGGCCGCTGATGGCGGAGCTGATGGCGAGTTCGCGCGAGAGGACGCCGACGCCCTGCGTTCGCTCCATGAGGATTTCGTTGGAAACGAGAAGCTTTTCAAACTCATCGAGAAACTTGGGAAAGTCGGCAACCACCTTGCGAGCCTGGTCGAGCCAGCCGGCGGGCGTGTCCACGCGGCATCCGCCGAAGCGCATGTAGTTGCACATCATGCGCGCGCCGGTCAGCGACTCGAAGAGGTCGAGAATTTTCTCGCGCTCGCGGAAGGCATACATCAGCGGAGTGCCGCTGGCGCCCATATCCTGCAGCAAGAATCCGAGCAGCGCGGCGTGATTCAGCAGGCGCGTCAGCTCGGCGGTGATGACGCGGAGATACTCGGCGCGCTCCGGCACAGTGATGCCGGCGAGTTTCTCCACCGCAAGCGCGTAGCCCCAGTTGTTCGTCAGCGAGCAGATATAGTCGAGCCGGTCGGTGTACGGCATGGAGCCCAGATACGTCTCGTTCTCGGCGATCTTCTCGTGGTTGCGGTGCAGGTAGCCAAAGACGGGTTTGAGGCGGACGACGCGCTCGCCGTCGAGCACCACGTTCATGCGGAAGACACCATGCGTCGACGGATGCTGTGGCCCCATGGAGAGTTCGAGCAGGCGTTCTTCATGGCCCGGTTCCGGCGAAGTCGAAGTGATAGGCGGGGTGGGGAGTGTGATCGTAGCCATCTACTGGCTGCCCCCTTCCGGAAATGCCGGTCCCGCTCCCGTCGAATAGTGCTGCCGCAATCGCGCGAGCACCTCGTCGTGCGCGGTGGGCTCGTACTCGTAGTCGTCGGGATCAACGTAGTCGCGGCGCATGGGGTGGTCGGTGAACTCGTCCCACATCAGGAGGCGACGCAGGTCGGGATGTCCCTCGAAGTGAATGCCGAACAGGTCATAGACCTCGCGCTCCTGAAACTCGCAGCTGCGCCAGACGGGTGTGAGTGATGGGATGGTCAGGGACTCGCGGGTGAGATCGCGATTGGGTGTGCGCATGCGCAACGGCAGCGGGCCGGTGCGATCTGTAGTGGAGAAGAGGTGGTAGACGACCTCGAGATAGCCGGGGACCGTGGTCTTGCGGACCTCATCAACCTCTTTCTCTTCCGGCCCGTTCGGCCCGTCGACGGTCTTCTTCACTTTGATCTTTTCGCTTAACTCCTTCGGCAGCCAGTCAACTCCGGTCACGTTCGAGCAGTAGTCGAAGTGCAGGAAGTCCCGCAGATACGTCGCGACCAGCACCGCATGTTCGGCGTCGACCAGCAGCGAGTGCTGCGCGCACGGCGCCGGGTTCTCGATAACCTGCAATCGACAGCCGGGGACGCTCGCTTCGAGCTCGGATTGAATTGAGGCGAGGTCCATCACTTCTGTCCGTGCCCTCCTGCCGCCGTCGGGGTTGCCGCCGGCGCAATCTGCACGAGATCGGGCGCTGGTGCCTGCCAGATCGCCGGGTTACTCGGCGGTTCCAGGTCATGCGCGCCGAAGCCCGGTATAGGAAACTCGCTCGGCGCATCTTCTTGCAGATGCCGTGGGCGGGCAGCGCCCGTAAGCGCCTGGGCATCGATCTTTTTCTGCAGCATCAGAAAGGCATCGATCAGCGCTTCCGGCCGCGGCGGGCATCCGGGGATATAAACGTCCACGGGAATGTAGCGGTCGATGCCCTTGAGCACGTTGTAGCCCTGCTTGAACGGGCCGCCCGAAATAGCGCACGCGCCCATCGAGATCACATACTTCGGCTCGGGCATCTGGTTGTACAGCCGCACCACCTGGGGCGCCATTTTCTTCGTCACCGTGCCGGCGACGATCATCAGGTCAGCCTGCCGCGGCGACGGACGAAACACCTCCGCGCCGAAGCGCGCCAGATCATACCGCGCCATCGTCGTCGCGATCATCTCGATCGCGCAGCACGCCAACCCGAAGTTCAGCGGCCAGATGGAACTCTTGCGGCCCCAGTTGTAAATCTCCTGAAGGGTCGTCGCGAAGATGCCCTGCTTGCCCAGTTCGGCTTTGAGTTGTTCGTCCACCCAGACGTCCCTTGGTCCCAATCTCCGGTCGAAGCTTTTGAGCGCGCAAATCCGAACGCGAGCCACTTATTAATATTAAGTCCGGAGATCAGCTCCAGACGAGGACGTTCTTCTGCCAGGCCCACACCAGGCCTTCGACCAGCAGAAGCACAAACACCAGCATGGCAATGCACGCGGCCATGGACAGGCCAGTGAATGAAACCGCAAACGGAAGCAGGAAGATCGCTTCCACATCGAAGACGAGAAAGATGATGGCGTACAGATAGTAGCCGGGCTTGAACTGGATCCAGGCGTCACCGGTCGGCTCCAGCCCGCATTCGTAGACTGCGTTCTTGCTCGGCCCGGATTTACGCGGCGAAAACGCCTTCGCCCACAGCCACGCCAGAAACAACGGCGCGAGCGCGAAGCCGATGGCCGCGATCAGAAGCACCACAATGGGTAAATAGATACCGCCGGACATAATCCCCAGAAAAAGTAATCCGTCACTCGGAAATTACTCTAGCAGACGAGGGATACGCCTCGCCGGACGCGCTCTTTACGTACGCCCTCTCGCTTCGGGCCGATATTCGCGCAGCTCGCGCGGAACATCGCACGCCACTCCTTTTCGGACCCTGCGAGTGGAATAGAATAAATAGCGGTGGATCGCGAGAAAATTCGCCGCGCGGTGAACAGAGTGCGATGCGCAAGCGCTGTACGATAGCGCGCCCAACGCCATGACGCCGACGCGAAGGTCCGGAGAACAGCAGAAGGGAAGCACTAGTTAAATGACACCCACTCAACTTGAGGCGGAGGCCAAACCGGCGGCAAAGCCCGCGGACGCCTCAAAACGGATTGTCAACGATTTTTCCATCCAGGTAGCAACCGTCAACGGCTCCGGTTCGCAGTCCGCCAACAGCGTGCTGCTGCGCAGCATCTTTCGCATGGGAGTGCCCGTCTCCGGCAAGAACCTCTTTCCGTCGAACATCGCCGGCCTGCCCACGTGGTACACCATCCGCGTCAACCAGGACGGCTGGGTCGCGCGCAAGACCGAGATCGACCTGCTGATCGCAATGAACCCGGAGACCGCCAAGGAAGACGTGCTCTCCATGAAGGCCGGCGGCGCGGTGATTTACGACGAGGGTCTGAAGCTCAACGAACTCCGCAGCGACCTCATCTTCTACGCTGTCCCGTTCGATCAGCTCACCGTCGCCACCGGCGCCGAAGCCAAGCTGCGCAAGCTCATCAAGAACATGGTGTACGTCGGCATCGCCGCGCAACTGCTCTCCATCGACATGGCCTCCGTCGAAGAGACCGTGCGCAAGCAGTTCGCGAAGAAGGTCAAGGCTGCCGAACTCAACCTCAACGCCGTCCGCGTCGGTCATGACTACGCGAAGAGCACCCTCACCAAGCAGGACCCGCTCGCCGTCGAGGCCCTCGCCGCCGACCACCCCAGGAACACCAAGGGCAAGATCATCATTGACGGCAACGCCGCCGCCGCCATGGGCGCAATGTTCGCCGGCGTCACGGTCGTCGGTTGGTACCCCATCACGCCATCGTCGTCGGTGGTCGAGAACCTCATTGACCTGATGAAGAAGTATCGCGTGGAAAAGGACGGCAAAGCCACCTTCGCCATCGTCCAGGCCGAGGACGAGCTCGCCGCCATTGGCATGGTGCTCGGCGCTGGCTGGGCAGGCGCGCGCGCCATGACGGCCTCCTCTGGCCCCGGCCTCTCGCTCATGGCGGAGTTCGCCGGCCTCGGCTACTACGCCGAACTCCCCGGCGTCATCTTCGACATCCAGCGCACCGGCCCGTCCACCGGCCTGCCGACCCGCACCTCGCAGGCCGACCTCACCTTCATCGCCGGCCTCTCCCACGGCGACACCAAGCACGTCATCCTGCTGCCCGGCTCCGTGAAGGAATGCTTCGAGTTCGGCATGGAATCCTTCGAACTCGCCGAGCAACTCCAGACCCCCGTCTTCATGCTCTCCGATCTCGACCTCGGCATGAATAACTGGATGTCCGAGCCCTTCGACTATCCCGAAAAGCCCATCTCCCGCGGCAAGGTGCTCTCTGCGGAAGACCTCCAGCGCCTCGGCGGCTTCGCCCGCTACAAGGACGTCGACGGCGACGGCATTCCGTATCGCACGCTGCCCGGCACCGACCATCCGCTCGCCGCCTACTTCACGCGCGGCTCCGGCCACAACGAGAAAGCGCTCTACTCCGAGAGGCCCGAAGACTACGAGAACAACATGCTGCGCCTCGCGCGCAAGTTCGACACCGCGAAGACGCTCGTGCCCAAGCCGATCCTTGAAGGCTCAGGTAATGAGAAGGTCGGCATCCTCGCCTTCGGCACCAGCCACTGGGCCATCATTGAGGCCCGCGACCAGCTCACGCGCGAATCGAAGCTCGCGACCGACTACCTCCGCGTGCGCGCCTATCCGTTCACGCAGGAGGTCCACGACTTCGTCGCCTCGCACGACCGCGTCTACGTCGTCGAGCAGAACCGCGACGCGCAGTTGCAGTCCCTGCTCAAAGTCGATCTTGATCCGGCGCAGGTCACCAAGCTGCGTTCCGTGCTGCACTTCAATGGCCTGCCCATCGATGCGCGCTCTGTCAGCGCCGTCATCGCCGAAGAAGAAGGAGTTGCGAAGTAATGGCTACCACACCTGTCGCCCCGGCCCCCAAGGCCCCCAAGCTCAACCGCATCGGCCTGCAGATCCTCGACTATCGCGGCGGCAAGACCACGCTCTGCGCCGGCTGCGGCCACAACGCCATCTCCGAGCGCATCACTGAAGCCTTCTTTGAGATGGGCATCCAGCCCGAGCGCGTGATGAAGATGAGCGGCATCGGCTGCTCCTCCAAGTCGCCCGCGTACTTCATGTCGCGCTCCTTCAGCTTCAACTCCGTGCACGGCCGCATGCCTTCGGTGGCCACCGGCGCGCTGCTCGCCAACAAGACCATGCGCTCCGTCGCGGTCTCGGGCGATGGCGACACTGCCTCCATCGGCATGGGCCAGTTCGTGCACCTCATGCGCCGCAACGTGCCCATGATCTACATCATTGAGGACAACGGCGTGTACGGCCTCACCAAAGGCCAGTTCTCCGCCACCGCCGACATCGGCTCCAAGCAGAAGACCGGCGTGGTCAACGACCTCCCCGCCATCGACATCTGCGCGCTCGCCATCCAGCTTGGCGCCACCTTCGTCGGCCGCTCCTTCTCCGGCGACAAGAAGCAGCTCTCCGCCATGCTCAAGGCCGCGCTCTCTCACCAGGGAACGGTCCTGCTCGACGTCATCTCCCCCTGCGTCACCTTCAATGACCACGAAGGCTCCACCAAGAGCTACAAGTACATGCAGGAGCACGAAGAAGAGGTCGGCGAAGTGGGCTTCGTGCCGTTCTTTGAGGACATCTCCGTCGAGTACGACGCCAACACCACGATCGATGTCCCCATGCACGACGGCTCGCACCTGCGCCTGCGCAAGATCCACGAGGAGTACGCGCCCACCGACAAGATCGGCGCGGTGAAGCTGCTCAATGAATCGCACGACAAGGGCGAGGTCCTCACCGGCGTCTTCTACGTCAACACCCAGAAGCAGGACTTTTCGCAGCTGCTCAACCTGGTCGACGAGCCGCTGGCCACCCTGCCCGAATCCCGCACCCGCCCCAGCCGCGAAGTCCTCACCCAGCTGATGGAACTCCACCTGTAGATCTAGGCGCGAAGCCTCGGCCCCACAGAATCCCCGCTTATGGCGGGGATTTTGCTTTTCTCTCAACCTTCCAGCCACATCGGCCGATAAACCGAATGGTGGGCGTCGGGTCAGGTGCGCCCCGAGGCCGGAAGGAGAAATGAAACACTATGCCATATATTTCCCGCGGCATTCGGGCAGGACTGATTATTGCCTTCGCAGTTTCCATCGCTGCACACGCCCAGGAGTTCAAGCTCTTCGATCGCGCCGTGCAGGTCCATGGATTTGCATCGCAAGGCTTCGCCCATACCAACGACAACAACTGGCTCACCATGAACACGTCGCACGTGGGCAGCGGCCAGTTCACCGATTTCGGCGCGAACGCATCTGTCCAGGTCACGGACCGCTTCCGCATCGGCGCGCAGATCTTTGGCCGCGAACTCGGTCAGCTCGGCAGATGGCATCCGCAGTTGGACTGGGCGGTCGCCGACCTCCATTTCCAGCCCTGGCTGAACTTCCGCGCCGGAAAGATCAAGACCGCCGTGGGCCTCTACAACGACACCCAGGACGAGGATTTTCTGCACACGTTCGTGCTGCTGCCTCAAGGCGTGTACCCGACCGACATGCGGGATTCGACGCTTTCCCACATTGGCGGCGATTTGTACGGAACGGTGGACTTCGGCCATCGAATGGGCAAATTCTCCTACACCGCGTATGGCGGCGAGTTGAGGGAGAGCATCTACGGCGGCTATCCGCACCTTCTGCAAATCCACGGCATTTACATCAAGCACTCCGGCGGCCCAACGGTTGGTGGCGACCTCCGCTGGAAGACGCCGGTGAAGGGGCTGCTGGCAGGAATCTCCTACGAAAAGAACATGATCACCAACACCGGCATCCTCAATCCGTCGGTCGCATTGGGTGGCCCAGACATCAACGTGCCTTACCAGGAGTGGGCACACAATGAATTCATCGAGCAGTATTACGGTGAGTACACTGCGAAAAGGCTGCGCATCGACTCCGAGTATCGGCGGTTCTGGCGGAGCTACAAGATATTCAACAACCTCTTCGATGCCTATATCCAGCCGCGGTCGTGGTACGGTTCCGCCTCATATCGCCTCTCCAAGCGGGTGGAAGTGGGAGGCTATTACTCCCACACGGTGGACAACTGGGTTGTCACAGTGCCTCGCCAGGTTGAGTCGCCGAACGTCAGCGATCCGGATCATCACCTGTACGACAAGGCCATTTCCGCGCGCATTGACCTGAAGGACTGGTGGTATGCGAAGGTGGAAGGCCACTTCATGGATGGCTATGCCGGTTTCATGTACCCCGACGGATTCTATCCGCAGGTCAACTCGATCGGCGCCTGCCCGAACAACGCGTGCTCGCCGCTAGAGCCGAGCACGAATGCCGTGATTGTGAAGTCGGGATTCTATTTCTGAACCTGCGTACTGTGCGCGGGGAGAACGAGAGGGAAAATGAGATTCGGCCGAGGGTTATTTGCGATTGCGATGGTCCTTGCGTTTGTGCCCGTCCGGTCCTTCGCGGGTGTGGTCAAGATCATCGCCAATCCCAGCGTCTCCGTCAGCTCGGTCTCGTCCGGAGATATCCAATCCGTCTTTCTGCTTGACCTTGATTCGCTCGGGGGAAGCCATGTGGAACCGGTCCTGGTAAAAGGCGGCACCGCTCACGAAGCATTCCTCAAAGCCTATCTCGGCAAGGATGATCCAGCCCTGCACGCCTTTTACCGCGGGCTCATGTTCAGCGGCCGGGCCTCCATGCCAAAGTTTTTGGAAACAGATGCCGATGTGGTGGCTTATGTGGCACGAACTAGAGGAGCCATTGGCTATGTCGGCAACGGCGTCAGCACTCCGGGAGTAAAGGTCCTGTCGGTGAAATAAGGACCGTGCCGGAAACGCCGAGCACCGAAGCCGAGATTAGCCAATGGCTCCCTGTATCCATTCCTTACCCGTCCCTATTTCGGGATGGTTCCCGATGCGCCAGCGCCGGTCGGAGAGGCCGAACCAGATGTGCCGGGAGTCGTTGTGCCGCTGTTGGGGCTGGTTGTACAAGGCACGGCGCTTCCCGGCGAGGCAGTTGATCCGGGCGCCGGCGTAGAGCACGGAGGCGTTGACGACGGTGCTCCGGGCGTCGCTCCAGCAGCTCCCGGCATAGTGGACTGCGGCGTTGCGGTGTCATTGGTTCGACCTGGAGGAGTCGTGGTCTGCTGTTCCGGCAGAGTGCCTGGCGCCATGGTGCCGGGCGTAGCTGGATTGCTGGTCGTGCTGCCAGGCATGGTCCCCGTTGGGTTGGAAGGAGTGGTCGCAGCGGGGGGTTGAGCAGAGCCGGTGGCTCCAGTCGCGCCTCTGGTGGCTGCGCCGGTCTGTGCTGCGCAGGTAAAAACCAGCGCAGCATTGCAGGCACCGGCAAGGATCATGGTGGAGATGAGTTTCATTTTGGGCTCCTTATTCCGCCGCGCCCTACCCGCGGCAGAGATCGCTGTCGATCGGAAGTTGCCCAAGGCAAATCGTTCAAAAATCCTCAAGTCGTGAATCACGCTGGCTTGCTCGATGCGTCCTTTTATGGCCACGCTACTCGGTGAATAGACGCGCTCAGGCCCGCCGGCCGTTGTCCAAGCTGAAGCCAGCGCGAGGCAGGTCGCTTCAGTATGCCGCGAGGTCCTGCATTGCGCGGTAAAGATCCTCGGACTGGGGCAGAATCGCGTCTTCGAGCACCGGCTGATACGCGCAAAAGGTGTCCATGGCAGCGACCCGCCGCACCGGCGCATCCAGCCAGTCAAACAGCTCCTCGCCGACGCGCGCCGCGATCTCCGCGCCGTAACCCCAGCTGAGCGTATCTTCATAGGCAACAATTACTTTGCTGGTTTTCTTCACGGACTCGGCGATGGTTTCCCAGTCATACGGGCTGAGCGTTCGCAGATCGATCAGTTCGACATCGACGCCTGCCTCACGGTGCAGCTTCTCCGCCGCCTGCAGTGCGCGGGGCACCAGTGCTCCATAGGTCACGACGGTGAGGTCTTTGCCTGTGCGAACGGTCTTCGCCTTTCCGAATGGCACCATATACTCCGGTCCGGGGTAGGCACCCCGCCCAAAGGTCTCGCGGTAAAGCCGCTTGTGTTCGAGGAACAGGACCGGATCGTCGCAGCGGATCGCGGTGCGCAGCAGCCCGTTCGCGTCCAACGCGTTCGATGGAAACACGACGCGCAGGCCGGGAATGTGGGTGAAAATACTCTCCCCCGACTGCGAATGATAAATCGAACCGCCAGTCAGATAGCCGCCGATCGGCACGCGGATCACCATCGGGCAGCTCCACGCTCCGTTCGACCTCCAGCGCAGCACGGAGATTTCATTGCGCAACTGATGCATCGCCGGCCAGATGTAGTCGAAGAACTGGATCTCCACGACGGGCTTCAGTCCCCGCGCTGCCATGCCCAGTGCGCGGCCTACGATGTTTGCCTCAGCCAGCGGTGAGTTGAAACAGCGATCGTTGCCAAACTCCGCCTGCAAGCCGGCGGTGAGCTTGAAGACGCCGCCTTTGCCCTTCAGCTTGCCGCCCCGCAATGCCTCATCGCGTGTTGCATCGGCCACGTCCTCGCCAAAAACGACGATGCGCGGGTCGCGCCGCATCTCGTCCTTTAGGCACAGGTTCTCGAGCTCCGCCATGGTGCGCTCGCTCGCATCGGCCGTCGCTGCGGTTTTCGTTTCAAACCGTGAATCCGTCGGCTTCAAATCCTCGGAGTATTGATGGCGCAGGATGTCTTCTGGCCGGGTGCTGGGCAGGACGGCCTGCAGCGCGCGGTCCGCGGCCCGCTGCACCTCTTCGTCCACCTTCCGCTCCAGGCGGTTGATACCCTCCGCATCCAGAATGCCTTCGCGCAGCAGCCATAGTTGCATCTTCGCGATGGGATCGCGCGCTGTCTCCGCCTGCACCTCTTCCTCGCTGCGATACTGCCGCTCATCGTCGCTCAAGGAGTGGCTGTAGGGCCGCGTGACATGGCCATGCACCATCGCGGGGCCATGGCCTGCACGTGCATACGCGACAGCTTGTGACATCGCGACGTAGCTGGCAATCGGGTCCGTACCGTCGATCTCCGCGAAGTGGAAGTCCGGAAAGTTCGCCACCAGCCGGGAGATATTTCCGCCCGGCGTGTTCGCCTCTACCGGCGTTGAAATCGCGTACTCGTTGTCCTCAATGATGTACACGACCGGGAGCTTTTCGTTACTTGCCGTGTTCAGCGACTCCCAGAACTCGCCCTGGCTGGTCGATCCTTCGCCGATCGTGACCACCACAACCTCATCGCCGTGGAAACTGACGTTTTTATGGTCGCGATAGTCGCCGAACGCCTTGCCATCGGCCGGCCTGTTCGCCGCATCGCGATGCCGCGAGAAATATCGCCCGGCCTCTGCTGCGCCGATCGCGTGCAGGCACTGCGTCGCGGTTGCGGAACTGGAAGAGACAATATGCAACTTCGTGCTGGACCAATGCGACGGCATTTGCCGGCCGCCGCTCGCGGGATCGCCCGCCGCCCCGACGGCCTGCAACAGCTGGCCCTCTACGGTGTCGCCCAACGCAAGGCACAGCGCGCGATCGCGATAGTACGGGAAGCACCAGTCATAGCCGGGCTTCATTGCCATGCCGGCGGCGACGAGCAGGGCTTCATGACCTGCGCACGATATCTGGAAGAAGATCTTCTGCTGCCGCTTCAGCACAATCTCACGGTCATCGGTGCGCCGCGACAGATACATCAGCCGGTAGAACTCCACCAGCCGTTCGCGCGTCAGGCCGCCCCAGTGGCTTTTACCTGCCGATTCCCTTTCTGCGCCGACCGCTACTGCAATGCTTTCGGCCGAGGTCCGCAATGCGGCTACGCCGCCCGCGCCGTTGCCGTTGCCCGCTTGGCCCGGCCTGCGTCCGTGGCCATTCGATCCCCCGCCGTTCGGTCCGTTATATCGCGCCATGCCAGATTCCTCGACAGCTGCAATCTCTTGCCGCCGTCAAAGATTCTATCCCTCCGGACGGCTTTCAGTCCGATCCATTTCCACCGCTTCTAGGGCTATCAATTTTGCTAACAATGACGCCACGGAATCTTCGGCCTTCCCCTATCGCCGACTTTTCTGTGGCCATCTTCGCCGCCGAAGCAATGTCCCGTTCGACCCGCTCTCGCAACTCTTCGGGCGCGAGGACGCGAACCCGGGGGCCCAGTCCCAGCGCCACGAACTGGGCTTCGTCGCGACCGTCGAACTCCACGTCAAAAGTCTCCCAGTCATCCGGCAGCGTTGCCTTACGCCTCCATCCTTCGGCCGGGGTTAGCTTGCACCACCGCCGCAGAGATCGCGCCGCGTCTGGCGACAACGCAAGAGTCGTCGGGTATCGCCCCCATTGCCTGTCCAGTTCCGCCGTCGACTTCTTCCAGTGGGCAGCCAGATCGAACTTCGCCGGCCGTTGAAACGGGATCGCCAGTACCACTGCCTTCGTCATTCGCGAGATGCGGTAGGTCCGCATACCAGCCGGCGCGCGCGCCACGAGATACCACACCGTCTGCTTGCACACTACGCCGAGCGGTTCGACCGTGCGCGGAGCTGTCTCGCCGCCGGGCTTCGAATACTCGAAGGTCAGTTTCACGCTGCGGGCGATGGCATCCTGCACCACCGGCAGCATCGAGATGTCCTCGGCGGAGGGCCGCCAGCCAGTGGGATCGATATGCACTTGCGCGCGGATCGATGCTGCCTGATCGCGCAGCCCGCTAGGCAACGCTGCCATCAGCTTGCCGAAGGCGCGCTCCGCTGCCGCGGCGAGGCGCGGGTCGCCCAGCGCGCTGGGCTGCGTCATCAGAAGCGCACGCAGCTCTGCCTCATCCAGGCCGGGAACTTTGGTGCGCCAACCCTTGGCAAGCTCCCAGCCACCTTGCGCCCCACGCAATGCAAAAACCGGCACGCCGGCCTCACTGAGCGCCTCCATGTCCCGGTGCGCCGTACGCTCTGAAATCTCGAGGCGCTCAGCCAGCTCGCGGGTGCTGAGCCGCCCATGCGCCTGCAAGAGCATCAGCGCCGAGAGCAAGCGGGTGGACTTCATGGTTTTGACCTTGCGTTCATTTCCATTCCAGTTTCTTTTTTATATATGACAGAGGATGTCATATATGCAAACTTAGTCTGCTTCCTATGAGGCCAGAGGTCTCCAAATCAAGGCAGAGGAGCTAACCCATGTTGCTAAAAAACTATTTCCTGGAGCAGTTGGAACGCGAGGCCGTTGCGTCGCGCAAAGTCATCGAGCGCGTACCCGAAGGCCATAACAGCTGGAAGCCGCATGCCCGCTCGATGGAGCTTGGGTACCTCGCCGCGCTTGTCGCCACCATGCCAGGCTGGCCGTCGCTGATGATCGACCGCGACGAGCTAGACCTGAGCGATCCGACCTTCCGGACCAAGCCGCTCGGCTCGCGCGCCGAACTGCTGGCCGCACTTGACGAGGCCGTTGCCCAGTCGCGCCGCTCGCTGGAAAACACAAATGAGGCGCACCTGAATACTAACTGGCAGTTGAAGGCGGCCGATCAGGTCCTCGCCAAAGGCCCTCGCTACGCGATGATTGCCGACGCAGTGCTCAGCCATCTCGCACACCATCGCGGCCAGCTTACGGTGTATCTGCGCCTGAAAGAAGCATCCGTGCCGGCGATTTATGGCCCCAGCGCGGATGAGCAGCACTGAGGTGCTTGCTGTCCACAATCGCCGGGCGTGAAGCCAAGCGCCCGGCGCCATGATCTATCGCTGAGTAGTCCTCCGTTGGCCTGCCAGTCGGGGATAGGTTCCATCGCCGGCCTTCGCACCGCCAAGGGGCGCAGTCATCGTCGATGGTTCATTGTTGATCCCGCAAGCGATCGATAAAATTCACCACTGAATCATCCGCCCAGTCCGCCGCACCCACATGTTTCATCGCCAGGCTGCCATCTTTGGCATAGATGAAGGTCGCGGGATACTGGCCCAACTGCATGGCTGCGGGGATCTCGTCGTCATGCGTTACGTAGAACGGCAGGTCGTAATGCCCGGTGCGCGCGTACAGGCGCACCTGGGAGGCCGTGTCGAGACGCGAGACTACGAGAAACTCCACGCGCGGATCGTTTCGGTAGCGTTCATACAGCCGCTGCACGGTTGGCATCTCCGCCACGCACTGGATGCACCACGTCCCCCACAGGTTCAGGAAGACAACACGCCCTTTGGCATCGGCGAGATGTTTCACCTGTCCGTCGAGTGTGCGAAAGGCCATGTCATTGGCCGCTTCAGTCTCCGGCGCGATCTGCGGCGGCCGCATCCGCGCGGCGACATGGTGTTCTGCAAGCTTGAAGAACACTGTCGCGACGCACACCACAAGCGCGAGCAGCGAAGCTCCTGCAATCAGTATCCGTTTGGCTAGCGTTCGCATGAACTCCGCTTCTCCGCGCACCAAGTCTACTCAAGGTGGCCCCGTCTTGCGACAGCTTTCCTGGCGAAACCTCCTTCCAAGCGCATCCCAGCCCCTCTCATCACTTTCGTAACGTTCCCACGCCGCGCACACGTATAGCAGGCGCGGTGATTTGCCGATGCAGACCATTGAGGCCAGACTTCCGACACGGCCTCAAGAGGTGGGTCATCTCCAAAGAGCAACGGAACCGTCAGGTCGCGGCACAGCGCAGCTTCGAGGGCCGCGCGCTGATAATACTTGCGAAGCTTGCCGCGCTCGGAGGTCTCTTCGTTGCGCTTCGCTCTCCGGCGCAGCAGACACCGCCAAGCCCTCTCGGCGCGATGGTGCCGCATCGTTATCTCGTCGTCTTTCGCAACGGCGGCCTCCCCGGGGTTGCACAGGCTTACTCCCGCGTTGGCAACACGCGGGTTTTGCGCCTCTATTCCAGTTCAAATATCGCCGTCGTCCAGTCCGATTCCGAATCCGACGACAGCGCAACATTGGCCGCGCTCGCGGCGCAGCCCAACGTCGCTATTGTGGTGCACGACCGCATCGTCACCGCCCATTCGATTGTGGCCCGTCCGGCGCTTTCCGTACTGCCCCCGCCGAATCCATACGATACGTACTACACCTCCACTCCACAGAATTGGGCCGTCGCGCAATCCGGCGGCTATGGCGCCAACGTTCCGGGCGGCCCGGCCCATGGGCCGTGGGATATCACCCGCGGTACAGGCGTGCGCATCGCCATCCTGGACTCCGGCGTCGACGCAAACCATCCCGACATCGCCCCCAACCTCGCACTCAATCTATCCGAGATCGATCAGACTCCGAATTCCGGGCTGCCCAGCCCATGTGACACCGGCAGCCCGCAGGACCAGCAGGGCCACGGCACGTGGGTCGCTTCGCTGGCTGCCGCCGCCGCAGGCCCTGGCACCGGACTCACTATCGGCGTAGCGCCTGCGGCAACGCTGCTGAACATCAAGGTCATCGAGCGACTGCCCGATCCTTCCTCAACCGCGCCTGACATTGCGACGCAGTGCCGGACGGGTCAAGCCGGCGGCCTTCTCTCCTGGGTCATTCAAGGCATCGACGATGCCGTCGCAAATCATGCGGATGTCATCAACCTCTCATTGGGCACCCTGGTCGATCTGAACACCGGCGAGGGCGCCGGACTGCAGGCACTCTTCAACCAGGCGACGTACGCTGCGACGCAGGCGGGCGCAGTGGTCATCGCCTCAGCGGGCAACGATGGCGTCGAGCTTTCCAACCCGCGCTACGTCGAGCTTCCAGCACAGTCACGCGGGGTGCTTGCCGTCGTTGCGTCGACAAATCCGGCCTGTGCCGAAAATCTCAATCGGAACGCGCCATGCGCAGCCGGCGCCGTGACGTTGCCCTATTACTCAAATTTTGGAGCCGCGCTCCACGCCATCGCGGCGCCCGGTGGAAGCTATCCAGCGGGGAGTTCATCCGCGACTGACATCGGCCTGTCGGGTTGGATCCGAGGCGCGTGCAGTAGCGGCATTGCCAACACCGCGGATGGGACACCATCGGATTCCGCGCACAGCTTCGGCTGCTTCAACCTCGGCCATGTGCCGTACGTGCAGGCCATGGGAACCAGCGCGTCCGCAGCTCTTGTCTCAGGCGCAGCCGCGCTGGTGCGCGCCGCGCATCCCAACTGGAGCGCCGACGAGGTTACCGCAGCTATGCGCAGCGCAGCGACCCCCACCGCTTCGCTCCCCGCAGCGCCCGTACTCAATATCGGCAAGCTGGTTCAGTAAGACATCGTATGGCGCTCGTGACACCAACTGTGGATTAACAACAACCATCTACGTCAGTTCGCATTCCTCATCCGGTCGCGGACGGTGCGTGCCAGTTTATCGATCTCGTCCGCTTTACGAACCACATCCAACGACAGCATGTCTTTGTTTGATTTGCTGACCTCATCCTGGAGCTGATTGGCCAGCGCGACCAGTTTCTGGGTGTCCGCCACCAACTGCTTCTGGCGTTCAGCATTCCGGGCACGCGCCTGCTGCATCTCGAGCGACTGCGGAGTCTGTGGAGCATCGTCGACCCCCAGAGCCGAGCTGAGGCGGCCGATGCCGTCCGAACTGGAGTTTTGCCCAGTCCCATACCCGCCCTGCCCTGAGCCATACCCGCCCGACCCGTTTCCGCTGGTCGATCGGCCGCTATAGCTGCCGGTCGCTGCGTCACCATAACCACCCGGCGGCGCCGTTGGAGGATGGTATGGAACGTTGTTGTTGGTCGTTGATGTCCCGGTGTTTCCGTTTTGCTGTTGGCCGTTCTGCTGGCCATTCCCCTGACTGTTCTGCGCACTCGACACACTGGCCGCCGCGAGCAGCATACCCGACACGAGAATCCCCGTTCCAAAGCCACGAAGCAGTCTCATCTTAGTCCTCCTTCGCAGCGCGCTTGCTGGAGATGCTGCGCGCCGTTGTCCATTTCCGAAAGCCTTCCCTGCATCCAACCTACTGCCGGTAGATACTTCTGTAGAGATGCCCTTAGCCGGCAACCTGTCCGCGGAGATAGCCAATATCATGTTCCTTTTCGATGCACCTGCGCAAGGTGTTCCTTACGTTGACGGTTACGGCAGCTTTCGCGACATCGTGCGCGACTGGCACCATGACACCCTGCTGTTTGTCCATAAGGACCTGCCCAAGCTGGTCTTCATCCTGATCTTCTGGGGGATCATCCTCCGCATCGTCCTTTTCTTTGTGGCACGTATGCGGCGCATTGCAGACCACCACGCGAAAACCGCGCCCCAAAGGGCTTCCGAGCTGCGTACGGTAGCCGCCATACTGCGCGCCAGTGCTTACGGCGTGGCCGGATTCATCATCCTGCTGCACGTCCTCTCCGTTTTCGGCATCAACCTCACGCCGCTGCTCGCCTCGGCGGGTGTCGTCGGCGTCGGCATCGGCCTCGGCGCGCAATCGCTCTTCAAGGACATGCTCAACGGCATCTTTATTCTCATTGAGAACCAGTACAACGTCGGCGACACTGTCACTCTCGCTTCGCTCACCGGCACCGTTGAGGACCTGTCGCTTAGGCTGACTACGCTGCGCGATGCCAACGGTGCACTCTACTTCATCCCTAATTCACAGATCGCGACTGTCTCCAACCTCTCGCGCGACTACGCCGTCGGGACGCTCAACCTCACCGTAGACGCCACCGCCGATCCCGACAAAGTGCTGCGCGTGCTGCGCCAGACCGCGATGGCCGTGCGCAACGACCCGCAGTTCAAAGACTCGGCCGTCGCCGATCCCGATGTGCCCGGCGTCGATGCCATCAGCGGCCGCGTGGTCACATATCCCGTTACCGTCCGCGTGCGCATCAGCCGCAAGGACGCCCTTATGCGCGAACTCCGCCGCCGCATTCTCCAGGCCTTTGAACAAAATGGAATTCCGTTGGGGACGGACCCGGCAAACATGCTGATGATGAAGCACAACGGACCGGGTGCGAACGACCCGACCGCGCCGCCTGCCCAGCAGCCGCTGACGGGAACCTAGCTCGAAAGCTGATTCCAAAAAGAACAGGCGCCCAAATGAGCGCCCGTAGTTCCTTAACCCTTGAGTCTGGTTAGAAGTGAAACGCCACACCCACCGATGGGATCGAAATGACCTCATAACGGTTGGTCTTCAGGTTGTCCTGGCCAAAGCTTGGCGTCTTAGTGAGGAACGCACGGTATTCCATACGGATGTCCCAACTGGGGCTCAGTTCATAGGCGAGACCACCGCCGCCCAGCCCGCCTACGCCCTTGGTGCTCTTCGTATTCAGCTGCAGGGTCCGGTTGTCGAGGATGGGGGTGAAGATCATCGTGCCGACACCCAGCTCAACGAAAGGGTTGTAGCGCTTGAATGTCATGCTGTAGACATACGCTGCACTGACCTCCTGCTGCCGGGAGTGGATTCGGTAGGAGAAGTTGTTGACGAAGTACTTTTGCTGGTCCTGACCCCAGCTGTAGTTCATCTCCAGCGCGCTGCGCGGCGTCAGCATGTACCGGTAGCTGAGGAGTGCGCCCGCCGCGCCGGTCATGCTCTGTTGCACGTTGTCTGCGCCGTGAATGGTAGGGCCTATGATTGCGGTGCCGCTGATGCTAATGTCCTGACGGCTCTCCTGCGCACACGCTGCAGCGGCCGAGAGCATCAGCACGCCCAACAACAACATCGTCTTCTTCATTCTTTGTTATTCCCTCTTCGGTAGCTCGCGATCCCATCCCTCCCGAAAAGCCCCTCGGAAATGAACACTCCGGCACCCAGGTGGGCTCGCGCCCACGGCCCAAAGATTAAACCTTGCGATCGCTTCCAACATTGTACCCGCTGCCAGCCTGCGTGGGGAGGAGCGCAGGCTTCAGCAAACAGGCAGGACATTTCGATTGCACTTGAGAGACGCTGCTGCCGCTGCGATGGAAGCCGCAAAAATGCGTGCAGACGCAGAAAGGCCGGAGCGCATCCGCACCCCGGCCTGAACTGAA
>DATNEM010000021.1:0-5839 GCA_035552995.1 Acidobacteriaceae bacterium | reverse complement strand
CGACGGCGCACCAGATACGTTATCGGGCCAATCACCAACATGCTGAGGCCGAAGCAAGTGAGCGGAACCCGGAAGAGGCCCATGGCGCGGCCGGTGAGATCGAACAGATGGCCGAGTGAGAGATCGTACTCACCGCCCTGGGTCAGAAGCGTGGCGATGTCGGTATGCGGGTCGATGTGCGGCGCAGTGGTGGCAAAGTAAAGCGCAATCGCGGCAGCGAGCGAGCCGATGGGGACGAGCAGCCACTTGTGCCAGAACAGAGCCGAACGCTTTGCATCGAGCGATTGTGAGGTTTTGTCGCGATCGGCAGACGCCAAAAAACCACCTGCCATCAGCGCGAGGGCGGGGAGGCATGGCAGAGAGTAGTACTCCTGGCGCGCGGAGAGCGTGAAGAAACCGAGGACGAGGCCGGTCCACAAAAGCAGCGTGAGCGCCGCCTCGAACTGCTGCGGCGAGTTGGACACCCGATCGCGCAAGACCCGTATATGCGCGCGGACGGCCCCGGGAATAAACGCGATCCACGGAAAGATCCAGATGGCGGCCAGCAGCCAGAACAGCGGGACGGGCACCTGGCCGTAGTCATGCGGGATGCGGCGCGAGAGGAAGCGCGCAATGTGCTCGTTGTAGAGATAGAACCAGGCCCAACCGGCGTTGGAGGGAAGTCCAACGCCCGGCGGCATCGCGATGGGAGGGTTGCGCAGCGCGGCCAGGACATGCCAGGGCGCCGCGATGGCGGCGAAGACCACCGTTGACACAGCGACGTGAAACTTCGGCAGCAGGCGAAGTTGCCGGGTGAAGAAGAGGTAGAGGACAGCGAAGCCAAGTGGAAAAACAAGGCCGATGAAGCCCTTGCTTAACACGTTCAGTGCGCAGGCGCCGGCGAAGACAAGGCAAGGGATCAAAGAGTTGTTTGTTCGTTGTCCGTTGTTCGCCTGGATGCGGTCGAGCGCAATGAGGAAGGCGTGGACCGCCACGGTAAGAAACAGGGCGACGGGAACGTCCGGAATGTAGAAACGCGTGTAGAGGTACGGGCCGATGCAAGTGGCGAGCGCAAGCGCGGAATACAGCGCGGCCCGCTCCGAGTTGAACAGCCGCAGCGCGAGCGCATACGTGGCCAGCAGCAGCCCGAGCGTCAGCACAGCCAGCGGCAGCCGTCCTGCCCAGTCATGCATACCGAATACCCGCATGGAGCCGGCGGCTAGCCAGTACATCAGGGGCGGCTTGTCGAAAAACCGGATGCCATCGATGTAGGGCGTAACGTAATCGTGGCGCTGCAGCATCTCACGGGCAATTTCGAGATAGACCGAGTCAACGTCGTCCAGCAAGCCGGGCGTGAAGAGGCAGCCGATGTGCAGGACGAGCCAGGCGAGCACGATGAACGCAATGGATCGCCGGCACCAGCGGGGCTGTGCGTCAGGTGCCTGGGCGTACTGCTCTGTGGGTGGGGTGGCGAACTGTGCGGCGGTCGGTGTCAAAGCAGCGGGTTGGGTAGCCTTTCGTTGGCGTGGAGTCTAGTGGAGCGGCGCGCGCGAGTCCATCGCAGAGTTGAGCGGACGGTCGGTGAGCAGGGCCTTGCCTGCTGTCTCAGCGAGCATAACCTGGCGCGCCCCAAGGAGACGGTCCACATCCTCGCGATGCTCCAGCGGAACGAAGAGGATCTTGCGCGGTCCGGATCCCCACTGTGCGGCGAGTTGCGCGGAGGTAAGGAAGAGCGGTTGCGCATCGGGGAAGGTAGAACCGAAGAGCATGGAGGAAGTGCGGCCATCGACCAGCAGCGCCGGCCGCGATAGCGGCCGGTCGAGATAGAACGGGATCGAGGAGCCGTAAGCCTGGTCGCCAAAGAGGAGAACCTGGCTGTCGGGTGCTATCTGTCCGGTGGATTCGAGGCGATTGATGGTGGCGGCGAAGTCCTGCGACGAGAGCATGGGTGCGAAGCGCGCGAGGGCAATATGCGCCGCGACGAGAAATACAGCGGAGGTGAACGCGACCGTAGCCGTCGCAGCCAGATGAGAATCTCGCGCGCGAAGTTTGCCCGTACGAAACGCCCAGGCCATTGCCGGACCAAGCGCAAAGGCGGCAAGCACGATCACTGCCGGCAGACGGAGCGCAGCGAAGCTTGGGCCAGTAAGGTCAAAAAGCGACGACATGGACAGCGTGTAATTGCCCACACCGCGATGCGCGAGCAGGTCGCCGACATTGGGCCGCGCCGGCAGGTTGCGCGAAAGCCACAGGCCATAGGCGAGCGCGGCGGCAACGACAATGCCGAGCGCCGTGAAGGCAGCATGGGCGAAGGTGAGCCAACGGTGCGCCGAGCGAGCCTCCGCAAGAACGCGATCTGCGGCCCCAGCATTCGCCTCCGCTCGCGCGAGCGATGCCGCGAGCAGCATCAGTAGAGGTAAATAAGCCGGGAAGGTGTAGTACTCCTGGTTGGTCGAGAGCGAGAAGAAGGCGAGCACCAGCGCAGAGAAGAGCGCAAGCAGAAGTGCGCTGCGGCGGGCGAAGCTGGTGAGGGATGCGCGCAAGCGTGCGAGCGATACCAGCTTCCCGCGCTGCCGCCACGCTGCGGCGATTGCCAGCGGCAGGAAGAGGCTCCATGGAAAGAGCCAGACGAGGTGCAGGCTCCAGAAGAGGAAGCCGGGAAGCTTGTTGTAGTCGCGTGGGATGCGGCGGCCGAGGAAGCGCAGCACATGTTCATTGATGAAGTAGAACCAGAAGAAGCCATGGCCGTTCATGCCCCCGGTGTTGCGCAGCCCCGCGAGAATGTGCCATGGTGCGGCGATCAGCAGAAAGAGCGGAACGCCCGTCAGCGGCCGCAGCCTGCGCCAGTTGCGGGCGTCGCCCGTGAGCGCAAGATAAACCGCCGCCGCGCCGAAGAGAAAGACGATCGCGACCAGGCCCTTCGTCAGCACAGCGAGCGCGAGCGCCGCCCACATCGCGTAGGGATACACCCCACTTATCGCGCGGGAAAGCTGCCCGATGGACGCGCCACCTAACGTGGGCGCAAGTGATTTGAGGAAGCAATAGAGTGCGACCGCGAGCAGCAATGACAGCAGCACATCCGGGATGAAGACCCGCGTAAAGAGGAATACGCCCGCGGAGGTCAGCACGCCCAGACCGGTGTACAGCGCCGCGCGTTCGCCGAATGCTTCGCGCGCCCAGTGCCATCCCAGCAGCGCCAACAGGAGCACAGCGATGGCTTGCGGCAGATGGACCGCGAAAGCATCGATGCCGAAGACGCGGATGCTGGCTGCCGCGATCCAGTAGGGCAGCGGCGCCTTTTCGAGATAACGCACATTGTTGACGCGCAATGTCACCCAGTCGCCCGAGAGCAGCATCTGGCGCGCTGCGTTGGCGTGGGTGCCATCGGCATCGTCCAGCACCGGAGGGGTGAAGAGCGAAGCGAAGAAGATCGCGAGCCAGAGGCCGGCGATCAGTGAAAGCGCGAGCCTCGAGGTTCGACGGCTGGACGCAGTCGTGGAAATGATTGCAGCCCGGGATTTTTGCTCTGCTGCTGCGGTCAGGATCATAGGGCTCACTGGCATTAACAGTTTACGGGCGGAGATGTTGCGCCGGCTTGTGTATGTCAACTGCCACTGCATGAAAGCACCCGTGAGGAAAATCCGGTACACAATATGTGCGCCGCGTGCACGCTCGATTTATGGTTGTGCTATGCCAACGTTTGCGGCCATCGACATCGGCTCCAACTCCGTTCGACTGAAAATCGCAGCAGTGGAGCGGCACAAACTTGCGCTGCTGCACGAAGATCGTGAAGTCGTGCGGCTTGGCGAGAGCGTGTTCCAGACCGGAATGATCTCGCCCGACGCGATGGCCAACACCATCCGTGCGCTGAAGCGCTTTCAGAAAGCGGTGCAGTTGCATGTTGTCGACCGCATCCGCGTGGTGGCGACCAGCGCCATGCGTGACGCGCGCAACGCGGCCGCGTTTACCGCGTGGGTGAAGTCGGCGACGGGATGGCAGGTGGAAGTGATCTCCGGCCTGGAAGAGGGCCGCCTGATCCATCTGGGCATCGTGACGCTTGAGCCGGGCGCACGCGGCCGTTGCCTGCTGATCGACCTCGGCGGCGGAAGCTGCGAGGTGACGCTCTCGGACCAGGGCCGCATCAAGGAGATGGTGAGCCTGCCGCTGGGCGCAGTGCGCCTGCAGCAGGAGTTCCTGCGCACCGATCCGCCGGAGAAAAAGGAGATCGCGCGGCTCCGCCAGTTCATCGAAAAGGAGCTGAAGCGCGCGGAGCGCAAGCTGGGCCAGCCGCGCGTGCCTCTGGTGATTGCGACCTCCGGCACGGCTGCGGCGTTGAGTGAAGCCAGCGCAGCCGTTGCGAAAAAGAATGGCCGTGGCGCTCGCAGGCCTCGGATCACGTCCCTCGAGGACGTAAACAAGCTCGCCAGGAAGCTGGCAAAGATGAGCAATGTGCAGCGCTCGGCGATACCCGGCATTGGCACGAAGCGCTCGGAGATCATCATCGGCGGCGCCATTGTTTACGCTCACCTGATGGAGCAACTGGGGCTGAAGGGTTTTCGCTATTCCCCACTGGGACTGGGCAATGGGATTCTGGAGCAGATGCTGGCCGATGCCGATGTGCGGGCTTCAGTCCATCGCAAGATCGAGGGCGAGCGCTGGGCGGCGGTGCTGGAGGTCTGCCGGCGATATAACGTGGACCAGCGCAAGGCGGAGCCTGTGCGGCAGCATGTGGTCCAGCTCTACGAAGAGCTGGCGCGTGTGCACGACCTGCCGGAGGAGTATCGCGCATGGCTGGAGGCTGCGGCAATGATGGCGGACGTGGGCAAGTTCATGAACCACCAGGGGCATCATCGGCACACGCAATACATCCTTGCGAACTCTGAGATCTTCGGCTTCTCCCCGGAACAGCGCGCGATCGTCGCTGCGCTCGCGCGCTATCTGGGCAAGAGCCGGCCGGACCCGATGGACCGCCCAATGCGCGGCGTGCCGGTGGAAGAACACATCAATGTGATGCGTGGTGTGGTGCTATTGCGTCTGGCCATCGCGCTCAATCAGGACCGGGCCAGCGCCGTGCTGCGCATGAGGACACACGTGTATCCCAGGCGCGTGGTCGTGGAACTGGTGCCCGGGCGCGGCGGCGCGGAGCTGGAGGCCTGGTCGTTGAAGAAAGAGGCTGCCTACTTCCGCGAGGTCTTTGACCGCGACTTGGCGGTTGACGTGGCGTAGAGCGCGCGCACGGTGCGCTGGTCCAGCAGCCATTGCAATGTCGCCGGACCGCGGTCGACATTCAGCCGCGCGATTGAGCCCTTGCGCAGACGCACCGGGACAAAGCTGCTGCGGCCGTCCTGACCAATCGTGGGACGGTTTGAGGCAGGCATCAGCAGTGACGCGACAAAGCCGGTGAGGTTGGGATTGTGGCCGACCACAAGGACACTCTCAAACTCGGCGCACTCGTGCATTAGCCTCTGGAACTGCGTGAAGCTGGCTCCGGGCGCCAGCGCGTTCGATTTCACGATTGCCGCTTCGTAGCCCATTTCGGTGCCGACGAAAGAGGCAGTCTGCATGGCCCGCTTTAGCGGACTGGAGACGATGAGGTCGATCTGAACTTTCATCGCGCCCAGCACGTGGGCGAGTTGGATGCAGTGGCGCTTGCCGTCCTTGTCGAGCGGGCGCTTGCGGTCGAGCACAGGGTTGGGCCGCTTCACGCCGGCGCTGGCATGGCGGAGGATAAAAAGATTCATACCTATAGCTTAGTTGTCAGTTGCTAATTGTTAGTTGCTGGAGGGACTGGGATAGACGGATTTGGATGGTAGACCCCGGGATCGGGCGCGGGCAGAGATGGGCTTACGGGTTCCGGGTC
>DATNEM010000020.1:0-5268 GCA_035552995.1 Acidobacteriaceae bacterium | reverse complement strand
GCGAGATCGCCGCGCAGGCCGGCGTCGCGGCCCAGAATGAGGCTGGTCAGTCCGCCGAGTTGCGCATCCTGCCAGCTACCATGCAGATCGATTGGCATCGCAGCCAGCGAGCTATGGTCGCTGTCGCCGCCGAGTGTGCCTTCTATGCGCAGCGTGCCGCTCGCGCCCGGTGCTATGTCAGTACGGACGGGCTCCGCCTCAATGCGAAGATGCCACTGGTGCTCGGCGGGCTGCCAGAGGGCGAAGTTTGCGTGGATCAGCGATACCGGAGTCTTCTCCTGATCGAGCTTGAGATTCACACGCGCGCCGGTGGCCTCGATATACGGAAAGCGCGGAGCCGGCCCGGCGTGCGGCTGCGCGGTCGGCGCGGCGGGGATGCGCGAGGCCTGCAACAACAGGCCCTGAAGGTTCCAGCGGCCGTCCGAAGTATGCACCAGGTTGACGCTGGGATCGGTGAAGGAGATGGAAGAAAACTCAACGCGGTGCCGCCACAGCGAGCTGAGGCGCAGGTTGATGCGGACCTCGTCGGCGCGAAGCGTAGGCTCATACCCGAACGCTGGATCCTCTTCGATGACGAGGTTCTCCAGTGTGAACCCGGGCATCGGAAGCAGGTTCAACGAGAGGCGATCGAAGTGCACGGGACGGCCGAGCGCAGCGGAGATCTCCGCATCCACGCGGTGCTGGAAACGGCCGGCGTTGATTAGCGGCGGAATGAACGCCAGCATCAAAATGGCCGCCAGCGCAATGAGGAAGTAAGCAAAGCGCCGGCGCGTGCGGCTCGGCTGGCCCGCACTATCGGCAGCGGACTCCTCGTCGTGGGTGTCAATGGTCATGGAGTGAGCGGCGAACGGACAATTCTAACGTAGCTTAGTGCCTTCTTTTACGCCCAGTCGCCTGCGCGCATCAGCGGCTCGGCCTTTCCATCCGAGGTGATGCCGTCAACGTCCATCTCCGCAGTGCCAATCATCCAGTCCACGTGGATGATGCTGGAGTTGGCGCCCAGCGCGGTCAGTTCGCCCTCGCTCATCTTTTCTCCGCCCATCAGGCAGGTCGAATACGCCTGGCCGAGCGCGATGTGGCTGGCGGCGTTCTCATCGAAGAGCGTGCTCCAGAAGAGCATGCCGGAACTGGCGATCGGCGATGAAGCAGGCACTAGCGCGACCTCGCCGAGCCGGCGCGCGCCCTCGTCCGTCGAGATGAGCCGGTTGAGAACGTCCTCGCCCGCTGTAGCGGTCGCCTCGATAATCTTGCCGCCCTCAAAGCGGCAGCGAATATTCTCGATCAGGGTGCCTTGGTGCGAGAGCGGCTTCGAGGCGCGCACGATGCCGTCGACGCGGTCCTTGTGCGGCGTGGTGAAGCACTCCTCCGTTGGGATGTTGGGCTGGCAATAAATGCCATTTCCGGCGGTCGTTCCGCCACCAGCCCACAGATGCTGATCGGCCAGGCCCACGCGCAGATCCGTCCCGCCGTCGCGCGATTTGAAGTGAATCGCGGAGTAGCGCTTTGCGTTCAGCATATCGACGCGCTGCTTCAACCGCTCGCCGTGCGCGCGCCAGTCGGCGACAGGATCGTCTCCCGTGATGCGTGAAGTGGCGAAGATCGCCTCCCACAGCTTCGCCATCGCCTGGTCGACCGGCTCTCCAGGAAAGACGAGCTTCGCCCACTCGGGCGTAGCGGCAGCGACGATGGTCCAGTTGATCTCATGTCGCGTGATGAGTTCCATCGCGGGCTTGGCGGCCTTTGAGGCGGCAATGTTTGCCCGCGAAACCTTTGCGGGGTCCTGGCCCGACAGCAGCGCAGGATTCGCGCCGGCGATGGCCATGCGTGCGGCGCCATCTTTGAATGCGCGCGCAATGCCGTCCTGCAGCCATGCAGGCGCGTAGTCAAAGCTCGCGTCGGGCGCATGGATGAAGCGCGAAAGAACCAGCGCGTCGTCCGAAAAAAATGTGGTGACCAGCTTAGCGCCCGCGCGATATGCGTGATCCGTAATCTTGCGCACCAGCGGCAGCGCGTCCGTCGGCGCGGTAAGAATCAGTTCCTGGCCTTCACGGAAGCCGCCGAGACCCACGTGCACGGCAACTTCAGCGAGGCGATCGAGCTTTTGATCGAAGGAAAGAGAGGAAAAGGCGGGTGCGGACACAGCAGCAGAGCTCATGCCTCAAGGCTAAGCGGGCATTGCATCGCGCGCAAGTTAGCCAACCAGTGCGTTCATCCACACATCGCGAAAGTCGTAGCAGCCAGTCCTTCCGGCCAGCCATTCGGCGGCGCGCACTGCACCCTCCGCAAAGCCGCGGCGCGAGAACGCATCGTGCATGAGCACAATCCTGTCGGCGTCGCTGACCGCTTCCAGCACATGCGTGCCTTTGGCGTCGCCCTCTCGCATCGACTCGATCGGCACCGGAATCTTCGCGCCGGCCCCGCGCTCCACCATCTCCGCGATGGAAATCGCCGTGCCTGAGGGTGCGTCCTTCTTGCTGACGTGGTGTGTCTCGACGACCGAGAACTTGTATCCCGCGTTGGCCAGCGTCGCGCCCATCTGCTCCGCCAGGCGCAGCATCACCTGCACGCCGATGGAAAAGTTGGTGCCGTAAAGTAAGCCGGCCTGCTTGCGCTCGGCCAGGCTCCGCATGTCCGCGAGCGACGAGTACCAGCCTGTAGTACCGACCACCATCTTTGCGCCGGTGGCGAGACACGCGCGCATGTTCTGAACGACCGCTTCCGGCGTGGTGAAGTCGATGATGACATCGAAGCCTGCGACAAACGGCGGCGTCAGCGCGCCGGCGCTTTGGTTCTCCAACTCATCGAGGACATGCACGCTGTGGCCGCGCTCGGCGGCAACCTCGGCAACCAGCTTGCCGGTCTTGCCTTGACCTAACACCAGGATTCGCATGAAGGAAGTCTATTGCACTCCGTGAAGGTAATGATGAACTGCTGCGCTCAAGCCTTGGCCGCTGCGATGCGTTCCTCGATGGCGAAGACCGTCGCATCCGGCGCTGAGAAGAATTCCTTGTGCAACGCGCGCACGGCTTCTTCTACATCCGCCTCTTCGATCATGAAGCTCATATTGATCTCGCTGGCGCCCTGCGAGATCATCCGCACGTTCACGTGACGGATCGCCGAGAAGACGCGGCCGGAGATGCCGGACTGCCCGCGGATATCTTCGCCCACCATGCAGATGAGCGCCTTGGAACCTTCGAGTTTCACGTCGGCAATCTTCTCCAACTCGACGCAGATGTCCGGCAGCCGCTCATTGGTGTCGACTGTGACGGAGATGGAAACCTCGGAGGTCGAAACCATGTCGATGACGCAGCGGTACTTGTCGAAGATGTCGAAGACGCGCTTCAGATAGCCGTGGGTCATCAGCATGCGGTTGGCGACGATGTCGATGATTGTGAGCCGCTTTTTCACCGCGATGCTCTTGAATGGACTTGCGCAGGGCGGCGCGACAGCGGTGATCTTCGTGCCTTCGTTCGCTGCGTTGCGCGAGTTCAGCACCCAGACCGGGATGGACTTTTGCACCGCAGGCAGGATCGTCGCCGGGTGCAGGACTTTCGCGCCAAAGTAGGCCATCTCCGCGGCTTCCTCGAAGCTGATGGTCTTCACGCGCAGCGCATCCGGGCAGATGCGCGGATCGGTGGTCATGATCCCGTTGACGTCTGTCCATATCTCGATAGCGCCGGCGTGCATGCCTCCGCCGATAAGCGCTGCGGTAAAGTCGCTGCCGCCGCGGCCAAGCGTGGTAGTAATTCCCTCGGCGTTTGCGCCGATGAACCCGCCCATCACCGGGGTCTTGCCGGCTTCAACCAGCGGCAGCACTTCAACAGCGAGAGCGCGCTCGATGGCGGCCTCCTGCGGAATGGCCTTGCCGTAGTTCGCATCCGTGATAATGCAGCGCCGCGCGTCCACGTGCGCGCCGTTGAGTCCCTCCTGCGCGAAGGCAGCAGCGACGATGCGCGACGAGAGGCGCTCGCCGTAGCTGACAACTTTGTCGCTGGTGCGGGGTGTAAGTTCGCCTACGGCGGAGATGCCACGCAGCAGATCGTCGAGCGAATCGAAGCGCCGATGAATCGATTGCTCGACCTCAGTGAAGAGATCGCCGCAGAGAAGATTGTTGGCCGTCTCGATGTGCCGATGGCGCAGCCGCGACGAGATCGCCAGCGCATCCACCTTGTCACCGCGTCCTGCCGCTGCGGCGGCGGCCAGCAGTTGGTCCGTCACCTTCGCCATGGCGGAGACAACAACAACCGGTTGCAATCCGCGCTCGCGACGTCCGCGCACAATAGCTGCGGTGCGGCGCATGGCGGCCGTGTCCTCTACCGAGGTGCCGCCGAACTTCATGACGACAAGCTTGGGCCGCTCCGTACTCGAACTGCCTTGACTCACGCGAGCACCGCCACCGGCTTTTGCGCTGCCTTCTGTGCGTCGCTCTTCGATCCGGCGAGTTTGCCAAGACGAGCAAGGACCTCCGCGTTCAGCACCGCCGCGCCGGCTGCGCCGCGGATGGTGTTGTGCGAGAGCACGACAAACTTCCAGTCCAGCAGATTGCATTCGCGCAGACGGCCAACGGTGGCCGCCATGCCGTTGCCCCTCATGCGATCGAGGCGCGGCTGCGGGCGGTCAGGACTTGCGTCGAACTCGACCGGCTGCTCTGGTGCGGTGAAGAGGCCATTCCGCTTCAGCGGAGCAAACTCATGCCACGCGGCGAGCAGTTCCTCGCGTGAAGCCTTCGTGCGCAGCTTGATGGAGATGCACTCGGTGTGGCCATCTTCCACCGCGACGCGGTTGCAGTGCGCGCTGACCTTCGCGTCCAGCATCTCGATCTTTGAAACGCCGGAGCGGTCGGATACGGCGCGGCCCAGCAGCTTGCCCACCTCTTCCTGCAGCTTCTCTTCCTCGTTCTTGATGAATGGAACCACGTTGCCGAGGATATCCAGTGACGCGACACCCGGATAACCCGCTCCACTTACCGCCTGCATGGTCGAGACGAAAACGCTCTCGATACCGAAGCGCTCTTCCAGCGGCTTCAGCGCAAGCACGAGGCCAATCGCCGAGCAGTTGGGATTCGTGACGATATAGCCGCCAGAGTCCTTGCGCCAGCTCTGGCGCTCCAGCAGCTCCAGATGGTCGGCGTTCACCTCCGGCACCACCAGTGGCACGTCGGGCGTCATGCGGAACGCACTGGAGTTCGAGACAACGGCGCATCCGGCGGCGGCAAACTTCGGCTCCAGCTCGCGCGCGATGTCGGAGTCGAGCGCGGCGAAAATGATC
>DATNEM010000019.1:0-37963 GCA_035552995.1 Acidobacteriaceae bacterium | reverse complement strand
ATTAGATCGCCCAGCGAGCCGTTCAATACCGTGAAGTCTTTCCCGTTGATCGTCAGCCGCTGCATCGTTGCCGCGCCGGAGACGTTCGGCTTGATGGTCGCGACCTCGAAGTCCGGATCGGCGTCGGCGGCCATCGGCTTCGGAGGCGCCGGCGGCTCCGGAATGTCCCACGCTGTCTCTTTCGTCGCGCGCACCATGTTCAAAGGCAGATCGCCACCCTGACTCCACGTGCCCACCATGGAGTTGCCGTCCACGCTTACTTTGCCCTGGTAGCTGCCGCCGATTCCAGGAATTGCGTACTTAAACGTACCGCCCTCGAACTTCACGTCCGAGCCGACCATTCCCGGCGACTTCTGGTCGATGCTGTAATCCACCGCGCTCCAGCTGCCGTCGGGCTTCTTCGACACCTTTACGACCTGCCGGAAATTCTGCTCCGAACGATTGCCCTGCGCCGGCACCACCAGCGTGCCCTGCCAGGTTCCGGAGATGTCGCCCGGTGCGTGCGTTTCGGCAGGCGCCGGGGAGGCGGCGACCGCAGGCGCGGGCGGCTGTGCGGAACTTTGAGATGCGAGGACCCCGGACGCCGCAGCCATTGCGGCGCAAACCATACCGGCTGCAAGGCCGCTTGCCAGCTTGCTCATGACTTTCCCCCGAAACATCCTGTAGTAGCGCGACGCCAATTCTACCGCCCGCACCTCTTCTTACGCCGTTTCGCCAAATCCAGTTCCGCGAAAACCGGCATTGCGCGATAGAATCGCTGCACTGCCAGAACCCTCATGTCGAACCTCTCTGCAAGCAGGGACGCATCGATCGACGTCATCGCGCCGGACAGCGCACGCGAGCGTGTGGTCGTCACGCAGCTGCCATTTCTGATCGGCCGCGGCGAGGCGGGGAACCATCTGCCGCTGCCGGACCCACGCGTGTCGCGGCTGTGCGCCGCGCTGGTAGAGGATGCGGGCGAGTTCTGGATTGAGGACCGCGGGCACCGGCTGGGCGTCTTTGTGAACGGCAAAAAGATCGACCGCAAGCCGCTGGAAGACCGTGACGTGATCAGCTTTGGTCTCGAAGATTCGTACACGCTCGTCTTTCGCATCACGGACCGCGTGTCGCCGTCGCTGCAGACGCTGATGACGCGCATGGAAAGCGTCGCCGAAAACTATGCCACCTCCGGCGGGCTCAGCAAGCTGAAGCTGCTGCTGGAAGCGACCATGCTGCTGCATTCGCAGCTTCCGCTGGACTCCGTGCTGGAGGCGATGATGGACCGCGCGATCACGGTGACGGGCGCGGACCGCGGCATGCTGCTGGAGGCGGCGGCGGATGGTGGCCTGCGCCAACGGCTGGCGCGGGAGAAGGGCGCGCAGCCGCTCTCGCCCAACAGCACGCTTTCGCCCAGCCAGACCGCCATCGGCATGGCCGTGGAGCAGCAGAACTCCGTCATCACCGAAGACCTTCACCTCGCGCCCGGCGTGCTGCAGGCCGCGCAGAGCATCGTCATGCAACGCTTGCGCGCGGTGGTTGCGATTCCTCTTTACGCCATGCCGCGTGCCAATACGGAGGCATCGCTCATCCACATCCAGCGGGGCAAATTCCTCGGCGTGCTG
The DNA here is from genome assembly GCA_035552995.1 of Acidobacteriaceae bacterium. Taxonomy (GTDB): domain Bacteria; phylum Acidobacteriota; class Terriglobia; order Terriglobales; family Acidobacteriaceae; genus Edaphobacter. The sequence goes on along the minus strand of DATNEM010000019.1, from coordinate 36,362 downwards.
TATCTGGATTCGCAACGGCCCGCGGCGTTTTCAGCACTGGACCGCCAGATTCTCGACGCGATTGCGGTCGAGAGCGCGAGCATCCTGGACAACGCGCGCCTGGTGGAGCATGAGCGCGAGCGCCAGCGCATCGAGCGCGAGCTGGGCATCGCGCGGCAGATTCAGCAGGCACTGCTGCCGAAAGAGTTTCACCACTCGCCGCATCTGGCGATCAGCGGGGCGAATGTGCCGTGCACCGAGGTGGGCGGGGACTACTTCGACGTGTTCCCGATCGACGCGCAGCGCACAGCGTTCGTCATCGCGGATGTCTCGGGCAAGGGCCTTGGGGCAGCGCTGCTGACGCCGATGCTGCAGGGCGCACTCTCCGCCATGAGCCTAGATGTCCCGCCCGAGCGTGCCTTCCGCCATGTCAACACTTTTCTGTGCTCGCATGCCGAGGTGGGCCGCTATGCGACCGCGTTCTTCGGCATTCTGGACCGCGAAGGCAACCTGGAATACGTGAACGCCGGCCATCCGTCGCCGCTGCTGATCGGCCGCGACGGAGTCACCGAGCTTTACACCGCAGGATCATTCCCCATTGGCCTGATCCCGGAGGCGCAGCACACGATCGCGCACGCCAAGCTGGAGCCCGGCGACACGCTGGTGCTTTTCAGCGACGGCGTCAGCGAGGCCGCCGACGTGAGCGACGAGTTCTTCGGCGTGCCGCGGCTGATCGAGACGCTTGCCACGCATTATGCGTCGCCGCTGGAGGATGCCAAGGCCGCCGTGATCGCGGCGGTGGAGCAGTTCAGCGCAGGCGCGGAGCAGGCCGATGACCTGACTTTGCTGCTTGTCCGCTACACTGGCAGCGCAGAAGATACGAAGTCCGCCCCGCTGGGAGCGGTGATGGAGTTCCTCAGGGACGAAGCATGAGCGATCCCCAGAAGATCGGCCGGTATGAAATCCTCGGCGAGTTGGGCCGCGGAGCCATGGGCGCGGTCTATCGCGCGAAGGACCCGGCGATGGACCGCATCGTCGCGGTGAAGACCATCATCTCCGCCGCGCTGGCCAGCGATCAGGGTTCGGAGTTTCGCGAGCGCTTCTTCCGCGAGGCGCGCGCCGCCGGCAACCTGACGCATCCCGGCATCGTGTCCGTGTTCGACATGGGCGAGCATGACGGCTCTCCCTTCCTGGTGATGGAGTACGTCAACGGATGGACGCTGGCGCACGCGGGCACGCAGGGCGAGCGGCTGAGCCTGAACCGGATGTGCGAGATTGGGCAGAACATCGCCGAGGCGCTTGGATATGCGCACCAGCGCGGCGTGGTGCATCGCGACATCAAGCCGGCGAACATCCTCGTCACCTCGCGCGAGACGTATGGCGTGGAGCGGCCCAAGATCACCGACTTCGGCATCGCCAAGCTGGCCGAGGGTGAGGCGACCATGACGGGCAAGATGCTGGGGACGCCGGCCTTCATGCCGCCGGAGCAGTTCACCGGCGCGCCGGTGGATGGCCGCGCGGACATTTTTTCGCTGGGAGTGGTGCTCTACTGGCTCGCCACCGGCGAACAACCGTTTCCCGGCGAAGGCCTTACCACCGTGCTCTATAAGGTGGTGCACACGGAGCCGATCCCGCCGCGCAAGCTGAACCCTTCGCTGCCCGCGCGGTTTGAGGACATCATCCTTAGGTGCATGCAGAAGGACCCCGCCGCCCGCTACCAGACCGCCGAGGAGCTGGCCCAGGAGCTGGGCGACGTTCGCTCCGGAAAGTCGGCACAGATTCCGGTTGCGCCGCCGGCACGCACCTTCGCGCCCATCGGCGATACGGACGCCACACTGGTTGAGCCGGTGCGCGTGATGCCGGAGGCTGCGCTGCCACCTGCTTCCGTCAACGTGCCGGTTGCCGCAACTCCGGCCAATGCGACGGCGATTCCCGCGGCTGCGGCTCCATCCGTGGGGCAAACTTCCCCTGCGGCGAAGAAGTCGAATCTGCTACCGATCCTCGGAGCGGCAGCGGTTGTGGTCCTCGGTGCGGGAGCATGGTTCGCGATGCACAGCCGGAAATCTGCGCCTCCACCCGCGGCAGCGACTCCAACCGGCTCAGCGCAAATTGTGGCGACCGGAGCGCCCGCCGCCGTTCCCGTACAGGCTCCGCAGACAACGCAATCAGCCGCAGCCGGGGCCGCGAGCACTGCAACCGCTTCCGTTGCCACCGGCAAAGCCAACACGACTGTTCCGGGTACCGCCAAACCCTCGCCGGGTACGCCCGCGAAATCGACCGCTTCCGTGACGCCTGCTGCCAAGGCCACATCCACGACGACTCCTGCCGCAACCGATCAGCCCAAAAGCGGTTCGTCGTTTGGCAGCTTCGTGAAAAATGCCGCGACCAACATCTCGAATGCGCTGCAGCCGAAAACGGCTCCGGCGCCGACCAGTGCACCCGCTGCACCCGTGGCAGGCGCGCTTGGTTTCGATCCCGCGAAGCTTGACCCCAAGACGAATGCGAAGCTGACGCTGGACTCGAGCGGCTTTCCGCCCGGGGTTCCGTTCACCGTGGAGATGAACGGACACGCCTACTCGCACAATACGGCGGGGAACAACGTCAGTACCTATCTGCCGCCGGGCACGGCGCAGTTCCTCGTTACATCTACCAGCGGCCCGGTGACGAAGACATCGAATGCTGTGAGCACAGACTTCCAGGCGAAGAAGCGCTACACCCTGCGCGTGGAGCTTCATATACAAGGAAAGCCTGCCAGCGCGGGCAGGCCCGATGGTCTTTATCCTGACAGCCAGATCGTGGTTTCGCTGAAGTAGTTCGGCCGAGGGCGTTGGCTGCTGCGGAGATTCGCCGATTCGCTGGAGTATGAGCGCGCGGCGGCCGGCAACCGGCTGCGGATCGGCTTTTCACTGGATTCAGGACGCCGGCCAGCTTGATTCAAGTCGGGATAGAGTGTTCACGTGAAGCGAATGGCTCTCAGTGCGAGCGGGATACTGCTTTTGGGCATACTCGCCCATCCGGGCAGTTCCGCTTCGCACAGGCCGTCGGCCGATACTGCCGGTGCAACCGGCAGCGTCTGCATTCTGCCCAATTCGCCCGAACGACCAACCAGAGTCTCGCCCGGCGGCGATTACAACCCAAATACACTCACCGTGCGCATCGATGGGCGGAAGGCAATCCGCTGGCCGCACAAGGCACCGGCAGTAATTGACGGTCTGGAAATGCGGGACACGCATCTCATCGTGCTTACGTCCGAGGGCAGGAGGATCATGTCGGCTCGTTTCAGATTCTCCGAATACCACGATGCCAGGCTGTGCGCTGACTTCGATGGATACCAGGGAATACGGATCGGGAACCGCTCCGACGCACTTTGGTGCAAGGTGAAGCGGCGCACCTGCTGGCCTTGAGCCGCGCTACGAAACAGCCTGGGACCCGGCGTAAACACCGTCGGGATATGCGTTTTCCAGTTGGACGAGCAGATCGTCTTCGGTGAGCAGTTCGCAAAGCTTCTCCATGGCCATGGGCCTGCCGAAGAGCCAGCCCTGCCCATACTCGACGCCGCGATCCAGCAGAAAGCGGGCCTGCGCCTCGGTCTCAACGCCTTCCGCGATGAGCTGCAGTTGGAGCGAGCGGGCGATCTCAATGATGTGCAGCACCACTTCGCTGGTGGCGCCATCTGTTCCGATCGTCTCCACAAAGGCCTTGTCGACCTTTAGAAGATCGAGATGGAGCTGCTGCAGGCATGCCAGGCTGGAGTAGCCCGTCCCGAAATCGTCGATGGCGACGCGAAATCCCCGCTGCCTCAAAGCCGAAATTAGCTGCCGGCACTCCGGGCCGTTGACGAAGCCATGCTCGGTCGCTTCCAGCACGACGTTGCGCGGCGACGCTCCGGTGCGGCGCAGCAAGTCTTCCAGGCGCTCGGCGGTATCGGCGTTCTTCAGGTCGGTCGCCGTCAGGTTGATGGCAACGTGGAAGTCAGGACAGAGGGTGAGCAGCCTGGGCAAATCGCGGGAGACGAGGCGAATCACGTTCTGCGTGATCAGCCGGCCGGCGCCACTCTCCTCTGCCAGACCGATGAAATTTGAGGGGCTGATTACGGTGTTGCCGCGCCTCATGCGCACCAGCGCCTCAGCGCCGATGACACGGCGGGTCGCAATCTCCACCACCGGCTGATACTCGACAAAGAAATCGCCGCGCCGCGCTGCGGCACGCACCAGCCCGGGCAACGATGAGCGCGCGCGAGAGATATACAGCACGGCCCACGCGAACCCGATACCGCACAATGCGCCGATAGGCAGGAAGATGGCCGCAAACTGCTTCACGTGGTGGTATGCATAGCGGGTGGGCACCGCCGATATGCCGGCGATATCGGTCGTCCTGGAGCGCACCTGCGACACGACATAGTCGCCATCGATATAGCTAGCGGAGTTGCCGCGGCCGAGCGGGTTCAGCCAATTGGCACGGAACCGCTCTGTCGTTTCCGCCAGCTTCGCGTGGTCCGGGTTCGAGGGAACAATCATCGCGAGACCAATTCCGTTCCCTTCGGTCTGCAGATCGATGAGCAGTGTGGAGTCGACCAGCACAGCAACGCCATCCCGGTCCACAAGGTCCAGGTGGTCCCAGTGCCCGGACCCGAGGTGAACGTCCATCCGCTCGTGCACGCCATGGTCGGTCGTCAGGGTGGCATGCCCCAGGTGCATCGGCTGTGTGGTGCCCAGAGAGGTGCATTCCAATGTGTCACCGGAGATGCGGCCAACCATCTGCAGATAGCTTGATCCCACGTCGATCTGCCGCATCAACTGGATCTCCTGCGGCGAGCAGGGCGCGAGATGGTCTGTATTCAAAAGTTGAATGGCGCGGCCAAACTGATGCGCGGTCTCTTCGCCACGCCGTACCACCTCGGCTGCGTAGCGGACCCCCTGCGCCTTTTCATCGTTGATGCCCTGCCTCCATGCGAGGAGCAGCGAAGCAAGAATGGGCGCCAGAAACGCAAGGGTCCCGACAACAATCGCAATCGTGATACCGGGACGGGGCTTCAAACTCTTCTTCCTCCGAGCCGTAGAGAGGCTTCAAGTCGCGGGGTCTATTGACACCGTATCGCCCGGCAGCAGGCACGCCCATACAACTCCAGTGGCAGCCAATTGCCGCGAAATGCCCAGTATTTTCTTGAATTTCGCCTGGCGGCCGAGCCTATTTTCCGATGCAAAAGGTGGAGAAGATCAGCTGGAGGACATCCTCGTTCGTGGTTGCGCCGGTGAGGGCGTCCAGGCCGCGCAAGGCTTCGTAGAGATCGAGCAGGAGCATCTCGTGCGGGGTCGCGGAAGTGATCGCTGCCGTTGCAGCGTCGAGCCCGCGCAGCGCCTGCCCGATCGCCTGATGCTGCCGCAGGTTCGTCAGCATTCCCGATTGGCGCAGCCCGCGCTCGTCACCTGCAACGGCGCGCACGATCGCCGCGCGTAGCTGGTCGATGCCCTCGCCGGTGAGGGCGGAAGTGGGGATGGCGACAAGGTGCGAGGGGCGAGGTTCGGGGTTCGAAGTGGCCGCGAGGTCGATCTTGTTGCGGGCGATGATGCGGGGACGACCTTCGGTTTCGAGGTGGATGTCGTTGGCGTGGTCGGGGCCGGAGGCGTCGACGACGAGGAGGACGAGGTCGGCATCCGCCATGGCTTCGCGCGATTTGGTGATCCCGATGCGCTCGGCCTCGTCCGCTGCCTCCCGCAGGCCGGCCGTGTCAATCAATTCGACAGGAATCCCATCGATTGCAACGGTTTCGGTTACAAGATCGCGGGTGGTTCCCGGAGTCGCTGTGACAATGGCGCGTTCGCGCTGGATGAGGCGATTGAAGAGGCTGGATTTGCCGGCGTTGGGGCGGCCGACAATCGCCAGCTTGAACCCTTCGCGCACGATGCGGCCGGTGGCGAAGCTGCGTTCGAGGGCGGCGAGCGGTTCGCGCACCGCAGCAATTCTCCGCGCGATCTCCGCCGCAGGCATCACATCGATATCGTCTTCGGCGAAGTCGATGCCAGCTTCCATGGCCGCGATCAGCGCGACTAGCTCCGCCTTGGCGGGCGCGACTGTACGCGCCAGAGCGCCGCCCATCTGGCGTGCCGCAACGCGCGCCTGTTCCATGGTGGACGACTCGATCAGGTCGCCAACAGCCTCGGCCTGCGTCAGGTCGAGGCGTCCTGCGAGAAACGCGCGCTGTGTAAACTCCCCCGGCTCCGCCAGCCTGGCTCCTGGTTTTCCTTCGCGACTAGGCGCACAGCATTGGCGCACTACATGCTCCAGCAGAACGGGCGCGCCGTGCATGGCGATTTCGATCACGTCCTCGCCGGTATAGCTGTGCGGCGCGGCAAAGAAGGTGGCGACGATCTGGTCAAGAGCGATAGAAGCGTGTTCTTCCCCACCCGTCCCGCTTCGCGGTACGAATGGGGCACCCGGAGATTCGGGATCGCACACGGAGGATGTGAGATCGAGGAGGTCGCCAAAGCGGGCGCGGCCGGGTTCGAGATCATGTCGGAGGCGCAACATGGGCGCGGCGATGGCGCGAGCGCGCGGGCCACTGAGACGCACGATGCCGATGCCGCCGCGGCCGGGGGGGGTGGAGATGGCGACGATGGTGTCGTTATCCATCGATATAAGAGTAGCGGGTGATCTTTTGTATAAGAGTAGCGGGTGATCTTTCGGGGCGCGATCCCACTCATCGCGATAAGACCGCGATGGATGGGGCACGGAGTGGTCAGAGTTCGGGCAGAAGACAAATGCGGGGATTTCTTCGGCTACGACTCAGAATGACAGGCGTGATCTTTCGTGGCGTTGCTTTAGCTCTGGACGAGGGGTGGGGGGACGAGGGGGGTGACGACGGGAAGCCCGACACCACCGGCCTTGCCGTTGCCCGCGTTCATGCTGCCGCGCAGGCCGCCGAGGATCTGCGTCATAAATTCGTTGGCAGCGCCGGGATTGTTGGGCAGAAAGATGGTGTTGTTCCCGGCGCGGGTGCCAATGTCTTTCAGGGTGTCGAAGTACTGCGTCAGAAGGACTAGCGCCATCACATCTTCCGGAGTTGCGCCCGGCACACTCTCGCGGAAGTTCTCGATCGACGAGCGCAGCCCTTCGATGATCGCCTGCCGCTCCGCCGCGATGCCTTTACCTTGCAGCGCCTTCGACTCCGCCTCCGCCTCGGCCTGCTTCACTTTAAGGATCTTGTCCGCCTCGCCGCGCGCCTGGGCAGCCACCTGCGCGCGCTGCGCCGCGTTGATGTCGTTCATCGCGTCCTTCACTTTGCTGTCCGGGATGATGTCGGTGACGAGGGCCGTAAGGATGTTGAAGCCGAAGCCGCTCATGATCGCGTCCAGCTCTGTCTTCACATTCACGCTGATCCCCGACTGCTGCTCGAACGTCTCGTCGAGCGAGAGCTTCGGCACATGCCCCAGGATGGAGTTGTAGACGAAGCTCTCAATCTGCTTCTGCGGCGAGCTCAGCTTGTAAAACGCGTCGTAAATCTTGTCGGGAAGGATTTGATATTGCACGCTGACAGGAATCTGCACAAAAACGTTGTCATGCGTCTTGGTCTCCACCTGGAACTGTGCCTGCTGCACCTGCAGGTTCACAAAGTAGACGCTCTCGGCGAACGGCACCAGCACATGCAGGCCAGCCTGCTCAATGCGGTTGAACTTGCCGAAGCGCTCGACTACGCCCGCGGTTGCGGTGCGCACCGTGTACAGCGTCTTAATCACAAGGACCAGCAGCACCAGCGCCACCACACCCAGCACTACCAGTCCCACCGTCGTCACTGAACTTGTCTCCATCACTACCTCTCGCTCAACCTGAATGGAATGCGCCCCAAGGATACCGCAGGAGAGTTGCAAGGCGACGTAGATTTTGCGTGCGAGCTACGAGAGTATTTTTGCCGCGTCCTTGGCGAAGTAAGTGACGATGAAGTCGGCGCCGGCGCGGCGGATGGAGAGGAGCGACTCCATCATCGCGCGCTCCGGCTCCAGCCAGCCGCGTGCGAACGCCGCGTGCAGCATGGAGTACTCGCCGGAGACCTGGTAGGCGCCCAGCGGCAACTCGAAACGCTCCCGCGCCGCGCGGATGACGTCGAGGTACGTGCCGGCCGGCTTCATCAGCAGCAGGTCCGCACCCTCGGCTACGTCAAGGTCGATCTCGCGCATGGCTTCGCGGAGATTTGCCCCGTCCATCTGGTAGCTGCGCCGGTCGCCGAACTGCGGGGCGGAGTCGGCGGCCTCGCGGAACGGCCCGTAGAAGGCGGAGACGAACTTGGCGGCGTAGCTCATGATGGGTGTTTCGGACAAGGTAGCTGTGGCTCGATCCCACTCATCGCTGCGCGATGAATGAGGCACGGATTCGTGGTGAGTTCGCGGAGCCGCGTCGAGGGCCTCGCGGATGGCGGCGACGTGGCCGTCCATCATGTCGCTGGGGGCGACGATATCCGCGCCGGCCTGCGCGAGGGAGACCGCAGTCTTGGCCAGCAGCGCGAGGCTCGCGTCGTTCTCGACGACGAAATGGGCGGAATCCGGGGAGGTGTCTCGTCGCACGATGCCGCAGTGGCCATGCGAGGTGTACTCGCAGAGACAGACATCGGCGATCGCGACCAGCGAATCGAGCTTGCGATTGCCTTTGATGGCGCGCAGCCCCTGCTGGACGATTCCGTCGTTCGCATATGCGCCGCTGGCCTGCTCATCCTTCTCCGAGGGAAGGCCGAAGAGCAGCAGGCCGCCGATGCCGAGGGCAGCGCAGGCTTCGGCCTCCTTCACCGCCTCGTCGATGGAGAGGTTGAAGACGCCGGGCATCGACGAGACCTCTTTGCGGACACCCTCGCCGGGGCAGAGGAAGAGCGGATAGATCAGCGCGCCGGGATGCAGGTGCGTCTCGCGGACGAGCGATCGCAGCGCCGCCGTCCGGCGCAGCCGACGCATCCGCGTAGCAGGGAAGTTCATGAGAAGAGTGTAGTCGAGGTTCGAGGGGCTAGGTTCGTGGTTCGAGCGGGAAGCGAGGAGCGAGATGTGTGCGAACGAAGTCAGGATTCTGGAGCTGTAAGCTGACAGCTCTTTTCGCGCGAGTTCAATCTTCATGGGCGCAATCCCACTCATCGCGCCAACAGCGCGCGATGAATGGGGCACGGATCGGTGGCGGGTTAGGAAAAGGTAAATACGGAGATTCTGGAGCTGCGCTCCAGAATGACGAAGGAATACACCCGCTACGATTGGAAGATGGGTTTGTTGCCGGAGATTCCGGGGATGTTGGTGGAGACGGCGGCGGGGGCGCTGGAGTGGCCGCGCCTGCGCGAGCACATCGCCTCGCTGGCCGCCTCGCCGCTTGGGCGCGGCTGGATCTTAGCGCTCGAGCCGAGCGCGAACGCTGCGTGGATTGACGCACAGCAGCAGCGCACCGCGGAGATTCGCGGATTTTTGACGGGCGGAGGAAGTTTTGATTTTGCGGGGATGTTCGACCCGACGGCGCTACTGGATGAGGCGCGCGTGGAGGGTGTGGCGCTGGAGGGCCAGCAGATCAATACGCTGCTGTCGCTGATTGAGCGGCTGGCGGCGTGGCGGGCGGCGGTGAGGGGGGATAGAGGAAGTGTTCACCCCACCCGTCCGCAAAACACGCGTACGGATGGGGCACCCGGACATTCAGTGGGTTCGGGGATTGTGGAGTTGTCCGAGCCGATTGTGGGACATGACTTCGCGCCGCTGCTGCACGCGCTGCGCGGGAAGATCGAGCCCGACGGCAGCCTCTCGGATGATGCGAGCCACGAGCTACGCCGCATCCGGCGCGCGATGGAGCGGCAGCATCGCGCGATTGAGGAGAGCCTGCGGAAGTCGCTGCGCGCGTTGTCGAGCGAGGGTTCGACACAGGAAGAATTGATCACGGTGCGCGGCGAGCGCTTCGTAATTCCCGTGAAGGCAGAGTTCCGGCGGCGGGTGCCGGGTGTGATCCATGGGTCGTCGTCGTCGGGCCAGACTGTCTTCATCGAGCCGCTGGAAACCATCGAGCAGAACAATGAACTGGTGCGGCTGCTGGATGAGGAGCAGCGCGAGATCCATCGCATTCTGGTCGCGATGACCGGCGCGATCGGCGAGCAGGCGGATGCGATTCTTGCAGGCACATCCGTGCTGGCCGAGATCGAGTCGCACTTTGCGCGCGCGAGATTCGCAAATGAGCTGGCGTGTGTACGGCCGGTGTTTGCCGATCGCCTGGAGCTTAGTGCTGCGCGGCATCCGCTGCTGGAGTTGCGGTTGCGGCGGACTGGCGAAGCACCGGTGCCGACGACGCTGGCTCTTGAACCGGCGGCGCGGCAGTTGGTGATTAGCGGGCCGAATACGGGCGGCAAGACCGTCGCGCTCAAGACGGTCGGCCTGCTCGCGCTGATGGCGCAGGCGGGATTGCCGGTTCCTGCCGAGGCCGCCACGCTGCCGATGCTGGAGGCGATTTATGCGGACATTGGCGATGCGCAATCGATCGAGTCGGCGCTGTCGAGTTTCTCCGCGCATGTGCTGAATGTGGATCGGATTGCGCGGGTGGCGAATGCAGATTCGCTGGTGCTGCTGGACGAGCTTGGGTCGGCGACCGATCCGGAAGAAGGTGCTGCGCTGGCCGTCGCAGTCGCGGAGCACTTTCTTGCAGCGCGGGCGTGGACGTGCATCACGACTCATTTGACCTCGATGAAGGTGTATGCGGCGAGATCGCGTGATGAAGAGCACCGAGCTGATTCTTCCCCACCCGTCACGCTTCGCGGTACGAATGGGGCACCCAGAGATTTTTTTTCAAATCGTGTGCTGAATGCGGCGGTGGGTTTTGATCAGGCGACGCTCTCGCCGACGTATGAGCTGCGGTTGGGCGTGCCGGGGGCATCGGCCGGGCTGAACATCGCCGAGCGGCTTGGCCTCTCGCCGGAGATTCTTGCGGAGGCGCGCGCACAATTGACGACGCAGGCCGCCGATATCGGCGCGCTGCTGGACCAATTGCATATGCAGCTGACGGAGATTGCGAGAGAGCGCAATGAATTGAACCTCCGCGAGTCACAACTGTCACGAGACCGCGAGAAGCTGGAGGCGGAGGGCCGCGCCGAGCAGAAGGCGCGGACAAAGGAGCTGGAGGCGAAGCTGAATGCGCTGCTCGGGGAGTTTGAAGGCGAGCTGAAAGAGATTGTGAAGCAGATTGACGACAAGGCATTGGCGCGGAAGATTCAGCGTGATTCGGCGCTGAGGACAGCGCGGGCGCGAAGGGAATTCGCGGAGGAGTTCCAACAGGCGGTCGTGGCCCATGTGAGCGGCGCGGATAAGGGCGCCTTGCCAACTGCAGCGAAGCCACGCACGGAAGCTGCGCGCGAGATCAAAGCCGGAGACCTGGTGAAGTTGAGGAGCCTGGGCCGCGAAGGTCGCGTGGCGCGCGTGATCGACGCGAAGAACTACGAGGTCACGGTGGGCACGATGAAGATGCGCGTGCCGGCAAGCGACATCGTGGAGGTGACGCCGGTTGCGGCGGTTACTCCGATAGAGGCAGCACGGCGTAAGGGCGGTGTGACCATCCAGACCGCGAACAATCCTGACTACACCCCGATGGAGATCAACGTCATCGGCCGAACGGCGGACGAAGCGCACGATGAGGTGTCGCGGTTCATCGATCAGGCATTTCTTGCGGGCCTGCCGCATGTGCGCATCGTACATGGCACCGGAATGGGAGTGCTGCGGCGCACGTTGCGGGAGTTTCTGCGCAGCCATCCGAATGTCGCGAACATCAGCGAACCGCCGCACAACCAGGGCGGACAAGGCGCGACGGAAGTTGATCTAAGGCAATAGAGGAGAGACGCATGGGAGGCATGATCCCGCTGGGGGACGCGTCGCGGCGGCTGAAGCACTGGCCTGTGATCACGGTGCTGATCATCGTGGCGAACGCGTGGATGTTCTGGCAGGAACTCGTCAACGGCCCGCGGTTTGTCTACACGTTCTCGGTGATTCCCGCGAGGATCATGGCGGGCCACGGGTGGCTCACCATCCTGACTGCGATGTTCATGCATGGCGGATGGCTGCATATCATCGGCAACATGATCTTCCTGTGGGCCTTCGGGCCAGAGATCGAAGACACGATGGGGCGGTTTCGCTTCCTCGCGTTTTATCTGATCGGAGGAATCGTCGCGGCCTTCGCGCAGATCGCGGGCTCTCCGTTCTCGACCGTGCCGAACCTGGGCGCCAGCGGAGCGATTGCCGCGGTGATGGGCGCGTTTATCGTGATCTACCCGCGCGACGAGATCAAGACGGCGCTCTTCTTCCTGCTTTTCGAGCGCATCACGTATGTTCCGGCGGTGCTGCTGATCGGCGTGTGGTTTCTGCTGCAGCTATTCAACGCAGGCCAAGTGGCGCACTATGTGCAGACCGGCGGCGTAGCGTATCTGGCGCATGTCGGCGGATTTCTGTTCGGGGTGCTGACGGGCAGGCTGTGGCGGCGATGAGGATTTGTGCAGCCACCAATGCGGGGATTCTTCGTCCCGCGAAGGCGGGACTGAGAATGACAGGTGTGAAAATTATGGGTTCCCATCCGTTCTATGTGCGAATAGACAGCGAGTGTGGATAGACCTATAAGGCGGCGACCGAGCCGTCCGCGTGATAGACGAACTCCATGGGTTTGGTGCCCCCAAAGGGATATTTGGCGAGCGCTTCTTCGGTGAGGTTGAAACCAAGCCCGGGGCCGGTGGGCAGCGGAACGCGGCCGTTCACCATGCGCATTGCGGGGAAGCCGAACCACTCCGCCCAGATTTTTTCTTTCTGTCCGGGCACGACGAAGCTGCAAATCTCCTGAACAAGAAGATTCGGTATGGAGGTGTCGACGTGCAGCGTGGCGAGCCCGTCGATCGGCCCTTCGCAGGCGTGCGGCGCCATGGAGATGTCCGAGATGTTGGCCATGGCCGCCACCTTCCATAGCGCGGAGATGCCGCCCACGTGATTGATGTCCGTCTGCAGAATGTCGACGATACCCATTTCGATGAGCTCGCGGCAACCGTAGGTTGCGACCAGCCGCTCGCCCGTTGCAATGGGGGTTGTCGACCGGCGCGAGACGCGCGCCATGGCCTGCACGTTTTCCGGCGGGCACGGCTCTTCGACCCACAGCAGCTTCAGCGGCTCAACCTCCTTGCACATGATGACGGCGACCGACGGGCTCATCTTGGCGTGGAAGTCGATGGCGATATCGATCCCGTCGCCGAGGCCCGCGCGGATGCGCTCCAGATACTTCACAACGTGCGTGATCTTTGCGTTGCCCTCGAGCCATTCATAGTCGTGATCGGGCATGCCGACCTTCAGGCAGCTGACACCTTCGCTCACCGCGTTCTGCTTCAGCTCGGCCAGCGCCTCGTCCGTCGCGACGCTCTCCACGTGGTAGTAGCCGCGCACGCCGCGCTCATCGTAGGGTCCGCCGAGGAGTTGATACACGGGGACGTTGAGCGCCTTGCCGCGAATGTCCCAGAGCGCCTGGTCGATGGCGGAGATTGCGGAGCCGATGACCGGGCCGGCGCGGTAGAAGGTGTGCACGTACATCGATTGCCACAGGTGCTCTGCCTGCATGGGGTCATTGCCGATGAGGAAGTCGCGCATGTCCAGGATGCACGACATCACGGACTGGGCTTTGCCCTCCAGCGTGCCTTCGCCCCAGCCGATGATGCCCTGATTGGTCTCGATCTTGACGAAGACATATGGCCGGTCGGAGTTCGGCGTAATGGAGACGCCGAAGACTTTGAGGTTCGTGATCTTCAGGTTGGAGGCGAGGCCGATAAATGCCTGCGGGTTGGAGCCGGTATTGATGGCATAGCTGGCGTCGCGGGCCGGGGCCTGTTGGGCGAAGGGATCGCAGCCGCAGCTTTCGATGAGAGGCGGGCTGGCGGTGGCGCCGGAGAGGCGGGATGCGGGAAGCGCTGCGGCAGCCATGGCTGCTCCGCCGAGGAATTTGCGGCGGTTCATGCGATGGCTCCTTTTGCGAGCGCGCGCTCGTCGACTTCGACGCCGAGGCCGGGTGCGGCGGAGAGCTGAAAGTAGCCGTCGCGGATGGAATTGGGCGCGGGGTTCACGAGTTGCGCGATGTAGAAGTTGGGGATGCAGGCGGCGGCGTGCAGCGCTGCGGCATTGGCGATGGGGCCGCCTTCGTGCCATGGAGCGACGTCGACGTAGTAGGTTTCGGCGAGGGCGGCGAGCTTGCGCATTCCGGTAATGCCGTGGGTGTGCACATCGAGGCGGAGGAGGTCGATGACACCTTCGCGGAGAAGCTGTTGATAGATGCCGCCGTTGGCGATGTCGCGGCCGAAGGCCAGCGGGACGACGGTTTCGTCGGAGATTTTGTGAAGGGTAGCGATGTTGGAGACGGCGCACGGCTCATCGAACCAGAGCGGGTGGAGTTTTTCGAGCGAGGTGGCCAGGGCAGCGGCGTCGCCGGCGGAGAGCTCCGCGCTGCATTCGAGCGCGAGGTCGGCGGTGGGTTCCGCGGCGCGCATGGCTTCAAATCTTGTAACTGCGGTGCGCACAAATTCGCTGCCCTGATTGCGGGCGGCTGGAGGCGGAACAGGAAGAAGAAATGCGCGGTAGCCTGCGGCGAACTGGCGCTTGAGGTCGGCGGCGAGTTCGGCGTCTGTGTTGCCGGAGAGGCGGGTGATGGCGCGGGCTTTGTTGCGCGTTGGGCCGCCTAGGATGCGGTAGACGGGCGCGTTGGTCGCTTTGCCGAGGATGTCGAGCAGGGCTATGTTCAATGCGCCGAGCACTGCGCGGGGGACGAGAGGGTCGAGGACTTCGTAGCTGGTGGCGGCGCGGCCGGTGATGGCTTCTTTGGTGGAGTTGAGTTCGGCGGAGGTGAGCGTGCGGCACTCGCCGTAGCCGGTGAGGCCGGAGGCTGTACGAATCTGCAGGACTATATATGGTGCGGTCGATTGGGTTGCGGGGATCGGAAAAGCGCGAACCTCGCGGATGGCGTGCGGGCCGGCGGACGCTGTTCCGACTTGCTGCCGTGCCTGCGCGAGGAGCAGCGAGCGTTTTCGATTTACTGCTCCGACTGCGGGCATTGCCTTCTCCGTGTAGCGCAAGATGCGCTTTGAGTGGGTGGTGAGGAAGGTAGCAGCCTGCGAAAATCGCAGTCAAGCAAAGCGATGCCCAGTGTGTGCATCTGGGTGCGTTGCGATACCAACAGTGATACTTCCGGGAACATCGATGGAGCGTTCAGTGTCTATTATGAGGACTGAAAATGAGAGGTTGATTTGCGAACCTTACGCCTTTGGATAATTGCTCTTTATCTGGTTGCTGCGCCTTGCTATTCACAATTCTTTCCTAAGTCGTCGCTTGATTCGCGTGGAGATGGCTTCAAGGCTGAATGGTATTCAACGCAGCTGAAAGCTCTGAACGAGCCATCTCTATTCGCCCTTACAAAGGTCGCCGATGCCGAATCCTACAGATTCCTTTGGCTCCGCACATTCCAGCATCCGGTGGCGATTCGACTTGATCATCAAATGGACGGAACGTGGATGTTGACGACAAAAGAAGGGGGTGGCGCTGGGGGATACAAACCCGGCCAAGTCGTGACCGACACGTTCCGCAAACTAACCGCGCAAGAGATTCAAGCTTTTCTCACCAAAGTTCAAGGAGACCACTTCTGGAATGCTCCCAATCCGGTCAATGATCAAGCCGGGACGGATGGATCGCAGTGGATCATTGAGGGAGTTAAAGCAGGGAAATATCACGTTGTTGATCGGTGGATACCAAAGAAGGGTCCAGCCCGAGACTTAGGTATGTTTTTGGCCTTCGATTTGGCAAAGTTGAGCATACCTAATAGTGAAATCTACTAATCGCTGATTGGTGATTTGGGACCAGCAAGATTCCGCGGCCTGCAGTCATTGGTCTTTCACGGATGCCGCGTGGTATCGTGCCTTCGATGAATCGCCGAAGATTTTTACAGCAGTCGATGATGGCGTATGGTGCGTTGCTGGCCAACGCGCGCGCGCAAGGGACGAGTGTCGCGCCGAAGTTGACCATCCGCGAGATACGGGCGGTGCGATTGAAGGATGGCTTCAACAGTCGCTTCATCCGCGTCTACACCGACCAGGGCCTCACCGGCACCGGCGAGACGATGGACACGATCGGCGCCGAAGACATCGTCAACAGCTACATGGGGCCGCAGCTGAAGGGGCGCGATCCGCTGGACATTGAAGGCATCCTGACGGACCTGTGGGGATGGAAGCGCGCGGGTGGCGGCCCGCCATCGCCGCTGTTTATGCGCGGCATGGGCGGGCCATACCTCAACGCCATCAGCGGCGTGGAGATGGCGCTGTGGGACTTGGCGGGCAAGGCGATGAACGAGCCAGTCTACCGGCTGATGGGCGGGCGGGTGCGCGAGAAGATGCCGGTCTATCTTCATGCGGCGACGCCGGAGGAGGCCGCGACGCTGGTGGCGCAGACAGGCGTGAAGGCGCTGAAGATCTGCCCGGACTACACGCCCGATGCGTGGCTGCTGAATAAGGGATTCGATCCCGGCAAGCTGTGGGGGCTGCACCTGAACACGGCGCAACTGGATGACATGGTCGGATTTGTTGCGAGCTATCGCGAGAAGCTGGGCAAGAGTTACGACATTGCGCTGGAGTGCCATGCGCGCTACGACGTGGAGACGGCGATCCAGTTGTGCAACGAGTTGGAGCCGTTCCGGCTGATGTGGGTGGAGGAGCCGGTGCCGAGCGACGACGTGGAGGCGATGCTGCGCGTGCGCAACAATACGCGCGTGCCGATCGCTGCCGGCGAGAACATCTACAGCCGGTACGGGTATCGGCCGTTCCTCGAGAAGGAAGCGCTGAGCATCATCCAGCCAGATATGTCGAAGACCGGCGGCCTGCTGGAGACGCGGCGGATTGCGGCGATGGCGGAGGTGTATGGGATTCCGGTGGCGCCGCACGGGGTGGCGTCGCCGCTGGCGACGATGGCGTATGCGCATGTGTGCGCGACGGTGCCGAACTTCATGATTCTGGAATGGACCTACTACCTGAACAAGCAGTACACGTCGCTGACAGAGTCGGTGGCGCTGAGTGATGGCTTCCTGCACGTGAGCGACAGGCCGGGTATTGGCATCAGCGTGAATGATGATGCGCTGCGGGAGCGGACCGAGGCGGGGTATAAGGCGCTCTAGTGCTTATGTCTAGTTCTTCACCGTCATGGCGTCTGAATCGACGGCTTTCTTGCCAGTGATGCCTTCGAGTGCCGTCAGTTCACCGCGATACTCGTTCTTGTCGCACTGCATGGCGAAGCCGCCCTTCTTGTCGCCGTCGACCCAGGTAAGGCCGATGTAATGCTTCTTGGATTTCGTGAGGGCCATCAGTGCACCCACTCCTAAGGAGACGACGGCCAAGCCGATAGCAGCACCGACGCGGCGGTGTACATCCTGGCCATAGGAGATCTCGGTAATGGAAGCCGCCGGTATGTTTGCCAGCTCTTCTTTTCCGTGGACGATGCGCACGCGATCCGGGTCGATGACAAGACGGACATCCGTTCCAGATTTCACGCTCTGGAGCGATCCGCCGTCGTACATGACTTTGTAATCGTTAGCGTCAGAGGCAAATGCAAAAGTGGGGACGAGCAGGCAGAGAAACAGGGCTACACAACTCTTCATTAGGAGCTCCTTGAAAATCGCTCCTTTATACGTCCCCGCTAGTGTTATGACAATTACAAAATCGGGCTATTTGGCCCAATGCGCCACTGGCGCGTTTTCCCTTGGGGATGACGGCGGTGGGAAGGGTTGTGGCGTGATTCTTAGGTCGGGCTTACAGCCCTCTGTTCTGTGATTGGGATACGTACCTGGGGCTCTGCCCCAGGCTAGGATAGAGCGCGCCGTTGGCGCTTACCCACGTCTCAGAAGCGAGACGTGGAGCACCCGGTCGATCAGATAGTCGAGAATGTTCGGCATCGGCTAGTTCGCTGCGCCGAAGGCGCGATTCGCCCTCCGCGAAGGAGCTCAGATGCGCATGGGCATGAGGATGTAGCGGTACTTGACGTCGTCGGAGGCATCTTCGGGGCGCATCTGGCCGGCGGACTGGGCGTCCTTGAACTCCAGGCGGACCTCGCCGGAGTTGCCGGTGGCCTTGAGGAAGTCGATGAGGTAGGAAGAGTTGAAGCCGACGACGAGGGGGTCGTAGTTGTAGGGCGTCTCGATGGAGTCTTCCGATTCGCCGGAGTCGGTGGAGGAGCTGGAGAGCTTGAGCTCGTTCTGCTCCAGCCGGATCTTGATGGCGCCGGAGCGCTCGTCGGCGAACTGCGCGACGCGCTGGATGGAGCCCATCAGGTCCTCGGAGCGGACGATGACGAACTTGTTGTTGTCGCGCGGGAGGACGGCCTCGTAGTTGGGAAACTGGCCGGTGAGCTTGCGGCTGGTGAGCACGCGGCCGCCGACGCGGAAGAAGAGGGTCTGCTCGTCGTCGGCGAAGTCGAGGGTTTCGGCGTCGGTGGAGTTGAGGAGCGAGAGCAGTTCGCCCAAGGCCTTGCGCGGGATGAGGGTCTTCTTTTCGCCGGTGATGCCGTCGAGCGATTCGCCCAGCTTCTCAATGTGCGCGAGGCGGTGGCCGTCGGTGGCGACCATGGCCATGGACTCTGCCTTGAGGACCAGCAGCGCGCCGTTGAGTGTGTAGCGCGACTCTTCGCTGGAGATGGCGAAGATGGTCTTGGCGATCATGTTCTTCAGCGATGCGACGGAGAGCTTGGTCGAGCCGGTGGAGGGGAACTCGGCGACCATGGGGAAGTTCGCGCGGGCCATGCCGACCATCTTGGTGTTGGAGCGGCCAGCGCGGATCTGTACCCAGTGGTTGTCCTGGAGCTTGATGGAGATATCGCCGTCGCCGAGCAGCTTGATGTAGTCGTACAGCTTGCGCGCGGGGATGGTGCAGGCGCCGGGCTTCTTGACCTTGGCCGGGCAGGAGGTGCGGATGGACTGGTCGAGGTCTGTCGCGGTGATGGTCAGCGTGTCGCCGTCTGCTTCGAAGAGGAAGTTCGACAGGATCGGAATGGTCGTCTTGCGCTCGACGACCGACTGCGCGGCCGTCAGTTCGCGCAGCAGCTCGGCTTTGGAGACGCTGATCTCGAGGTTTCCGGTGGGTGCGGCGGGGGTCGTCATCTCGGTCTCCTGATTCGTTCCTGAGGTCTTGGCGGCGGCATCCTTGATGGCGGTGGGCATGGGCGTCTCCGGTACGGGTTCGCGAACGGATGCTTGGGCAAAGGTTACACCGAATACGGTGCAATCTGCACGGTGCCAGCAGCAACCGACATGATTCTATTGATCCAGCAGCTGTGAAGGCGACTGCTTTCTTTGTGGAAAGCGAGGATTTATTCCCCGATTCATGCGAAAGTACAAAGGCTTAACACCGATGAACACCGACGGGCACCGATTTAGAAAGGCAGAGCGACCGCGGATTGACACGGATGAGCGCGGATTAAGACAAACACGGAGGTTCCCTCGACTACGCGCTCCGCTCGGGATGACGGCGTCAAGAGGTCGTGGCGCTGTCCCACCCAAGCGCATGAATTGGTCACCTGGGATGTTCGGTGCGATGGTTTCTAAAGACTATTGGATTAGAAGAAAGAGAATACCTAGTAGCAGTAATAGATGGCGTGGGAAATGTGGAAGACGGGTGGGAGATGTTGCTGGCGTGTGACTTGAGGTGGTGACGGGTTTCAGAAAACCCGCCTGTGGAAGGCTGGAGAGCTGGGAAGAGTGGTGAGGATGGTTGGGACTGGGTGCGGGATTTCATGTTTGTTCACAGGCGGCTGCGCGGGTGGTGCGAGAGAGCTGCGCGCGGATCGCGGGAAAAGGGGGTAAGCGGGTGAGGGATGAGCAGGTTGCGGCGGTGGGATTTTGAACAGCGGGTGAGGAGTGGGGAGGAAAAGAGGGTTTGTGCGGGTCAATCATCCACGCTAGCTTGGTTGCGCCGCTCGGTAGAAACGCAGATTCCCTTCGGGAATGACAAACAAAAAGGACACATGGGGGCCCTCCCATTCGACTCGGCTTGCGGCTGCTCAGGGCAGGCTCTTCGGCGCTCAACGGGGCTTCGCTCGGGAAGACGGCGGTGCAGATGCGAGACTACGGCACCGGATTCCGGACGAGGTTGCGCTTGATGGTGAAGCAGTCATTCAGCATGGCGTCATCTTCGGCAAGGGCGATCTGAATGGCACGCTCGAAGTCATCGATCTGGGCTGGCTTCAGAGCGGCAACATTCCCGGGCTCTACCATGGTGGCAAATGTGGCGTCGACCTGCTGTTGAGGAAGATTCTCGTGCGCGGCTTCCATGTCCTTGAAAAACTCATCGAACGCCATATTCTGCTCAAAGCTGCGTGTGGCAGGGTCGCGGGAGGTACGGAGCACGGACGCGGCGCGGGCCAGTTCCTCATAACTCCGATTTGCCAGTTCAGTAAATTGATCCTCGATGGTGTGTCTGAACCGGAGTCCTCCGGCGATATTGCCACCGATGTAGTTGATGGTGCCGGACTGACGAATATTCTGCCATTCCTCATCGCTGTAAAAGGAAGTGGGGCGGCGGATGATAAAAGGCCATGGCGGCAGCGGCTGGTGCGCTCGCACTGCGTCCAGCACAGCAAGATCATGCTGGAGGTCGCGCTCATGGCGTTGGGTTGCAAAGATGTTGTAATCGTTTGCTTCCACATTTTGTTTCCGTTCCTTGGCCAGTTCCACCCTGGCTTCAGAGGCGAGGTGGCGATGATGCAGGTACTCTACAGCCTGCTCGAGGCCAATGGCGATTAGGATGCCAAGCACCACGATGAAGAGATGAACGAAGAAGTCGCGGCGGGTGATGCCGCCGTGGTGGGGCGGATGGATGTCGATCATGGGGTTGGCTTCCTCGGCAGGGTTTTCAACCAGCGGCTCTGCGGCAATCTCAGGTGGCTTCGTCTTCCGCAGCGCCTCCGGCTCCGTCGGAGCGGACGGGTCGGGCAATGATTGAGCCATCAGCGTGTTGGCATCTTGCTCTTCCATAATGGCGGCTCCGGGCGTCAACGATCGGGCCGGGCTAACCGAGTCTGGCTGCCGATCGCCTCACCGGGCCCATTGTCGCGCGCCAACGCTGCATAATATCGGTAATCAGCAAGGGGACTGCCCAGCAGGCCCACGAAAGCACCACGCTCTGCATTTGAAAGCCAAGGTTGCCGAGGACATGGTTCCTGGTGCCGATGCGGAAGAGCACAAACCCGAACGTGACCACGTAACTTCGCGTCATCCATTCTTTGTGCGCCGCGAACTGCCGCCTTCTGGCCGCGATATACGCCATGAGCGAAGTGAGCACCCACACCAGCGCAAGAAATTCGAGCGAGATGCCGAAGGCCCTGATCGGCGAGACCACCAGCCCCAGATATACCGCGCCGATGCTGCCCACCAAAACGCCGAGGAGATATATGCGCCCGGTCCACCGATGTACCTTCGGCCAGCGCTTACGGATGGCGCCGCTGAACTGGAACAGTCCTGTACCCAGCGCCAGGCTTCCGCCGCCGATGTGGGCGATGAGCCACCACCGTTTGGGCCAGTAATAGAAGTAATGTGCGTGGTCATAGTGGAAGTACTTCGGGATCGTCGTAAACCAGAAGTACGCTGCAACCGCCGCGACGGCGGCCGAGGCCAGCCAGATCGCGAGACGCTGGGCGGTCCAGCGGCGCGTGTCAACGTGCGACAGTACCTGTGTGGACATCAAGCACCTTTCGCTGTTCAGCAATGAAGACCGGGAAAAGCTGTTCGGGGAGGCGAAAGGAGTGTATCACCGCAGACTGCCGACCGCCGTTGGTGAGAGGACTTCGCAGGGAAGAGGCATGGGACACGTCCCCAAGACCCTCCTCACATCTGCTGCGCGGCGGCGCGCCTGGGGCGGCGGGTGAGGAGGAAGATCATTCCGGCGACGATCGCGAGGGTGAACATGGCGGCGATGCCGAGGATTCTTTCGATGGCAACGGTGTAGCGGCCGGAGACGGGGTTGTAGTTGCAGCAGTAGAGGATGAGCAGGTCGACGGGGTTGCTGATCTTGTGTTCGGAGGCCCCGAGGAGCGCGAGGCGCAGATCGCGCGCGGGATAATCGATGCCGGAAAGGTATTTGGACATCTTTCCGTCGGGCGTGGCGAACATGATGACGCTGGAGTGGGCGAACTGGTCCATCTTGCCGTCGGGGCCGGGGATGCGGACGTAGTGGAAGCCGGTGGCGGCGGCGATGGCCTGTATGGACGGCTCCTGGCCGGTGAGGAAGTGCACTGCGGCGGCCTGGGCGGGCGTGTTGAAGCCGGCCTGCGAGAGGAAGGTGGCCTTCTCCTTGGCGGCGTCGGCGGGTTTGTCCATGGGGTCGATGCTGACGATGACGACGTCGTAGTCTTTGCCGGGGGTGAGGGTGGTCTGGCGCAGGCCGGTGGCGAGTCCGTAGAGCACCTGCGGGCAGAGCATGATGCAGCGGTAATAGACGAGCGCCATGGCGACGGGCTTGCCGTTGAACCAGCTTTGCAAGGCGCCGGTGTGTCCGGCTTCGTCGGTGAACGTGGCCTGCATGGGCAGCGCGTCGCCGAGCCGTTGTTCGAGGCCGGCCTGCGAGAGGTAGGCGGGCAACTGCTGCGCGGTTGCGCCGAGGGGTTTGTCCGCGGCGTAGCCCTGGGCTGGGGCTGCGGTTGGCAGGGTAAGGAGGAATGCGATCGCCAGCGCGGCCGTGCAGGAATGCTTGGTGCCCATGCTGAAACTCTCCGGGGTCTGCTGCTCCATCTCCCCATAGCGTTCCGGCAAAGATTTCGACGAACGTGAGCGACTGGACCGCTTCTATTTTAAGTCGCGGGGAGGGTGGGATGCCAGGGCGTGGGATTGCGGTGTGGGGCGGAGGTCTTCTTCGGTTACACCTCAGGGTGACAATCAAAGGCCAATGCGGGGATTCTTCGGCTATGCCTCAGAATGACAACGATGAAGATTTCTGGCGTGATCCCACTCATCGCGACGAAGCCGCGATGAATGGGGCACGGATTGGTGACAGAAGTGGATGCGACCAATTAGGCCTGCGTTGGGGCCGTGTGCCGAATCCTCTTCTTGCTGCGCTCACGCATGGCCCACACGATGAGGACAACCGCGACGCAAGCGACAAAGCTGCCCAAGAGCGATGCCATGCTTACGAGCAAGGTGCGCATAATCGATTCGCCTACTCCTGAACCGACGGCTACAACGACACTCGGTCCGGTTGCGTTTGCGCCGTAGTCACATGCGAACAGATACTGCCCATCTTGAGGGATGAAGAAGTCGAGGACCGAGTGTCCGGACCTTCCGTTGACCTCGTACGACGTGTTTTCGCTGGGTTTCCCAATGCCTACGCTGCTGCCATCCTGCTTCGCAGTGACGGTGCAGCTTAGTCCTTGAATTGACTGCGTCGTGGAGTAGACTTTTCCGTTGACGACCGACTGCTCTTCCAGGAAGACGGTGTAGGTCTGTTTGCCTTTGAGGTTGAGTTCGGCGTGGCCAGGGACGACAAGCTGAGTGAGGGAGTCGGTGGAGTGGGTGATGCCTTGGAAGAGCGTATAGACGAAGAGTCCTCCTCCAACCAGCAAGAAGGGCAGTCCCCACAGGCATTGCCACCAGCTTGGACGTATTTGTGGAGCGGGGTCCATTTAGTGCACGCGGAATTCGCATCCGATCATAGCGATCACAGTTGCGGAAGGCCACACTTTCTTAGCGGCAATGAAGGACGAGTAAGCCACCTTTTTTCTGAAGGTGCGAAAGGATGCTAAAGCCCTCCGGCATTCCAAGCGTTTGCGGCACGGCTGAAGCCGTCCCCTTAAGCAAAACAAATGCGGTGGTCCCTCGACTCGTCGCGAATGCTCCTCGCTCGGAATGACGGCGGCGTGGAGAGTGGTGGCGCGATCCCACTCATCGCGATAAGGCCGCGATGAATGGGGCACGGATTTGTCGTGGGTTGAGGAAACCCACTCTTTCGCGAAGAACGCGAACAGGATGGGCCACCCTTCGTGCTACGGCCGTGCTTGCCGTGCGGCGTAAGATGGGAGGGACGCGAAAATCTTGAATTGGCGGGAGCTGGACGGTGGCGGAGACGATCTTTGATGCGGTGGTGGTGGGCGGTGGGCCGGCCGGATATACGTGCGCGATCCGGAGCGCGCAGTTGGGGCTGAAGGTGGCTCTGGTGGACGCGAACGACCGCTTGGGCGGCACCTGTCTGCTGTGGGGATGCATCCCGACCAAGGCGATGCTGTTTACGGCGGAGATCTGGGACCACCTGAAGCATGCCGAGCGCTTCGGCATTGAGGTGAAGGACCCGAAGATCGTGTGGAAGAACGTGCTGGCGCGCAAAGACGACGTGATTGGCCGGCACACCAAGGGTCTCGACTTCCTGATGAAGAAGAACAAGATCACGACGTTCAAGGGCTTTGGGCGGCTGACCGGGCCGGCGAAGGACGGCGTGCATACGGTCGACGTGAAGCTGGCGGATGGCAAGCAGGAGCAGGTGAAGGCGAAGAAGGTGGTGCTGGCGACGGGTTCGGATGCGCGGATGCTGCCGGGGCTGAAGGCTGACGAGACGATTCTGACCAACTACGAGATTCTGAAGATCGCGGAGATGCCGAAGTCGCTCGTGGTGATTGGGTCGGGCGCGGTGGGCGTGGAGTTTGCGTCGATCTTCCGGAGCTTCGGCGCCGAGGTGACGATTCTGGAGATGCTGCCGCGCGTGGTGCCGGTGGAGGATGAGGAGATTTCGAAGGAGTTGCTGCGGCAGTTCAAGAAGCGCGGCATCGACGTGAATCTGTCGATCAAAGATACGAAGATCGAAAAGAACGCGCAGGGCGTGAAGGTCAGCTGGACGGACGCGAACGGCAAAGCGCAGCAAAAGCAGGCGGAGAAGGTGCTGGTCGCGGTGGGGCGGTCGCCGCGGACCGCCGACATCGGTTTGGAGAAGACGAAGATCGTGCCGGACCGCGGCTTCATCATGACGAACGAATGGATGGAGACGACGGAGCCGGGCGTTTATGCGATCGGGGATATAGTCGGCGGGCTGCCGCAGTTGGCGCATGTGGGGTCGATGGCCGGGCTGGTGGTCGCCGCGCGCATGGCCGGCAAGTATGCCAAGGCGGTCAATCGCGCGCGCATTCCCGGCTGCACGTATACCGATCCGCAGATTGCCAGTGTTGGCCTGACCGAGGCGCAGGCCAAGGAGAAGGGTTACCAGGTGAAGGTCGGCAAGTTTCCGTTCGTCGGCAATTCCAAGGCGACGATTCTGGATGCGCACGACGGCTTTGTGAAGGTGGTGGCGGATGCAAAGTACGGTGAGGTCCTCGGCGTGCACATCATTGGGCCGTATGCGACAGAGATCATCGCAGAGGCGGTCACCGCGCTGGAGCTCGAAGCCACGGTCGAGCACATGATGTTCACCATCCACGCACACCCGACCGTGGCGGAGGCGCTGCTGGATGGCTTCAGCAGCGTGGAAGGCCTGGCGGTGAATGTATGAAGCGGTTGACATCATGATGTCTTAAGTGAAAGCATCATGATGTGCGGACGACACTGAC
Organism: Acidobacteriaceae bacterium; assembly: GCA_035552995.1. Lineage (GTDB taxonomy): Bacteria > Acidobacteriota > Terriglobia > Terriglobales > Acidobacteriaceae > Edaphobacter. Next base: position 10,827 of record DATNEM010000019.1, on the reverse strand, counting down.
CATTGACGATGATGTGGCGAATCTTCTTGAAAAGGAGATGCGCAAGACCGGGCGGCCATTAAAGACGACCATAAACGAATTGCTGCGGTCGGGATTGCAACAGGCGGCGGTGCCGGTGAAGCGAAAGCCGTTCCGCATTAAGGCTCGGCGCATCGGGTTGCCGAAGGAGTGGACTTCGGGAAGCGTTTCTGAGTTGATTGAGATGCTGGAAGGTCCCGGCTATCGATGATTGTGCTCGATGCGAATCTGCTGCTTTACGCGTACGACGTCGATTCGCCGAAATTTACCCCGGCCCGGGATTACGTTCAGAAGGCCTTTTCCGCTGATCAGTTGATTGGAATTCCGATCCAGTGCATATCGGCCTTTCTGCGAATTTCCACACAGAAGGGCGCTCTTCGTGCGCCGTATTCAATGGGAGAAGCGATCGGTTTTGTCGAGGAGTGGCTGGAGCTTCCTCATGTGCGGCTGCTGGTGCCGGGCGATCGGTACTGGCCGATCTTCAGCCGTCTGCTGGCGGAAAGCCGCGTGAGCGGCCGATCGGTAACAGATGCGGAGATCGCAGCAGTAACGATGGAGTACGGCGGCGAACTACAGACGAATGATCGGGATTTCGCGCGGTTCCCCGGATTGCGCTGGCGCAATCCGCTGGCGAAGGCGTGATGTTCATCCATCTGCTTCATCTCGGGCGCGTGGGGTATGCGGAGGGCCTGGAGATTCAGGCGCGCGTGATTGCCGCGCGCAAGCAGGACGCCATCGCAGACACGCTACTGTTGCTGGAGCATCCGGCGGTGATTACGCTGGGGCGGAACTCTTCGCGCGCGAATGTGCTGGCAAGCGATGAGTGGCTGGCGGCGCGCGGCGTAGAGCTGCACGAGATCAACCGCGGCGGCGATGTGACCTATCACGGGCCGGGACAGCTGGTCGGCTACCCCATCTTCGATCTGCGCGGCGAGTGGCCGGGCAAGCGCGGGCCGTTTCTTGGTCCAGTGGACTTCGTGCGCATGATGGAGGAGGCGCTGATCCGCACCTGCGCGGACTTCGGCGTGATGGCGAAACGCATTGCGAAGTGCACGGGTGTGTGGACGTTTGGGGGAGGTGATTTCGAGAAGCAGATTCCTCCGCATTCGATCCCGCAGGGCGGGATCGAACGCTGCGGAATGACAACCCAAGAGGACGGCGGAGCGATCGCTGTTGATTCCATTCGCGAGAAGAAACTGGCGGCGATTGGGATCCATGTCTCGCAGGGCGTGACGTCGCATGGGTTCGCGCTGAATGTGACGACGGACCTGCGCGAGTTTGAGTGGATCGTTCCCTGCGGCATCACGGACCGCGGCGTGACGAGCCTGGAGCTCGAAGCGCCCGCGGGCACGGAGGTCACGATGGAAGCGGCGATGCACTCCGCCGCGCGCAGCTTCGGCGGGGTATTCGGACGGCAGATGCTGTGGTGCGAGTCGCTGGAGCAACTGCTCGCCCCGGCTTGAGAGGTTGCTGAAAAAGTGCAGCAGGACTGGCTAAGAAAAGCCCGCGGCTGAAGCCGCATTGATTTGTGTGGCCTTTACCGCGGGCTAAAGCCCGCTACTCCTCCGAAAACGCGCCTAGAAGGCGGGTTTTCAGCAGGCTCTTGAGGCCGGGATATACTGAAAAAGCTGCGGATTTGCGGAGCGCCTCGTTCCCGCCGCTGTCTCCAAGCCAAAGATTCAGGGGTTTCAAGTTATGGCAATTCCCGCAACACAGATGCGCCCAGGCATGATCATCAAGCACAAGGACCAGCTGCATCTGGTCTTCTCGGTGGAGCACCGCACGCCCGGCAACCTGCGCGCCTTCATCCAGGCCAAGCTGAAGAACATCCGGACTGGCGCCATGTTCGTCGAGCGCTTCCGCTCTCCCGACCCCATCGACCGCGTCATCGTCGACGAGATCAAGATGGAGTACCTCTACGCCGACGGCGAGGACTACTACTTTATGGACGAGAGCTTCGAGCAGACCATGCTGAAGCACGAGACCATCGGCGATGCGGTCGAGTACCTGACGCCGAACCTGCAGATCAGCGTGAGCTTTTATGACGGCAAACCCGTCGGCATCGACCTGCCTACATACGTGGAGATGACCGTGATGGAGACCGAGCCGGGCATCAAATCTGCGACTGCGTCGAGCGTCACCAAGCCGGCCAAGATGGAGACCGGGCTCGTGGTGCAGGTGCCGCCGTTCATCAATGAGGGCGAGCGCATCCGCGTGGACACGGCCGAAGGCACGTATATGAGCCGCGCGTAAATTTCGCTTATCGCACGATCCAAGGACTGAGTGTCGTCATGGTGATGCATTACCTGGTGAAGGGCCGTGTGCAGGGCGTGGGCTTCCGCTGGTTCGTGCATCGCGAGGCGGCCGAGATTGGCCTGCGCGGCTGGGTGCGCAACACGGACGACGGCCACGTGGAAGTTGTCGCCGCCGGCGAGCCGGACCAGTTGAAGGACCTTGCTCTAGCATTGGCCAAAGGTTCACGCGGCAGCCGCGTCGATGCAGTCGTCGAACACGAACTGGCCGAGAGCGAAGGCGCGGAGCTGAAAAACTTTGTGATCGAAGGAGCGTGGTGAGTGAGCGTAAAGAAAGTGCAAGAGCCTCTGAACTGTGAAGCGCTGAAGCAACTGGTCCGCACCGTGCCGGACTTTCCCAAGCCGGGCATCCTGTTCTACGACATCACCACGCTGCTGAAGGACAAGGCCGGTTTTGCGCAACTGATCGACGCGCTGGCCGCGCACTACATTGAGCAGGACATCGACCTGGTCCTCGGCATTGAGGCGCGCGGCTTTATCTTCGGGCCGGCGCTGGCTTATCGCTTGAACGCCGGCTTCGTTCCAGTGCGCAAGCCGAAGAAGCTGCCCGCGAAGACCGCGCGCGTGAGCTATGACCTCGAATACGGTACGGACGCGCTCGAAATCCATCTCGATGCCATTGAGCCCGGCCAGCGCGTGGTCATTGTCGATGACCTGCTTGCCACCGGCGGCACCATGCAGGCGACGGTGCAGCTGGTGCGGCAGTTGGGTGGGGTGATCGCGGGGCTGGGCTTTGCTGTGGAGTTGGACTTCCTGAAGGGTCGCGCCAAGTTCCCCGAATACGACGTGTATAGTTTGTTGCACTATAACGAATAGGATCTCTGGACCAATAGAAACTCCGCATCGGGTAAGGAATCTCCTACATGCTGAGCCGACGGTTCGCAATCCGAGTCATTCTTGCGTCTGCAACGCTGTTGTCACCACTTGTCTCCGCGCGTGCAGATGATGCCGCAGCGCTCAAGGACCGCCTCCACGCCGCCGAGAAGGAAACGTCGCTCAACGCGGATGATGTAAAGCCGTTCTATCTCAAGTTATCGGTGCAGCTCTTCGATGCGAAGGGCAAGCCCAGCGAACAGGGAACGGTGGAGCTTTACTGGAAGGACAAGGACAGACAAAAGCGGGTGTACACCTTCCCGTCCTATACGGCGAGTGAAGTTCATGTTGCGGGCAAGACGTTCCGAACGGCCGACGCGAAGTATCCGCCGCAGACGGTAGCGCTGCTGGTGGACCAGATGATCCGTCCGATGCCCGGGGCTGAACAGGTCGACGCCTCCCAACCGCAGATGCTGAAGGTGAAGTTTGATAAATCGCCGCTCGAATGCATCATGCTGGCCAAATCTGTCAGCGGACAGGCGCCCATTCCACCAATGGGCCTTTTTCCCACCTATTGCTTTGACCCCGGCACCAGTGTCCTCCGTGTCTCCTCCAACTTTGGCGGCCAGATAATACTGCGTAACATGACCAGCACCTTTCAGCAGCGTCATGTTGCCATGGATGTGGTGATCAGCGAAAGGCAGGTTGCGGCCGCGGAGGGAAAGCTTGAGAAGCTGGAGGAGCGAGACATTCTGGATGCCGACATTGCGACCGATGGACTGGTGTTGGCTCGGCCCGCCGCAGTGAGGGTTTCCAGCGGCGTTATTGCAGGCATGGCCCTCTCCCAGCCATCGCCGGTCTACCCCGCTATCGCGCGTGCGCGGCATTTGCAGGGTGTCGTGGTATTGCACGCGCGGATCGGCAAGGACGGCAGCATCCAGGATCTGGAGGTGGTGTACAGCCCCGACCCGGCATTATCCGCCGCCGCGATGGATGCGGTGCGTCAATGGAGATACAAGCCTTACCTGCTCGCAGGCGAGCCTGTAGACGTCGAAACCAGCATCAACGTCAACTTCACCTTCGGCCGCTGAATCGATTCCGACTCCATAGAGCCGGAGGAGCAGCGGACTTTAAAGCCCTGCGCGCTAAAGATGGTGCTGAAAAAGTCGCCCGCGGGCCGGCTTTGCATTCCCTCCGCGGCTAAAGCCGCCCCGTTTTTAGTCCTTTACGGCGCGACTAAAGTCGCGCCCTTTCAAAGCAAGGCTTTTTCAGCAGCCTCTAAAGCGCGCTCTTTTTCGGCGAGGGTGGCGCCTTCATTGCTGGGGCGATGTCGGCTGAAGGCCGCTGCTCCTCCCGGTAAATGCGCAAACTTGGTAGCGTAGAGACAGCACATCGATACCGAGGAGATTCACCCAATGAAGTCCCACGGCTATGCCGCGCATGACGCAAAATCACCGCTGGTTCCTTTTTCTTTTGATCGCCGCGATCCGGGGCCGGGCGATGTGGTCGTCGAGATTATGTACTCCGGCATCTGCCACTCGGACATCCACCAGGCGCGCGATGAGTGGAAGAACTCGATCTATCCCATGGTTCCGGGGCACGAGATCGTCGGCCGCGTGACGGCGGTGGGCCGCGACGTGAAGAGGTTCAAAGAGGGCGATCTCGCCGGCATCGGCGTGATGGTGGACTCCTGCCGCGTCTGCGCCAACTGCCGCGCGGGCGAGGAGGCCTACTGCGAGAAAGGTTTCGTCGGCACGTACAACGCACGCGGATACGACGGCACGCTGCTGCACGGCGGCTATGCCAACAACATCCTCTGCCATGAGCGCTACGTGCACACCATCTCGCCGAAGTTTGGCGACAAATTGCCCGCTGTTGCTCCGTTGCTCTGCGCCGGCATCACCACCTACTCGCCGCTGCGGTTCTGGAAGGCTGGGCCCGGCAAGAAGGTTGGCGTTATCGGCCTGGGCGGCCTGGGTCACATGGGCCTCAAGTTCGCGCATGCCTTCGGCGCGCATGTGGTGCAGTTCACGACCAGTGCGAAGAAGATCGACTACGCGAAAAAGCTCGGCGCCGACGAGGTCGTTATCTCCAGCGATCCCGATGCGATGGCGAAGCACAAGGGCAGCTTTGACTTTCTGCTCGACTGCGTCTCCGCGCCGCACAGCGTCGACGACTATATGGCGCTGCTGAAGCTGAATGGGACCATGTGCATGGTGGGACTGCCGGAGAAGCCGCCGGCGATCTCGCCCTTCTCACTCATCACCAACCGGCGCTCGCTTTCCGGCTCCATGATCGGCGGCATGCCGGAGACGCAGCAGATGCTCGACTGGTGCGCCGACAACGGCGTCGTCAGCGAGATTGAGATGACGTCGATCGACAAGGTGAACGACGCCTACGAGCGCGTCGTGAAGGGCGACGTGAAGTATCGCTTCGTCATCGACATGAAGACGCTGAGAGGCTAGGGACTAGTTGCTGGGGACTTGGGACTAGGGATGGCGCGGCGAAATGCCGCGCCATTTTTACGCCAGCGTGAGCGCGAGCGACGTAACGCTGGCGGGTGGGAAGGTATGCATCAGCCTGCCGCCCGACGCCGATCCCACCGTCGCGGCCGCCGGCTTCACCGCGTCCGGATGCGCGAAGTCATTGTGCGCGTGAACATCCGGCTCGGAGAGCACGGTCCCCGATGCGCTCGCAATCCCCGCGCCGCCGACGGCGATCTCCGTCGTCATCGGCTTGTCGAGATGCGGGTTCACGACCGTCAACGTGAGGAGTTTCGGATTCGACGCCGAGATCGATGCGGAGCCCGAAAGCCCAGCCAGCATACGCGATCCCGATGCCGGGCCAGCATAGTTGATGCCGTCCATCTGCAACGCGGACTTGGCGAGCGGATTGGCGATGCCTGCCGCGGAGAACTCTGCGCGTACCGCCTGCGCGCCCTGGTGCGGCATGTACATCTTGAAGACGTGATAGGCCGGCGTGACGCAGGACTGGTCGCCCATGGCCAGCACCAGCGAGTGCAGGCAGTTGATGGACTGCGCGACGCAGGCGGCGGCGACCTTCTCCGCATGGCGCTGGAAGATGTCCAGCGTGATGCCGGTGAGCAGCGCATCGCGCATGGTGGATTGCTGCGAGAGGTTGTAGGTAGGGCCAAGGCGCGTGCCGCCACCATACCATCCGCCCCACTCGTCCACGATCAGGCGCACAGCCGGCTGGTTCGGCTGCTGCGTGGTCTGGATCGCGGTCCACTGCTCGCGGATGATGCCGTCCATCATGCTGCCGCGCGCCAGCAGGTCATAGTGCTCCGCGTCAGTGAACTTCAGGGCATCGCCGGCGGCAAACTCCGTCGCGCTGCCGGAGGTGTAGTAGTGGATGCTGAGGCCGAAGAGATGCCGCTTCTCGGTGTTGGCATACAGCGCCTTGAACATGCGGCGCGTGAAGTCCACATCGGAACCGTTGCCGCCGACCGCGACAAAGCGGGGCGTCATGCCGCCGTAGCTCGGCGTCCACGCGGTGAAGCGGCGGAACATCGCGGCGTATTCCTCGGGATCGAGATTGCCGCCGCAGCCCCAGCTTTCGTTGCCGACGCCCCACAGGTCGACGTTGAAGGGCTCGGGATCGCCATTGGCGGCGCGCTGTGCGGCGAGGGTGTTGGGCACTGCGGGCGCCGCGGAGTTCGACGGTACGTTGCCCGCAGGCGCGTTGCAGTACTCGATCTCCTGGTAGAAGTCGCGCGCGGGCAGCGTGCGCAGGTCCGCGGCGAGATAGGGTTTGCAGCCGATGGCGCGACAGGTGTGCATGAATTCGTGCAGGCCGTAGCGGTTGGTCTCCTGCTGGCTCCAGAAGGCGGTGCGCGCGGGGCGCGACCTGGGAGCGCCGATGCCGTCGCGCCAGTCGTAGGAATCCGCGAAGCAGCCGCCGGGCCAGCGCAGCAGCGGTGCCTTGATGGACTTGAGCGCATCGATGAAGCTCTGGCGCACGCCGGCGGTATTGGCGACCTTGGAATCCGTTCCGACCCAGACGCCGTCATAGACTACGCCGCCGAGCTGCTCGATGAAGTGGCCATAGATCTCGGGCGAGATGGTCGCGATGGGCTCGCTGGGCAGGATGTCGATGTGCGCGTCGACGGAGGTGGCGCCTTGCGAGAAGAGGCGTGAGCCGCGCAGAGCAAGCGCGGTGGCGGCAGCGGCGGATGACTTGAGGGCGGTGCGGCGGGTGATTTTCATGGCAGGAGAAACGATAGCAGAGGGCGAAGGTTGAAGGCGCGTGGTTCGAGGTTCGAGCGGGGTTGCGAGGGGCGAGGCTCGTTGTACGTTGTTCGTTCTACGTTGTTCGTAGCCACGTCTGGGCGAGAGAAGGATTTCTCGAGTTATCAGCTGAGAGCTTCCAGCTGACAGCACAGATTCGATCTTTTGTGGTCCATCCCCACTCATTGCGCGATGAAGCCGCGCGATGAATGGGGCACGGATCGGTGGCGGTTCGAGGTTGCTATCTGGTTTCGGGCGGGCGGGATAGGCAGGCGGCGCGCCGGGGAAGGTGATCACGATGTGCTCAAACACGACGCCGGGGTCGCGATAGAGCAGGCGCAGCGTGTGTTTGCCTGGAGGCAGCATCCCGAGCGGGACGTTTGCGATGGCGGAGTTGCGCAGCACATTCGCGGACCAGTCCGCAGTGGACGGGCCGTCGCCTGACCCCGCGGACTTGGCGCTGGGAATTGCGGCGGCGTTCAGTTCGATCGGCGTGGCGCCGTCGAGCGAGACGGCGTAGCGGAGCTGGTGGTCGCTGTCGATGGGGAAGGTGGGCAGCAGATGCAGGGCGAGCGTTGCCGCGCCGGAGGAGATGGTGGTGAAGTCGTAGTCGAGCGAGGGCGAGAAACTGTTGTCGAACATGGAACCCACCCTTTGCGTTGAGGCCGCAAAGGATGGGCCACTCGCCGCAGTCGAGATTTGCCGGATCGGCGATGTGCGGCCCGGCTCGCCGAAGACGACGGAGGCGCCGGAGATGCCGAGATCGTCCCGCACGTGCCAGCTCGCGATGAGATTGCCGCTGGAGCTTCGCGTAAAGTGCGCGGCGTTGATGGAGACGGCGCAGTGCTGTTCCACAAATACAGAAACCGGAGATTGAGATGCGGCGCTGCTTGGGCCGCGTTTCGCTGCCGCTGGAATATCGGCTTGGCATTCGGGGGCACCAGCGGACCACGCGGCTGGCAGCGGAGCATCCGCATCCGCGGCTGTTGCCAGGCGCGGCATTTCGAAGACGTGGCGGTCGCGGGGATGGTCGCTCATCATGCCGTCCCACTTGCCGTCTTCGAGCGAGTTGTACTTTGCAGTCAGCGACTGAATCTCGTCGTAAGCGGCCTTCGCTCGCGCGGAGTCTGCAGCGAGCGCCTTGGCGTCATGGTTGTGTGCGTCGAGATAGGTGCGGTCGGCAGCGAGAAACTTTTCGTTCATCGCGGCAGCGGCTTCGATTGGATACTTCACCAACTCAAAGAAAGCAGCGGTATATTCCTTGGGAACCGACGTCATCTGTTCGTGAGATTCAAGTAGATCCCACTCAGTCGCGCGTGTACTATTTTGATCGCTTGAATGGCCTGCCTCCAAGTTATCCTCAAGCCATCCATTGCCATCCCTGATTGGTTTAAAGAAATCGAAATGGCCGGAAGCGAGCGGATTGAACTTAGTCCACTTGATGCCGTCGTTGTAGCCGTTGAAGCCCATGAACTCCGGTTTGCGGACGAAGTTCAGCGCGTAGTAGCGCGTCATGATATCGGCCAACTGCGAACCCACCCTTTGCGATGAAGCTGCAAAGGATGGGCCACCCGCTGAAGAGGAAGGACCACCCGTGTTGGCAGCGGTTGGGAACTGCTCGCCCAGCCACTGCGTCAGGAAATCGCGCTGGCTCATAACGGACATCTTCGGCTCGTCGGTAGCGAGCTGCATGAAGTAGTCGATGTCGAGCTCAGCGGGCTTGAGGTCGCCGACGTTGAGGATCCAGTATTTACGCACGCCGTGATCGAAGGCCTTCGTCATCTCTTCCCGGATCAGCGCGGGGGGCGTTGTGCAGAGCCAGAGATAGTCATGCGGCGCGCCCCAGTAGGAGACGTGGTAGTAAAGTCCGTTGCCGCCGGGCCGCTTCTGTTCTTCAGCATTGGGCAGCTCGCGGAAGTAGCCATAGTTATCGTCGGTCCAGCCGAGCGTGACATCGGGCGGGACCTTCATGCCGACGCGGTAGAGATCGAGCGATTCTTTGTAAAGCCAGATAATCTGCGGAATCTTGTTCACGTCCGGACTGACGTATTGCGCGAGGAACTTCTGCTGGGCTGTCATCACGTCTTCGACGAGTTTGGCCTTGACCTCGGGCGTGCCGGTCGCCTCCAAGCCGGAGTCATGCACACCGCGCAGGCCGACGGTGTAGAAGTTCTCATACTTGCCGTTGACTTCGAGGCGCTTGGCCCAGTAATCGTTCATCGCGGGCGCGTTGGTCTGGTAGTTCCAGCGGCCATTGCCCTCGGGCGGCGGCTTCTCGCTCCACTCCCCGACGTTGTTGCGCAGCAGCGCCTCGGAGTGCGACGAGCCCATCACGATCCCCCACTTGTCGGCGAGGACGGCATTCTCCGGTACGGCGTTGAAGGCGAGGGAGCCGGGATGCATGGCCGGCCACAGCGAGTTGGCGTGCAGACGTAGCAGCAGCTCGAAGATGCGCTCATACGTATGCGGGCCGATATTTCCCTTGCCGTTGTCCACGGTGGGATCCATCTTCTTCGCGGCCCACGGGCGCAGGCCCCAGTCCTCATCATTGAGGAAGATGCCGCGGTACTGGACGGACGGCGTTGGCTGAACGTGCAGGCCGGGGCGGACATATATAGATGTGTGGTGCGGCACGGGGACATCCGCCCACCACGTCCAGGGTGAGACGCCCATGGAGCGCGAGAGGGCGAAGAGCGCATAGGCCGTGCCGCGGCGGTCGGCGCCGGCGATCACCAGCGCGTTGTGTACGCCGCGCAGGATGTTCTTCGGCGGATGGATGAGCGTGACGGTCTCGGCGGCCTCCCATTGACCATCGACCTGCGTTGTGACCAGCCGATGCGCGGCACGAAGCCGATCGAACTCCGGCGCTTTGCCGACCACGCCGACGAGGATGAGGTTCGGCGGAAGCGGTGCGGAAAGAGAGGTAAGGATTTGCGGCTTTGCGCCGGTGACCTTCTCCACGTCGCTGGCGAAGGCCGCCGCGGCGACGCGCACGGTGTCGGGGTTTCCGGGTGCAACGTAGATCGCAGCGGCATTGCCGTTCGCCGCAATGGGGAATGCCGATTGCGATGCAGTCCGATCAACATCAACAAGCGCGGCGGGCTGCGCATGGGCAACCATCCAGAATGCAGATGCGATCACAATTACTGGCGTAACGAGGGCTTTGCGGACCATGGGAAGCCAGTTTATGCGGAGCAAACCGTTGTGCGCGGAGTCATCGAATGGTTACGAAAGTGCGGGTTTGATCGGGCTCACCCGAACGAGTCATTGGTGAGTCTGGTTCGCGCAGTCGATAGTGAAGATGTACCCGGAATATCGGGCGGGCCCACGCACCTTTGAGGTGTCTCAAGCCGTTGGACTCGCCGTTTGGAGCGGCAGAGGCGACAACAAAGGAGAAGCGATATGCAGATGGCAGTGATCTATGCGTTTGTTGTGGT
>DATNEM010000018.1:0-4877 GCA_035552995.1 Acidobacteriaceae bacterium | reverse complement strand
GCGACGAGCCGGTTCTGCGATTCGTCGCCGGAGTTGGCGTGCGCGAGTTCCGTGGCAACGTAGTCGCAGAGCAGGCAGCAGTGGTGCTCGTCCTTGTAGGCCTGCTGCGCGGCGAGTTCGCGGAGCGGCTCGTCGGGGATGTGCTCGGTGGCCCAGATCTGGCAGTGCGGATGCGGGTTCGAGGCGCCCATCATGGTGCCGCGGTTCTCGAAGATCTGGATGTGATTGATCCAGGGAAGTTCGGAGAGAGTTGCGGTCTCCTCGGCCCAGGCATCGACGACTCGCGCGATGTCCGGCACGTTCATGCGCGCGAGCGTAAGGGAATGGTTGGGATGGAAGCAGAGCACGCGGCAAATGCCGCGCTCGGGTTCTGAGATGAGAAGCGGCGATGCGCTGGATGCAGGCGCGGCCCCAACCTGATCCGGCGGATCCGGCAGCAGCGCGGGGAAGTCGTTGTTGAAGGCGAAGACCCCAGCGTAGGCGGGATTGCGCTGGCCTCCCGATCGCGCGTTGCCGGGGCAGAGATAGCAGGCGGGATCGTAAGCGATTCCCGGGGCGGCCACCGGCTTGGTCGTCTCGCCCTGCCACGGGCGCTGCGTGCGCTGCGGCGAGACGAGGATCCATTGGCGGAGCAGTGGATTGTAGCGGCGGTGGGGAACGAGATCCAGGGAACGTGGAGCGTCGGGCACGGAGAAAAGCCTTGATCGAGAAGTCGTGTCTCTTGAAGTGTACGAGATTGAAGGTCGCTGTCAGTTCGCTGCGGGGCGCTCGATGTGGTCGATGACGATGTCCACCGCTGGGACCTGAATGGGCTTCAGTTCGAGTCCTACAGACTGCCAGTCGAAGAGATGAGCAGCGTCGAGACGGGGCGGCGCAGCCGCGGGAGCGCCATCCGCGGCAGGAGCTGGAGTGGTATCGATGCGGGGCAGGTCGAAGTCGTATATCCCCTGGAGGCCTGTCTGGTCCACGATGGGCGCCTGCCCCATGCTCACGAAGTCCGTGAATTGTGCCATTGTCACCTTGCGAAAGCCGGTGAAGGGTGTCACGTCGGCTCCGGGCTTGGGATAGGTAATCATCCAACCGCCTTCCATGATTCCGTATGGACCCTGGGCAGGCCGGGGCTCGTCCGCTTGTGCCTGCTTCAACTTCAGCGGACGCTTGCTGAGGACCAGAGCGTAGCCCTGAATGTGCGTGGGAACGGTATGCACGACGAGCTTGCAACGGTCTTCGAGCATGGCGCGCAGCATAGGCGCAGCGATCGCGACCTGTTGTGCCTGCCGCAGGCCCTTCCACGAGTCGGCGGTTGCATCGTCGGCCTTGGCCGTAATGTCGTATCCGTCGGTCATGACCCACGACGGCGCATTCTTCAATCTCTCGGTGGACGCATGAGTTTCGCCGAGATAGGCCTCCAGGATGACGAACATCAACGGAGTATTCCGAGCAGAGTATTCGTTCTTCCATACGCCCCAGGCGCCGCCCTTGTTTCCGCTGCCGTTGGGCCGAATGGAGACAACCTCAAAGCTGGATGGCTTTGCGGGGGCTGGATTTGTCGTTGTCTGCGCGAATGCCGGCGCTAAGGATACGGCGAGGCACAAAACCAGGTGAGGGATTACTCTGCGGATTCGTGTCGAACGCATTGTGTCTCGATTCTCCTGTTGGGATTCATCGCCATACCGGAACATTGGGCTTCTTGAGGTGTGAGCAGAATACAAGAGTCAGGCCTTGCCCATATCCCGTTTCGGATTACTATCCTCAGCAGCTTCGGCGTCCTCGGCCTGTGTCGCGGCGCCGCGGAGGCTCACATGGTTGAGGCGAGCGGCGATAAGGCCAGCCGGAATGATGGAGAGGAAGGTCACGAACAGCAGCAGCGCGCCGCAGGCCGTGGCGGCCTCTTTGGACGCGCCGTAGAAGCCAACCATCGCAATGGCCGTAGCGCCGATCTGCGTGAACCAGCCAATGATGGGGATCTGAAAGATCGATGCCGCAATGCTGGCGCCCATCAGCAACATCACCTGCGAGAAGCGCAGCGTGGCAAGTTGTGGGGACTCGACGAAGGCATGCAGTGTTTCGACATAGGCCATGCCGATGAGGCCCCACATGGCGAGCGAGATGAGCGCGGTTAGAAGGAAGTCATGCGCTGAGGAGATGGCGTTCAGCCCGTCCCGGAATCCGCGGATTTTCGTGGCGACAGATTCGGCAATCGGCGCCGAGAGCGGATGCAGCAGGCCATGCACGATACGCGCGACGGCTTCACCTGCGACGCGCAGGACGACGGCGAAGATTGCGATCCCTGCGGTGCCTGCCAGAGAGAAGAGGCCGGTGCGGACGAAGATGTCCCGATGCGCCATGTCATGCGGGATGAAGATCAGCGCAGAGGAAAAGATGAGCGCGGCGGCGCCGAGATCGAACATGCGTTCGATGGTGTAGACGGCAAGCTGCGAGCTGACAGGCAGTCCGACTTTCTTCGCAACCAGCGCGGGACGGGTGATGTCCGCGAGGCGGCCGATGAGCGCGACCGCGGTGAAGCCGATGAACTGCGGCCCGACCAGCGAGAACGGCGGGACTTTTTTCGTTGCGGAGATGAACACCGCCCAGCGTGCGGAGCGCAGCCAATAGGTGGAGTAGATGAGCGCGACTCCGATGGCGATGTGCAGCCAGGAGATGTGATGAAGCTGCTGCCCAAAGGACGTCCAGTTGAATTGGATTTTGCCGCGATTGGCAAAGACGATGACGGCCAGGATGATGGCGACCGCGAGGATGACCAAGGCCTTGCGGCTTTTCATGGTGTCGCCTCGCTACGCGAACCGACACCGACTCGACGCTCGATATAAAGAAGCAGGATCATCAGAACCCATCCCCATAGTGGGGGATAAACAGCTCCGCCAAGAATGATGAGCGGCTTAGCGGTAGGAACACATCTGCCTGCCGCACATTCACTCCAATTATTCCAAGCCGCTGAGGCGAACAAACACCCTGTCATAACCCAGTAGATCGCAAGTGGCAATCGTGGCCAAATCCATTTCGCGATCGCCACTGGCAGCGCGAGCGCCGGGATCAGCCAAAATGGAATCAAGAGCCAAGAACCGCTGGGCAAAGAGCCACCCCAAGCCATGGCAAACATTCCGAACCACGAAATGACTAATGCAAGTCCGCAAGCGAGAAACATCAAGACATATTGAACTTGCGTCCGTCGGTGGATCGCCATTGCAGCTAATCTACAGCCGCAGTTAGCGATGTGCGGGCCGCAAGTTTGCGGCGGTTGAACTCGCGGATGATGCCGGCGACGTAGGCGCGCGTCTCGGCGTAGGGCGGGATGCCGTGATAACGATCGACGGCCTCGGGGCCTGCGTTGTAGGCGGCGAGGGCGAGCGCGAGGTTGTCGTGGTACCGCGTGAGGAGCTGGTCGAGATACTGTGTCCCGCCAGCCACGTTCTGGTCGGGCGCGAAGGAGTTTTCGACGCCGAGGTTGGCCGCGGTGGCAGGCATCAGCTGCATCAAGCCGCGGGCTCCAGCGCGGGAGACGGCGCGTGGATTGCCGCCGGATTCGGCATGGACGAGGGAGGCGAGCAGATCGGTGTCGATGTTGTGGGCCTGGCCGGCGCGGGCGAGGAGTTGATGCATCTCCGCCGGAGTGAGGGGTGCGGCGGAAGCCGATGCAGCGATGTTTGGGGTTAAAGAGGTGGCAGCTGGTGTGCTCAGAACGACCGGATCGGGGACAGTCTCCACTCGCACGACCGACGCGGCAGAAACTTCCAGATAGTTTGCGTCGGGCTGTGCGGCTTCAGCCTGTGAGGTGGGATAGAGAAAGAGCCGTACGCGGTCGCCGGTCGGTTCCTGGCGGGTGCAGAGAAATTCCGACCCATTGCGCAGCGTGACGTTCTGGGCCGCAGGCAGATGCGGGCACACGAGCGCAGGAAGCGCAAAAGCGCAGAGCGCGGACCGGCCAATGGAGTAGAGGCGCATCTTCGGGTCAAGATTATGGTACGCGAGAGACGGCGGCCGAGAAACGGAATCCGCGCAGACTGCCACTTTCGGGTTACGCCACGGCGGCCGTCTGGAAGGGAGCACTCACCGAGCCGCGTTGCGCGGCACGCCGCCAGCCGGATAGGATTCTCACGCAGCCAATCCGGCTGAAATCAACGAGACAGGTGAGGGTGAAGACGCATGGTTGGTGAGTGGCCTCAGCCTTATACCCTCTTCGGCCGGGGACTGGGATTCTCCGCGCTGCTGGCGGCGATACCGACGCTGTTGCTGCTGTACCTGTTGGCCGTAAAGCGCAAGGCCTCGTGGATTGCGGCACTGGCCGGGCTGGGCGCGACCTTAGCCCTCGCCATGGGCGCATACGGCATGAGCGCGAAACACGCCTTCTCGAGCGCGGCGGATGGCGCGTGCTTCGGCGTGTTTCCCATCTCGTGGGTGGTGTACTGGGCGCTGGTGCTGTATGAGCTGACGGTGGTGACGGGCAAGTTCGAGGTCATCAAGGACTCGATCGGGTCGATCACGTCCGACAAGCGGATGCAGGCGCTGCTGATTGCGTTTGCGTTCGGCGCGTTTATTGAGGGCTGCGCGGGCTTTGGCGCGCCAGTGGCGGTGGCCGCGGCGATGATGGTGGGCCTGGGCTACTCGGCGCTGTATGCGACGTCGATTTGCCTGCTGGCGGACACGGCGCCGGTGGTGTTCGGGTCGATTGGCATTCCGATCATTACGCTGTCCGGCGTAACCGGCCTGCCCATGCTGCGCGTGCATGGCGTGGCAGGCCTGAGCGCGGTGGCGGGAAGGCTGACTGCGCCGATGTCATTCCTGCTCCCTGCGTACATCATCCTGGTGACGAGCGGATTCGGCGCGATGGTGGAGGTGTGGCCGGCGCTGCTGGTTTC
>DATNEM010000017.1:0-17416 GCA_035552995.1 Acidobacteriaceae bacterium | reverse complement strand
GAGGCAGGATGAGGCTAGAGCCGCGATGAGTCCGGCCATACGGGCGTCTCTCTTCATGTGCGCCATTTGTGATCACTCTATAGTCGGTCGCGTTTCCCGCATAGCAAAATCGCGAACGCAACCGATTCACTCAAACACCGGCGTCAGCAGGCGGACGAGCTGGTCGGGTTCGGCGAGGAAGGCGTCGTGGCCGTGGTTGGAGGCCATCTCGCGGTAGTCGCAGCGGGCACCGGCGGCGCGAATGATGGCGGCGAGCGAGCGCACGTCTTCAGGCGGGAAGAGCCAGTCCGTGGAGATGCCGACCATGGTGAGGTGCGCCGTGATGCGCGAGTAGGCGGCGTAGGGGGTCTCATGCGCGCGGACGGGGTCGAAGATGTCCATGGTGCGCGTGATCGACAGGTACGAATTGGCGTCGAAGCGCGGGATGAAGATGCGGCCCTGGTAGTCGAGGTAGCCGGCGACGTCGAAGCGGCCGTTCTGGCCAGCGGCAGTGGAGAGGTAAGGGTTCTCGTCGCCGTAGCGGTTGGGCTTGCGCGCGAAGCGCTCCTCCAGCAGCGGAACGGACTTGTAGCTGATCATGCCCATGCCGCGCGCCAGCGCGAGGCCGCTGGTGGGGCCGTGGTCGGCTTCGTAGTAGCCGCCCTCCCATGCGGGGTCCATCATGATGGCCTGGCGCTGCAGGTGGTTCAGACCGAGGCCCATCGCGCCTAATTGCGCACAGCCAATGGCGACGGCGCGGGCGACACGCTCCGGATAGAGGATCGCCCATTCGAGCACCTGCATACCGCCGATCGACGCGCCGATGGCGAGCTTGAAGCGGTCGATGCCGAGCGAGTCAATGAGCTTGACCTGCGCGTGGACGATGTCGCGTATGCCGATGAGCGGGAAGGTGGGGCCGTACGGTTTTCCAGTCTCCGGGTTCGTAGAACCCGGGCCTGTAGACCCGTAGCAGGAGCCGAAGATGTTGATGCCGATGACGCAGTCGCGCTCGAGGTCGAGAAGGCCGAGGTTGCCGGGCAGGAAGAGCTGCGGCCACCATGTTCCGACCTGCGCGGAGCCGGAGAGCGCGTGGGCGACCAGCACGGCGTTGTCGCGGGCGGCGTTCAGCTCGCCATAGACGGCGTAGTGCAGGACGGGATTGACGAGCACCTCGCCGGACTCAAGCTGGAGGGTTTGGTTGAGCGCGAAGTCGCCCTCAAAGCTTGGCGCAGGTATGGGTATCGGATCTTCTTCGGTCATGCGTGTGGATTCAGATTAGCGCGATTTGAATGGCAGAGGAGGTCAGTTGAGAAATACGGAGATTCTGGACGCGCGATGCGCGCCCAGAATGACGAGCGCTTAATGCAGTGGTTTCCTCGGATCATTCGATGGGACGAGTTTGAGGCGGAGGGTGTATTGGGTGACGAGTTCGACGGAGGCGACAGAGGCGGGTGGGGTGTCGGGTTTGGGTGCGAGGCCGGGCTCGAAGAAGATGGGCGGGTTGGGGCGAAGAGGATAGATGGCAAGCGTGAGCTTGCCGCCAGATTGCGCGAGCTGCGGCGCGAAGCGCGCGAGGCCGACAAGCCACGGGCGGCCGGAGTAGAAGTCGTCGGTGAGGAGATGGTCGTTCGCGGAGAGATGCGCGACATCGCCGGTGTAGTGGATGCGGAGGAAGTATTCGGTGTTCGGGAGAACGGCGGATTGGGCATTGTTCATCCCACTCATCCCGCCAAGTGCGCGGGATGAATGGGGCACCCGGGCATTTCTCTCCGGCGCGGTGTCTGAGGATTCGATTGCGGCGGCGACGGATTTCGGCAGAGTAATGGACCAGACGCCGGCGCGGGACCAGTCGGCGTCCGTGGGTGCGGCGGCGACGACGCGTGGGCGCGAGGAAGGTTTGAAGTCCGAGGGGAGTGGGGCCGGCTGGCCGGCCGCGCGAAGTTGCGTCACCGCGAGTTGGACTACGCCAGGCGGTTCGGGATGTTCGGCGATGCGTTTGGCCATCTCCTCTATGCCAATTGTTACCCTGTCGTCCACATGCCCGGAGTTGTCGATTGAGACGAAAGAGCCGAGGCCCTCGGGTCGCACGTTAAACGTGAAGGAGCTGGCCGGCATGGTGCCCGGCTGCGAAGCGTCGCCGAGGTGCTGCAAATATGCGAGGTCTCCGTCGATGTAGGCATCGTGCGGTGTCCACAGAAAGAAGGTTCCTGCCTTTGAGGAGACCTTCCAGCTATGCTCGGCGTCGTTCCGCGTCATGAGCATGATGGTGATGGTTCTGCCGTTGCGCAGTTTGAATACCGGCTCGAAGCCTTGATTGGCCTGATCCAGCGCGAGGGTCTGACGGAGGATAAGTTTGCCATTACTGTGAGCTAACTCGATGTGGCGGTGCGCGATCGATTTGGGATCGAGAGTGACACCTGAGTCGTCGATCACGAACTCTGCGGGGATCCCAGGTTGAGAGAAGAACGCATACACCGGCGATTCTTTCGTGCCGAGGATGGCGAGGGGCTGCGCAGTGGCGAAGCGGAGGTGCAGGCCCGAGAGGTCCATGTTGAAGGGCCAGACGAAGTAGGCGTCGGCGGGGAGGGTGATGGGTTTGGATGGCAGCGTAACGGACTTGTCGCCCGGGAGCTTGATGGTGACCTGAAAGTTCTCTCGCGCGGGCATGGCGTAGCCGCGGACGTGGTTGTTGACGAAGAGAAATCCGGACTGGCCTGAGGTGCGCGCGGCGATGCGCGGGACGGAGAGGTCGCGCGGGCCGATGGGGACGATGTCCGGCTTGCGCGGCTGCATGGGCGCGAGCAGCGAGCCGAAGTCGGCGGGGAAGTAGTTCCATGTTTTCAGCTTCAGCAGGCTTTCGCGCTCGTCGCCGAACTCGCCGATGGGTGCGACGAAGTCGTAGGACTTCTCGGGCAGGTCGTTGGCGTAGTGCGTGGCGAGCGACTCCTGCAACGTGGTGAGCTTGCCATCGGGGTTCTCGCCGCCGTGGAACATGTAGCTGCCGTAGAGGTTGACGCCGGAGCCGAGCATGACGGGCATCATGGCGGCGATGTCATCGGCCGAGACGATGGGGCGCCGATGATAGGTCTCCTGCATACCGCCGCCCATCTCGGCGGTCATAAAGGGCGTGTCGGTGGTGAAGTTGGCGGCGTTGCCGCGCGGCGCGCCGGATGCCCCGATGGCTCCCATGTCGCCGGTGACGCGGCTGCCGAAGCGGAAAACATAGACCTCGGATGGCGGGAGCTTCTCAATGGAAGCATCCCAGGGCGCGTCGGGATAGCCGCCGTAGACGGGAAGCATGGCGCCGGTGGGAATGGATGCGCCGTCCCAGCCAGTGACGGTGTAGAACGGGACGCGCAGGCCGGCGTCGCGCGCCATCTGTTTGAGCTTGAGGATGTGTGCCGAGCCGCGCATCGGCCCACTGCCGCGATACTCGTTCTCCAGCTGGATGGCGATGACAGGGCCGCCCTGGGACCACATCAGGCCTTTGAGCTGCGCGGCGATCTGCCGGTAATATAGATCGACATAGTGGAGATAGGGGGGGTCGTTGGAGCGAGTCTGGCTGGTCTTGGTGAGCAACCAGTCGGGGAAGCCGCCGTTGCGGACTTCGGCGTGCGACCAGGGACCGATACGCGGGACAACGTACATGCCGTGTCTGGCGCAGAGCTGGACGAAGCGGCGGAGGTTCCTCTCTCCGGACCAGTCCCACTGGTCCTCGATCTCCTCATGATGGATCCAGATGATGTAGGTTGCGATGATCTGCACGCCGGCGGACTTCATCTTGAGGATTTCGGTCTCCCACTCGGCTTCGGGCACGCGCGAGTAGTGGATCTCGCCCATGACCGGCAGCAGAGGCTTGCCGTCGAGGGCGAGGTACTGCGCGTTGAGGCCGAGGGTGTGGCCCGAGGGGGATTTGGCGTCGGCGGGATCGTAGGTGTAATTGGCGGCCGCGGGCGGGGGAGTAGGGGCCGAGGCGTCGATGACGAGGGGAGCGGGGCTGGGCGTTGTAGCGGGTTGCGCGGGAAGAGACAGTGCGAGGGCAAAAACCGATAGGACGGCCCAAACAGCAAACGGGATACGAGCGGCGCAGATCATCGCAGCCATGCTCTCAGGGTGGGGACGAGGCTGCAAGTCGGATCGGCGGAGTCTTTGCCGGCGAGCGAGGAGCCTTGACATGGGTTCAGGCTAAAAACTATGGTTTCGAGTTGCAATTTGTTTCCTCTCTGAAACGCGCGGCTCCGCAGGTTGATGCGGCCCCGCGAACTCAATCGGAGCCACCCGCCATGTTCCTGAAAGCCCGCACGCCTCTTTGCCTGCTCGGATTTGCCGCGCTTGTTGCCAGTGCTCAGGCGCCGACCGCACCGCAAACGCCTAACGCAGGCACAGCAACAACCAGCACTGCGGCCACGCCGCCGACAACCGTGAAGGCCGATCCGTGCAATGCGGCGACTGCCGTTGCTGCACCGACGCGGCCGGTTGCTGCTGCGCAGTCGGGGCCGCCGGAGGAGAAGCCTGTCGCCGGCATCCCTGTGAACTATCACGAGGACAAGGTAGGCACGTACACACTGCCAGACGCGCTGACCATGAACAACGGGCAGAAGGTGAAGACGGCCAAGCAGTGGACGGAGCGGCGGGCGGAAGTCGAGAAGATTTTCGAGGAGCAACAGTACGGCATCGCGCCCGGGCGTCCTTCAGATGAGAGCTTCGAGGTGATCGATAAAGGCACGCCGGCGTTGTGCGGTAAAGCGATCCGCAGGCAGGTGACGATCCACCTGGCAAATGCAAAGAACAATGGGGACTCGGGCTGGCCGGTGATCCATCTGCTGGAGTATCTGCCTGCAAATGCGGGGAGCAAGAAGGTACCGATTTTCCTGAGCATCAACTTCGGCGCGGTCCAGGCGGCAGTGGATGACCCGGGGATTACTCCGCAGCAGGTGTGGGACCAGAAGGGCGCGACGAAGGCGCTGCCGCGGCCAGGGCCGGGCTTTGGGCGCATCAATGTCGCGGCGATGCTCGATGCGGGCATCGGTGTGGCGACGTTCTACTACGGCGATGTCGATCCGGATTCGCTGACGGGTTTTGCGAACGGCATTCGCGCGAAGTATATGAAGCCGGGGCAGACAGGCGAGGACGACCGCGCACCGGACGCGTGGGGATCGATTGCGGCGTGGGCTTGGGGCATGAGCCGCGTGGAGGACTACTTCGAGACGGACCCGGGCGTGGATGCGAAGCGCGTCGCCATTCACGGTGTCTCGCGCCTGGGCAAGACGGTGACGTGGGCGGGCGCGCATGACCAGCGCTTTGCCGCAGTCATCGCGAGTTGCGGCGGCGAAGGCGGCGCGGCGCTGAGCCATCGCGACTTCGGCGAGACGATCGCGCACCTTACGGCGCCGTCGCGTTATCCGTATCAGTTTGCGGCGAACTACGCGAAATGGGGCGGCTTCCCGGACAAAGCTCCGATGGACGCGAACATGCTGCTGGCTTTGATTGCGCCGCGGCCGGTGTTGCTGCAGACGGGCAGCACGGACTACTGGAGCGACCCGAAGGGCGAGTTCCTGGCGGAGGTAGCAGCCGGGCCGGTCTACAAGCTGCTGGGCAAGCAGGACCTGGGTACGACGACGTGGCCTCAACCGAAGCAACTGATCCTGACCAACGGCCTGAGCTATTACATGCACGACGGCGGCCATGGCATGGTCCCGAGCGACTGGGATATCTATGTGCAGTTTTTGAAGGCGACGCTGCATCCGGAGCGGTAGGGTGAGTGCGAGGTGGCGTTGGCAGCCGGCCCACTGACTTTAAATACGGAGATTCTGGACGCGCGCTAAAGCGCGGTCCAGAATGACGACCTGGATTTTTGTTGCCGAGGATAAAAGATGAAGCGCAAAACAATTGTGTTGACGATGACGGCGGGTGCAGTGCTCGCGGCCCCCGGTACAGCCGCGGTCTGGGCGCAGAGCATGGGCACGGCGACGGGCGAGGCGCTGTCGCAGGGATTCGTGACGCCGCCGGATTCCGCCAAGCCGCGCACGTGGTGGCACTGGACGAACGGAAATGTGCGCGAGGACGGTATCACGAAGGACCTGGAGTGGATGAAGCGCGTCGGCATCGGCGGCTTTCAGTTGGTAGATGTAGCGTCGGGCAACGGGCAGGTAGTCGAGCCGAAGATCAATTTCGGCACGGAGGAGTGGTACCACGCCGTGCGCCACTCGGCGGAGTTGGCAAAGCAGTTGAACCTGGAGATGTCGATCTTCAGCTGCGCTGGCTGGAGCCTGGCGGGCGGCCCGTGGGTGACGCAGCAGATGGCGATGAAGAAGCTTGTGTGGAGCTCGACCGACGTGGCGGGTGGCAAGCCGTTTGCGGGCAGGCTGCCGGAGCCGCCATCCAATGAGGGGCCAGTGCGCGATTCCGGTGCGGGCGCCGCGCCGAACGCGCCGCACTTCTATCGGGACTCGGCGGTGATTGCGTACAGATCGCCGCTCGATTCCACACCGATGGCTGCGCTCAATCCCAAGGTGACGACGAGCGCGAGCGCCGGCGCTGCGATTGACGGCAAGGCATTGATGGATGACAGCCTGGGCACTGCCATCACCATTCCTGAAGCACAGAGCGGTGCACCCGTTTGGTTGCAGTATGAGTTTGCGGCCCCCTTCACGGCGCGGGCGCTGTCGCTGGGTTCGCGGCTGATTCCGGTGGGAAAAATTCTGGTCAGCGATGATGGCGAGAAGTGGCGTGAGGTTGAAGCGACCCCCGGGCCGCAGGGCTATCACGGCGCGAGCATCCGCACCTTTGCATTTCCGGCGGCGACGGGCCGGTTCTTCCGCATTGAGTTCGACCGGCGTGCGCTGTCACCTGCGGAGGTGATCACCGGCGAGGATGACCCCCCAGCACCAGCTGCCGCAGGGCGGCGCACCGGCGCTGCGCCGCAGGGATATTCCGTCAGCGAGGCGATCTTCTACACCGATGCGCGGGTCAACCGGTGGGAGGACAAGGGGGCCTTCGGCAGCCTGATGGATGAGTACGACGTAGTGCCCACACCGGGCGCGCCGCCGATCGATGAGATTGCGAAGGCGCAGATCATCGACCTGACAGGCAAGATGGATACCGACGGCACGCTGCACTGGGACGTTCCCGAGGGCAAGTGGACGGTGCTGCGCATGGGCTACTCACTTACCGGCGCGAAGAACCGGCCGTCTGTTCCGGCGGGCAGCGGGTATGAGGTCGATAAGCTGAACGCAAAGTATGTGGACGAATACTTCAAGGGCTACATGGACCCGATGAAGCAGCACCTCGGCGATCTCGTCGGCAGCACAGTCCAGTACATGACGGTGGACAGCTGGGAAGCAGGTATGCAGAACTGGACCGACGACATGATTCCGGAGTTCAAGCGGCTGCGCGGCTACGACCCCACGCCGTACCTCCCGGTGCTGACGGGCCGCGTAGTGGAGAACTCTGACGTGAGCGACCGCTTCCTGTGGGACTTTCGCCGTACGCTGGCGGACATGTACGCCGACGACTTCTATGGTGAGATGGATCGCAACCTGCACAAGCTGGGCATGAAGTTGTATTCGGAGGCGTCAGGCGTGGCGCTGGAGATTCCCGAGGACACGCTTCTGAACAAGAGCCACATCGATATTCCGATGGCGGAGTTCTGGGTGCGCGCACTGCATCCGGAGTCGATGTACTACGTGGATGTGCGCGGTGCGGCATCGGCGGCGCATGTGTATGGCAAGCCGCTGGTCGCGACGGAAAGCTTTACCGGCGGCGGCTACGAGTCGCCGTACACGCTCAAAAAGATTGCCGACTACTGGTTGGCACAGGGCGTGAACCGGCTGGTCTTTCATACGTCGGCCGAGCAGCCGCTGGACACCAAGCCCGGCAACACCATGGTGGGCACGCACATCAACCGCAACATTACATGGGCGGAGATGGCTAAGCCGTTTATGACGTATGTGGCGCGTGTCCAGTTCATGCTGCAGCAGGGCTATCCCACGGCGGACGTCGCGTATCTCCTGAAGGAAGGGGCGCCGTCGACGATGCCGTTCTGGGGACAGGGCAACGATCCGGCGATGGCCGCGGGCTATGACTACGACTACATCAATACCGACATCCTGCTGCACCACACGAGCGTGAGCGCCGACGGCCGCGTGCATGTGGACGGCAGCGAACAGATGCCGGACGGGCATGACTATCGCATTCTGGTTCTGCCACCGACGACGGAGATGACGCCCGAGGTGTTGAGCAAGCTGCATGAGTTGGTAGCGGCGGGCGCGACCATCGTCGGGCCGCGGCCGGAGACCAGCCCCAGCCTGCTGGACTATCCGCGTGCGGATGCGAAGGTGCGCGACCTTGCGATGGACCTGTGGGGTTCAATGGACGGCGTCACGCTGAACGAGCATGCCTACGGCAAGGGCATGACGTACTGGGGGCTGTCGCTCGATGAGGTGCTGCATCGCGTGAAGGCGTCGCCCGACTTCAAGGCGAGCGGATCGCTGGACAACCCGCCGGTGTGGGTGCATCGGCACACCAAGGATGCTGAGATCTACTTTGTCGCGAACCAGGCGGACGAGCCGGTGCATCTGAACGCTCGTTTCCGTGTGAGCGGCAAGGATGTTCAGGTGTGGCGGCCGATGGATGGCTTGGAGAAGAGCGGCGTTTCATACACCGATGACGTGAACATGCCGGACCGCAGCGGCAACAAGCAGCCTGGCATTGAGCCGGCCCTCTACACGCAGCCGAAGGACGAGTTCACGGAGGTGCCGCTGAACCTGGCCGAGCGCGAAAGCGTGTTCGTGATCTTCCGTGACAAGGAGACCGCTCCGGAGCGCACCGCGCCTGCGCTGACGGAGACAAAGCTGGGAACAGTTGAGGGTGCGTGGACCGTGACGTTCCCGCCGAAATGGGGCGCGCCGGCGAGTATCACGATGCCGAAGCTGGTCTCGTGGACGGACAACAGCGCCGCAGGTGTGAAGTACTTCTCCGGCACAGCGACCTACTCGAAGACAGTGACCGCGCCGGCCGCGTGGTTCAATCCGGGGCAGCAGGTGTGGATCGATCTGGGCACGGTGCGCGACATCGCGGAAGTGAAGGTGAACGGCAAGCCCGTCGGCATGGTGTGGGCGCCGCCTTATCGCGTGGACGTGACTGGTGCGCTGAAGCCGGGCGCGAACAAGCTGGAGATCGCGGTGACGAACGAGTGGACGAATCGCCAGATCGGCGACCGCGGCCTGCCCAAAGATCAGCAGATTCTCGACGAGCCGGCCGTGCCGGCGCGCCCGGGCGGCGGAGGCGGTGGTGGCGTGTTCGGGTTTGTGCCGCCGCTGCCGGTTTCGGGTCTGCTTGGCGACGTGACCTTCGTG
This sequence comes from Acidobacteriaceae bacterium, assembly GCA_035552995.1. GTDB lineage: Bacteria > Acidobacteriota > Terriglobia > Terriglobales > Acidobacteriaceae > Edaphobacter. Next base: position 8,081 of record DATNEM010000017.1, on the reverse strand, counting down.
GCGGAGAAGAAGTGAGAGGTGAGGGCGTGAGACGAGCGCTGTGGCTGGGCATTGCCTGTGCGGGGCTGTTCGCGATTGCGGCGGTGGGACAAGACAGGGGCGCCGGTCAGGGGGCGCGTGGCACGCAGGGGTTGCGGCCCGCTGCGGTGATTCCGGAGAGCCACTCCGGCACGCGCAATGCGGGTGGCCGTCCGGTACACAATGAGGCCGAGCGCGCGGCGCGATGGACGACGATCCGCGTGCCCTACAACAAGGCGGGGCTGACGCCGCGCGAGCAGCAGATGATCGCAAAGCTTGCCGACGCTTGCCGGCTCCTCAATGAGGTCTACTGGCGCCAGAGCGACCTGGGCGGCTGGGCGATGGCGCACACCACGCAGAATCCTTCGATGATGAAGCTGTTCTCGATTAACGGAAGCCGCTGGGACCTGGTGGACGACAACTTTCCCTTCAGCGGCGAGGAGCCGATGCCGCCGGGGCGGGAGTTGTATCCGTATGGGCTGACGCGGGCTGAAGTAGAGAAATATGTCGCTGCGCACCCGGAGGAGAAGGCGGCGATTTACGATCCTCACACGGTGGTAAGGTCGGCGCCGCTGGATATTCCCGCGGCGTTGAGCCAGCCCGTCGTCTATGGCGTGCCGGAGAAGCTGTACACCTATCCGTATCACGTCGCGTTCGCGCAATGGATCAAGCCGATGGCGGAGGACCTGCGTGCGGCGGCGAAGCTGAGCCCCGATCCAGCGTTTGCGAAGTATCTGAATCTCCGAGCGGAGGCGCTCGAGACGGACGACTACTACGCGAGCGATGTCGCGTGGCTCGACCTGAAAGATCCGAAGATCGATATCATCTTCGCGCCGTATGAGGTGTATCTGGACGGCTTGCTGAGCGTGAAGACTTCCTATGGCGCGTCGATCCTGATCCGCAACGCTGCGGAGAGCCGCAAGCTGGCGATGTATCAGCAGCACGAAGCAGAGATGCAGCGCGCGCTCCCGATCGACGATGCGGACAAGCCGTCGAAGGAAGGGCAGGCAACGCCGATGGAGGTGATGGATGCGCCGCTGCGCGCCGGCGACCTGCGCTACGGGTATCAGGCCGTCGCGGACAATCTGCCGAACGATCCCAGGATTCACGCGGAGAAGGGATCGAAGAAGATCTTCTTCAAGAACTTTATGGATGCGCGGGTGAACAACGTGATCCTCCCGATCGCGGGCAAGATGATGACACCGGCGCAGGCGAAAGATGTAAGCGGCGAAGGCTATCTCACGTGGACCATCCTGCATGAGATCTCGCACGGGTTGGGGCCGGCGTGGGCGCATGTGGATGGAAAGCAGATCGCAATCAACGAGGCGATCGGGCCGGCGTACAGCGGCCTGGAAGAGGCGAAGGCGGACGTGACGGGCATGTATCTCACGAAGTGGCTGATCGACCAAAAGGTATTGCCCGCAAACGAGACTGACGTCATCTATGCGTCGTACGTCGCTGGCCTGCTGCGCACATTGCGCTTCGGCACAGGCGAGGCGCATGGCCGCGCGGAGATGATGGAGTTCAACTATCTGCTGGAAAAGGGCGCGCTGGCCCAGGCCGCGGATGGCCGTTACACGATGAATGAGGCGGCGATGCCGGGCGCGATCACCGACTTGTGTAAGACCCTGCTGCTATTTGAGGCGCGCGGCGACCGCGCAGGCGCCGAGGCGTGGTTCGCGAAGTACGATGTGATGCCCGCCTCGCTGCAACATGCGCTCGATGCGACCGAGGGAATTCCGGTGGACGTGACACCGGAGTTCGAACTGGCGGGAGGAGCGCGGCCATGACGAGCTTCACAATGCGAAGGATTACGCGCGGAGCCGCAATGTTCGGGGCGTTGGCCTTTACTACTGCGTGGGCGCAGCAGAAGCTGACACTGCATCACCATGACGCGGCGCATCAGCCGCCGGGAACGATTGTGGTGCCGGCGTCGGACTTCTTCCTCAACATTCCCGCGGGTGACACCATCGATGGGCGCTTTCCCGCGGGCGAGTGGTTCTTCAACAACTCCACGCTGAACATGTCGAGCGCGGAGGATGCGACCGCGACGGTTCCGGTAAAGGAAGCGGGGACCTATCACCTCTTTGTGCGCAGCATTGGAACGGCAACCAGCTCCTTCCGGGTGAAGATCGATGGGAAGGAAGACGCGGGCAGCTATGGGCAGGGAACGCTCAAGTGGGTGCGTGGCGACGACTATGTACTGAGGCCTGGCAACGTCACCATCGTGCTGACAGCGATTGCTCCGCGGCCCTCGATCAACGTGCTGGTGCTGACCAAGAACGCGGACTTCAAGGAAGATGACCTGAAAGCCCTGGAGCTTCCGCCTGAGGTGAAGCTGGAGCATGAGTACAAGATTGCACCGTCGAACATTGTGAAGTTCGGCGATGTGGATGGCAGCGGCAAGTACGCAATCCTCGACATCACCAGCGACTACTCATCGATCATGTATGCGAACGATGGGCATGAGCTGTGGCGCTGGCAGGCTCCGGCGCAGGACGCGCGTCTGCGTGGCGAATTCGAAGCGCCCGGACTGCTGTGGGACTTCGACCGCACGGGCCGCGATGAGGTCGCGCACTGGCGAATGATCGACAACAAGGACTGGCTGGTGATCGCCGACGGCCGCACCGGCGAGATTGTGCGCAATACGCCGTGGCCCGCTCCTCCGATGCCGCATGTCTACAACAACTACCGCATGGCGGTGGCGAAGTTCCACAAGGACGCCCCCGGGCCGGACACGCTGCTGGTGCTGTCGGATACCGGCGGCCTCATCTCGCTCACGGCCTATGACTATCAGCTGCATCAGGTGTGGCAGCACTCCGAGCCGCGCCAGAAGGACTATTTCGGCCACTACATCTATCCGTATGACGTGAACGGCGACGGCGTGGATGAAGTCATCATCAGCCATCTCTGCCTGGACGCTGAGGGCCACGAGGTGTGGAACAACGCGAAGTATTTCGAGAAGAACAACGACCACATGGACGCGATGGAGTTCGTGGACATCAACGGTGACGGCAAGCCGGAGCTGCTGACCGGGCAGAGCGATGTGGGCACGCTGGCCTACAACGCGCAAAACGGCGACATGCTGTGGCAGAACCTGTCCGACCATTCGCAGCAGATCACCGGCGGCTGGATTCTTGCCGGCTCGAAGACGCCGCAGGTGGTGACGAACGGACGAACCTATGGCACCCGCGCACCTATTGCCGGAGGAGGGGCGGCGCGTGGGCAGCGTGCGGGCGGCGGCGGGTTCCAGCGGCAGGCTGCCAATCCCAACGAGATCGTCGCGAACGGCGGTCTCTCCGCGCAGCTCTACTGGTTCGACAATTTGGGACACCTGCTGGAGAAGTGGCCGGCGCATCCGCTGAACGGCAACCCGAACTTCGTGCGCGGCGACTGGTACGGCAACGGCAAGCGGACGTTCTTCTGGTATCGCTTCAAGCTGGAGCCGGACGGCGCCGGCACGCTCTTCTTCAAGGGCGAGGCCTACCACATGTTCGACTTCGACCATACAGGCGCGGATGAGGTGATTACGCTGGAAGGCGGAGGCGGAGGCGGAGGGCAGGGCGGCGGCACACAAATTCTGCGAGTCTACGGCAACGCCAACGTCGTGCCGCACCCCAAGCCTTGCGGACCGGATTGCCGCAAGCTGATTGCCAACCATACGCACTACTAAGGAAGCGATGCACAAATCTGTTCGACTCTCTCGCCGGAAATTCCTTGCGCTTACGGGCGCCGCGGCTGCGCAGGCTGCTGCGCCCACACACTCAGTCTTTGGCGCGCCCACTGCTCCGGTAGCCCCGCGTGCGGGCGTGCAGTCGCTTGCCGGCGAGTGGCGCTTCGCGCTCGATCGCTACGATATGGGCGCCGGCGATGAGGTCTGGTACAAGGCGGACCTGGGTACGACGACGCACATTTCTCTGCCCGGCATCCTGCAGACGCAGGGATACGGCGACGATATCGAAGCCACCACGCAGTTTGTTGCAGCACTCCCGCGCGACATGCGCTGGTATCTGCTGCCGCAGTATGCGCCATATACCAAGCCGGGCCATGTAGAAGTGCCGTACCTCTCGCAGCCCATCAAGCACTACCTCGGCGTGGCGTGGTATCAGCGAGAGATCGCAATTCCGACGGCGTGGAAGGGCAAGCGGGTGGCGCTGTTCCTCGAACGCACGCGATGGAAGACGACGGCGTATCTCGATGACAGGGAGATCGGGTCATGTACGTCGCTGGTGGCGCCGCATGAGTATGACCTCGGCATTGTCGCGCCGGGAACGCACCGGCTGACCCTTCGCATCGACAACCGGATGATCCTGCCGTACCGGCCGGACGGGCACAGCGTTTCGGATGCGGAAGGCTGCACATGGAACGGAATCGTTGGGCGAATCGAAATGAGCGTTACGAGCCCGGTGTGGATCGATGATGCGCAGGTGTTCCCGAATCTTGCGACGAAGTCGGCGCAGGTGCGGGTGAAGATTGGCAACGCGACTGGCAACGCAGGCTCAGGAACGATTTCAGTCGGCGCAACAAATGCGCCCGCCAACTGGGACGCGAAAGGGGGAACCGCGACGCTCGACGTGCCGATGCCGAACGCGACGCCATGGAGCGAATTCACGCCGGTGCTGCAGCACATCACCGTGAAGCTGAACGGACCGGATGCGGACGGGCTGGATGCTAACGACAGGCGCGACGTGACCTTCGGCATGCGCGAGATCAAGGCGGACGGCAGAACGATTCGCCTGAACGGCGAGCTGTTCTACTTCCGCGCAACGCACGATGGCGGCGGGTTCCCGCATCGCGGCTATCAGGCCACAGACGTTCCGACATGGAAAAAAATCATTACGACTTGCAAGGCGTGGGGGCTGAACGGCATTCGCTTCCACTCGTGGTGCCCGCCGGACGCGGCGTTTGTCGCGGGCGATGAGCTTGGCTTCTACTTTCAGCCGGAGTGCGGGATGTGGAACTCCTTCGACGCCGAGCAGAAGATGCTGAACACGTTGCGGGACGAGTCTGCGCGGATCATCCGCGCATACGGCAACCATCCCTCGTTGGTGATGCTGAACGCGTCGAACGAACCTGCCGGCCACTACCAGGAGCAGCTTCCCATCTGGGACAAAGAGATGCGCGAGGCCGATCCGCGGCGGCTGTATTCGGATGGCACGGGGCGCCCGTCGCCGCCGCCGAAAGGGCCAGGCACGCCGTATGCGGCGGACTTTCTCGTGACGCCTGGGGCGCGCGGGCCACGCGCCTGGTTCGGCGCTGATTACGACGGCATGTTGAGCACCATGACACGCGGTTCGATTGTGCCCTGCATTGGGCATGAGGTGGGACAGTGGTGCGCGTATCCGGACTTCAGCGTGATCGATAAGTTCTCGGGTTACATGGTGCCGGGGAACTACCGGATCATGCGCGACGCTGCGGCCGAGCATGGCACGCTGGCGAAGAACAAGCAGATCGCGCACGCATCGGGCCGCTTTCAGGTGGCCTGCTATAAGGAGGAGTTCGAGGCGAACCTGCGCACGGCGAGCTACAGCGGCATCGAGATTCTTGACCTGCATGACTACCTGGGCCAGGGCGGCGCGCTGATCGGGCTGCTGGATGCGTTCTGGGAGTCAAAGGGTTATGTCGGGCCGGAAGAGTTCCGCCAGTTCTGCAATGAGACGGTGCCGCTGGCCCGCTTCAAAGAACGCGTCTTTACCACGGCGGACACGCTGAAGGCCGATATTGAGTTGGCGCACTACGGAGCTAACCCGTTCGGGAGCGTAACGCCGAAGTGGCGCGTCGTAGGCGCAGGTGGGGCGGTGGTGGCAGGCGGGAGCCTGCCATCGAAGCCTGCGCCAAGAGGGAAGAACATTCCGCTGGGATCGATTTCAGTGGATTTAGCCAAAGTGCACGCGCCCGCTAAATGTCGGCTCGTTGTCGAGCTGGCCGGGACGCGGTTCCATAACGGCTGGGACTTCTGGGTCTATCCGGCGAAGGTTGACACGATGGTACCCGCCGATGTGCTGATCACCAGCGCCTGGCCGGAGGCTGAGGCAAAGCTCGCAGCTGGCGGCAAGGTATTGTTTGTGGCGAAGGAGTTCGGCGCGGACGATCCGAAGATGACGACGGTGCCGATCTTCTGGAACCACCTGATGAACCCGAACGGGACCACGTTCCTGGGACTCCTGAATGATGCGGCGCATCCCGCCCTGAAAGGCTTCCCGACGGACGCGAACTGCGACTGGCAGTGGATCGACGTGATGGCGACGACGCACTCGCTGAGCATGACTGGCCTGCCGCGTGAGCTGGAACCCATCGTGCAGTCGATCGATGATTGGAACCGCGGCTGGAAGCTTGGGCTGCTGTACGAGTGCGCCGTCGGCAGAGGAAAGCTGATGGTCAGCGCAATCGATCTCGACGCGGCGCACATTGGTACGCCTTCGCTAAAGAAATCGGTGCTCGACTACATGGCGTCGGCGGCGTTCCAACCTGCAGTGCAGGTGGGCGCAGAGCAGATGCGCGGGAGCCTGACGGTGAAGCCCGCAGCCGGTCCCGCGTCCAAGCCCGCGCCAACGTCGCCTGATCTCGTCGATCCAGGGCAGATTCGGCAGAGACAGAGGCCACAGACCTGAGCTCTTCCAAAAAGTGCAAACCCACCCTTCGCGATGCGAAGGGTGGGCCACCCATGTGCTCGGCTATGCGCTGGAAGCTAGGCTTTGGCTTCGACGGCGACCGGCTCCGGAGTTGAAGCGCTGGACGAAGAAGATGACGATGCGGAGGAACTGCTGCTGTTGCCGCCCTTGGAATCGCCTGGCTTGCGGATGTCGATACCGCCCTTGAAGTAGGCGCCGTCTTCGATGGCGATGCGTGCGGCGGCGACATCGCCGGTCAGCGAGCCTTCGCTGCGGATGTCGACGCGGTCGCTGGCCGAGATATTGCCGCGGACCTTGCCGAGCACGACCACTTCGCGCGCAGTGATGTTCGCGGCGACCTGGCCATTGCGGCCGACGGTGACGCGATTGCCGGGCAGGTTGATGGCACCCTCGATCTTGCCGTCAACGTAGAGCGACTCGGAACCGGTGACCTCGCCCTTGATGACGAGCGATTTACCGATGGTGGCCTGTTCGCCGCTGGAGGCAGAGGCGGCGGGAGCGGCTGGGCGAGCGGCTTCAAACGAGCCGGGTGTCGAGACCGGGGGAGTTGGGCGAGCTGGCTCAGGGGTTGCGGGGGAGTTGGGACCAGTCTGGTTCGGTTTCCACATGGTTCGGTTAAGTTCCTTTCGGGGAGATGCCTGGGAAGGTTGCTTGCGTTTCGTGTTGCCGGCTCAGGCGTAAGACTTCGCATCAGCCGCAATATGTGGAGCGATAACCAAGGAAACTGTGGGCAGTCTGCCGCGCCCTTCCACACACCATACTACTGCGGGCGGAATCGTGGAAATTCGGCCCAGGCAAAAAGCCGCAGGAATCGAGAGTGTTATCTGGATTGGGGTAATGGGTGGTGCACTTTAGGGCAATTTGCACAAGGAACAGTGCAAAGACCGGAGCGTTTCCGCCGATAGACGCGTGCCATTGCGCGAATGCATGGGAACGCGCTACGCTGCGAGCCATGCAGAACTTCTCCTCCGCTGTTGTGCGGCTGCTGATGGCACTCGCCTGCATTTTCTTCCTTACAACTGAAGTAAACGCGGCCGCGCCGCCCAAGGCGCATACGGTCGTGCTGGGTTCGGTAAAGAAGGTGGCTTATACGCCGCCGGGAGCCATTCCGGCGAAGGGCGATGATGCGCCGATGCTGAAAGTGCGTGCGTTGATCGTGGACGGGCGGCAGAAGGAATGGATTACAGGCGAGGCGCACGATGTGACGGACCGCAGCTTTGCGGTGCGGCGCGTGATGAGGGTGAACGATGCGCTTCCCGGCGATGCGCGGGCGAAGTGGAGTTGGCAGCCGGGACCATGGCTTTTAGTAGACCGGACGACCGGTCATGTGACAGCGTTGCATCTGCCCGATTTCGATAACGCGGTGTCCGATGCAGTGTGGTTTCGCGACTACGCGGCGTACTGCGGAGTGGGGACGACGGCGAAGGGCGG
>DATNEM010000016.1:0-7543 GCA_035552995.1 Acidobacteriaceae bacterium | reverse complement strand
TGATCGACACGACAAGCGTCCCTTCCTCCACCGGCGCGCAGCAGGAGGGTGACCTCGATGCGCTGCTTGCATTCCAGATCGCGCACATCATCCTCGATCACCGGCTGGATACCAAGTACGCCTTCAACGATCGTCTGCTCTTCCCTTCCGATTCGGTTTTTCAGCATGTTCCCATGCACCACACCGATTCGGACAACGAAGCGGCAGCCAAGAAGGCCATGGAACTGCTGAACGCCAAGGAACTCGCGGACAAACAGCAGTATTTCGGCCTCTACCTCCAGCAGCTTCAGGCGCGCGAGAAGGGACTGACCGCGCTCGAGACGCCGATGATTGGCGATTCGCTGGTGAAAAGCGAAAAGGATCCCACGTTCTGGATGGCTGCGATGATCCCGAAGGGCATCAAACTCGATATGAAGGACCTGAAGCAGCAGGCGGCGATGCCGCTGGCCAGTTTCCTGCGGTTCGATCCCTGGAACGATCAGGTGGTGCAGATGCATACCAGCCTGGAGCCAATCATCAATGAGCGCGACAAGATGCCCTTTGAGGTTGAGCCGGTTTACATGAAACTCACCTACTATGCGCTGCCCGCAGCACCTGCGGCTCCGGCCGCAGGAGCCGCCAATACGCCGGCAAGTACACCACAGCAGGGTGATCCAGCGGCTGCGCCAGTTGGTCAGCCCGGCGCAGCGACAGCAGATACGAACACCGCTCCGCCGGCTACAGCCGCACAGCCGACGCCGCAACAGCAATAACGTTCAAGTGCGCCACGGACGGTCCGAGACACGACCCACCGTCCGGCGCAGGGGACAAGTCAGCTTTTCTTCCGCCACGCAGTTCAGTTCTGGCTTTTTTAGGAGACGGAATGTTGAATACATTGATTCGAATTGGGGCCGCGGCTGCAGTTCTTTCTTTCACGTCAATCACTCACGGTCAGGCGTTGCCAACCGCGACCGGACACGGCGGCGGCATTCAGATAGGCGGCGGCGCAACCATGGGTAAACCTGATTTCGGCAGCCATTGGATTGGCGGAGTCTCCATCTTTGCCGACTACAACATCTGGTCGCGCGTAGGCGTAGAGGCTAACGCTCACATCGTGAACATGCATACGCCGGACGATCTGGGCGAGAACACGTACGAGGCCGGCCCGCGGTTCTACTGGCATAAGAAGCGCTACACGCTGTATGGCAAGGCGCAGATTGGCGTCGGCAACTTCGTTGTTCAGGAGATCGAGGACAATCCCGGCAAGTCGAATGCGACCTCCTTCATGTACTCCATTGGTGGCGGCGTCGACGTTGACTTCCGTCACCACATCACGCTGCGCGCGTTCGATTTCGAATACCAGGTATGGCCGAGCTTCAGGAACGACGGCCTTACCCCGGCGATCGGAACCGTCGGCCTGGCCTATCGCTTCCACTAGTCCGAGCAACCCAATTCGGGAAATGATTCCGCGATGACAGCCTTCTGCATCGTAATAAGCACCGAAACGAGAGCGATATAATCGCTCTCGTTCGCGTTTCAGCCTCATTCGGCCCGGGAGTTCTTCTTGATGTCACGCATCGCCCTGACGGTCCTGCTCGGGCTTGCGTCGCCGCTTTTCTCCCAGGCGATTCCCACCGCATCGCGCGTTGCCGATGTGCAGGTTGGCGCCGGCTATGCTTTCGGCCATCCGGACTACGTCCATCGCAGCTTTCCCGGAATCGCCGCCTACGCCGATGTCGACCTGCGCTCGCACTTCGGTGCCGAGGCGGAGTTTCACGACATTTTCGACACCTCCGGCTCGGGGATGGCGGAACGAACCTATGAGCTCGGCGCGCGCTACTTGCGCACCTATGGGCCGCTCGTTCCCTATGCGAAGGGCATGTTCGGCATCGGTCAGTTCAGGTATCCGCAGGGTCTGACAGTGCTCGATTACTGGATGTTTGCCGGCGGCGCAGGCGTGGATTTCAAACTCACCGAGCACATCCACCTCCGCGGCGAGTATGAGTACCAGAAATGGACGAGCTTCCCGAATGGCGGTTTACACCCGCAGATCGTGACGTTTGCAGTCGCGTATCACTTCCCCGGGACGCTGCGCCGGCGATAGTTTTGCCTGCTACCCCTCCCCCATACTTAAGTATCCAAGGTATCCCTTCTAAAGGACTTAGGTATCCACGATGTCTCCTCTGTATCCCTCAGGTCTTGAGCGTTGACATGTGTGCCAACTTCAAAGGATGTGGCGCTAAAGAAGATTGATCAAAGCAAGCTTCGAGGACACAATCCGGATGCTGATGGATTCGGTCTGACCTTTGCTTCTGAATCTATCGTATCGCGCGTGTCAAGCTACTTGCGCGTGTAAAGCATGTCCTTGATGACGGCGCGGCGTGCGGCATTGGCCTCGCGGTCGGTCTTGAGGGCGTCGTTGCCGGCGACGCTGGGCGCTTCGGCGTCGGGCTCGCTGCATTGCGGACAGCGGTTGGCGAAGCCGGGCTTGCCGGGTTTGAGTTCAAACTCCTCGCCGCAGACAACACAGGTTTTGATGGGGAAGGCCATGACGTCTTCATCATAAATCGAGCATGCACGCCGCGTCGGTACTAACGCTCGACAAGGTCAGGCAGAGGCCGTGTGCAATTGGGCGGCAGCGGATCGTGATTTGAGAACACGTGCGCCGGCGAGGCCGCAGGCGGCGCATGCGATCAGCAGCGGCATCATTTCCAATGTGTAGCGCGGCTCGGAGTTCTCCATGGTGCTGAGCAGCACACAGCGCAGTACGAGGTAGGCGAGGATGAACGCCGGCCACGGCACACGCCTGCGCACGAGGCCGATAAGCGCCGCGAGGACGAGCGCCACGTTCAGCAGGCCGAGCACCATGGTCTCAATCCGGTCTATGAGCGGACCTGGGAAGCGCCACCAGTCGGCGTCCAGGCCAAGTGTCTCGGTGCGCGGGCGGAGCAGCATATCCGTAACGCGCAGGAGCGGGACCCCGACGCGGCAGAGGAACGGATGTTCGCGGATGCGTTCGGCGGCGAGCGCGTTGAAGCGGGCATCGAGCGCAGGGGTGACCATGTTGTTCGCGGCGTGGTAGTCGGCGAGGAGTTGTGCGGTCTCGGCGTACTGTGCGGGCGAATCGATGGCACGCGAAGGAAGGTCCGTGATGAGGATGGGCTGCGTGCCGACCTGCCAGTAGACGTTGCCGGTGGAGACGTAATCCACTGACCATGTGCTCACCCAGCGATAAAAGCCGTACCAGACGGGTTCGCCGGGATTATTGACGCGGCGCGGCGCGAGCGGCTGAATGACATGGAAGGTGTGCCAGTTGCGGATGGTCCATGGGACGAGGGGAACGATTGCGAGTAGCGCGCAGGTCAGCGCAGTGCGGACGCCGGAGCGTAAGGCGTGCGAGCGCCACGCATACCAGAGGACCGCAAAGACGACGGCAGCGGTAACCAGTGCGCCGTCGGGCCGCAGCAGCATTGCCAGCGACGCAGCCGCGGCGGCGCAAGCGATCGCTCGGCGGTCCGAGCGTCCCTCGGACTGCGCATGCAAAATGCGGCCTGTGGACCAGAGGGCAAGCGACACAGCGAAGATGCTTAACGATTCCGTGAGCGCGGTGGATGCGTAGGATGCCGTGAACGGGCAGAGCGCGGCAAGCGCGAACGCAACCATCCCAGCGCGCGCGGAGACCTGCTCACGCACGAAGCCGGCGATGAGCCAGCAGCCCAGCAGATCGATGGCGGCCTGCACGAGCAGCACCGCGGTAAAGTTGCCCGTGCCGAAGACGGCAAAGACGGCCGCCAGAAAGATGGGATAGCCGGGCAGGCGAATGAGCGAGGGACCGATGACGCCGTCGTCGGTGGTGCCGTAGATGCCGTGATGAAAGAGATTCTGGCCCAGATCGGCGTACACGTCGGTGTCGTCGTCGTGTGGCATGGGATGGGCGACGAACCACAGGCGCAGCAGAAGACCGGCGACCAGCAGCGTCCACCACAACGCGCGCATTCGCCTGCTCTGGAGATTCTGCGCGCTTCCGCGGTTCGCAAGCATCGGGCCAAGGATATAACACCGTGGACCGATGGGAACGGGCGTTCCGGGGTGGCTCCGATGCGAAAGCGAAAGGTATTCCCATCGCGTGGCGTTCGTTCTATTCTCGTCAGATACTCTGAACGCGAACATATGCAAAACCCTGGCCCCATCATTGGCAGTTCTCCCATCCGCAAGGAGGGGCTTGGCAAGGTGACGGGGCGCGTGCAGTACGTGGATGACATTGTGCTGCCGGGGATGTGGCACGGGGCGACGGTGCGGTCGACGATTGCGCGGGGCCGGATCAGGTCGATTGCGTTCGATCCGGCGGTGGACTGGGCGCAGTTCTGTGTCGTGACCGCCGCGGAGATCCCTGGCGAGAACGTGATTGTCCACCTGACGAAGGACCATCCGTGCCTGGCGGCGGAGTTCGTGAATCATCCGGCGGAGCCGATCCTGCTGATTGCGCATCCGGACAAGGCGGCGTTGCATGCGGCGGTGGAGGCCGTGAAGATTGCGTATGAAGAGCAGCCGGGAGTCTTCACAATTGAGGACTCGGAGGCGGGCGCGCTGGCGGAGAGCGAGCCGGCGAAAGGCGACGCGAGCAAGATCATCTGGGACGGCGCGGCGCATGGCGGCGCGCCCAACACGTTCAAGACATTCCTGATGCGGTCGGGCGAGGAGGCAGGGACGCACGATGCGGCGCTGGCGGCGGCGTTTGCGAACGCAGACCTGATCGTAGAGGGCGAGTACCGCACGGGCGCGCAGGAACAGTTGTACATCGAGAACAACGGCGTGATCGCCGAGGTGACGCGCGCGGCGGACGGGACGCTGGACTCGGTGACGGTGTCGGGGTCGATGCAGTGCCCGTACTACCTGGTGCATGCGCTGACGGTGGTGTTTGGACTGCCGGCGGAAAAGTGCCGCGTGATCCAGACGGAGACGGGCGGGGCCTTCGGCGGCAAAGAAGACTTCCCTTCCGTCATCGGTTCGCATGCGGCACTGCTGGCGGCGAAGTGCGGGCATCCGGTGAAGATGACGTACGACCGCGCGGAGGACCTGATCGCGACGACGAAGCGGCATCCTTCGCGCACGCGGCACAGGACGGCGGTATCGCGCGATGGGAAGCTGCTAGCCGGAGAGATTGAGGTGACGATCGACGGTGGGGCGTATTCGACGCTGTCGCCGGTGGTGCTGTCGCGCGCGACGATCCATGCGCCGGGGCCGTACCACTGGCCGCACCTGACCGTGCGCGCGAAGGCCGTGGCGACGAATGTTGCGCCGCATGGGGCGTTTCGCGGATTCGGCGCGCCGCAGAGCCTGTTTGCGATGGAACGGCAGATGGACAAAATTGCGCGGGTGGTGGGGCTGACGCCGGAGGAACTGCGGCGGTGCAACCTGCTGGGCACGGGGATGAAGACGGCGACGGGGCAACATCTGTCTGATCCGGTGGACATGCAGGGGATGCTGACACGCGCGCTGAAGGAGACGGACTATCACGCGAAGCGCGCGGAGTTTGAGCGGACGAATTCCAACTCAAGTGTGAAACGTGGGATCGGATTTGCGACGTTCCTGCATGGGTCGGGATTTACAGGGTCAGGTGAGCGGCGGCTCAACTCCCTGGTGAAGGTGGAGCTGATGCGCGACGGCCGGCCGCGCGTGCTGGTGTCTTCTACGGAGTTTGGCCAGGGTACGAATACGATCCTGTGCCAGGTGTGCGCGCAGACGCTGCGAGTGCCGTATGAAGACGTGCTGATCGCGCAGCCGGACACGGCTATGGTGCCGAACTCCGGGCCGACGGTGGCGAGCAGGACGGCGATGATTGTGGGCAAGCTGGTGGAGCGGGCGTCGGAAAAATTGTTGACGATGCTGGCGCCGTATCTGGCGTTTCCGGAACCGACGGCGGACTTCGATTATTCGAGCGCATGCGAGGTGCCGGCGAATTATTCCCCTGCGGACTTCAAGCGGGCGGCGCTGGCTTATCTGAAGCAGCATGGCGCGCTCATCGCGGAGGCGCGGTACGAGGCGCCGGGCAACATCTTCTGGGACGATGGCAAGTACAAGGGCGAAGCGTATCCGACGTACGCGTGGGCGGTGTACGTGGCGGAGGTGGCCGTTGACACGCTGACGTATGCGGCGACGGTGACGGACTTCTACGCGCTGCAGGAGGTGGGCAAGGTGATCCACCCGGTGCTTGCCAAGGGGCAGATCGAAGGCGGAGTCGCCCAGGGCATCGGCTATGCGCTGTATGAGAAGTGCGTGTACGTGGATGGCCTGATGCGCAACAACCAGATGACGAACTACATTATGCCGACGTCGGTGGACCTGCCGCCGATCCGAGTTGCGTTTGAGGAGGTGCCGTCGATCCATGGGCCGCAGGGCGCGAAGGGGATCGGCGAGCTGCCGATGGATGGGCCGGCGCCGGCGATCCTGAACGCGATCGAGCACGCGACGGGGATCTCGTTTACGGAGATACCGCTGCTGCCGGAGGACATTTTTGAGAGGATGACGCGGACGGCGGAAGCGGGGTTAGAGGAGTTGAATTCGGTGGACAGAGATACGGTGAGTGAGGTGGTCGCATGAGGAGGCTGGTTGCATTCGCGTGGCTTTCCGTTTCCTGCGCGGCTATGGCGCAGCTGCCGGATATACGGCCAGGCGACACCTGTGAGAAGCTGCGCGCGACTTACGGCAAGGAGAGCTCCATCGAAGGGCCAGCACACAACTGGAAGCAGGGGGCCCTCACCATTCAGGTGCTTGTCCGGCCCGGTGGACCGTGTATCACCGGAGCGGTGAACTATCTTCTCGCGCAAGGAAGCGTATTCCGAACGCGTGAGGGCATTCTGCTGGGCAAGGACACGATGGCAGAGGCGGCCGCCAAGTTAGGCGGACGAATTCATGACACGTGGTACATCTTCTGGCGCGGCGAGGGAAAAGCCTACGGACAAATCGAGGTACCTCCGACCAAGGAGTATCCCTACAAGCAGACGTACAGCTGGCAGTTGAATCCCACAGCGACCGCAAGACTCACCGACCTGCCGACCAAGGCCAGTTTCACCACAGAGACCGCGAATTACTACACCATCGATCCTCCAGATCCGGGGACGCTTCCATGACTGACGTCATTCTGCGCGTCAATGGATCGCCTCATACGGTGAGCGTGCCCCCCGTGAAGCGGCTGCTGGATGTGCTGCGCGAGGACCTAAAGCTAACCGGCGCGAAGGAGGGCTGCGGCGAGGGCGAGTGCGGATCGTGCTCGGTGCTGATGCGGCGCGATGGCGAGAAGCCGGAGCTGGTGAACTCGTGTTTGATTCCAGTACTGCAGGCGGAGGGCGCGGAGATTACGACGATCGAGGGTCTCGCGGCCAGGGATACGGCGAAGCTGCACCCGATCCAGCAATGCTTTCTGGAGCATGGCGGAGCGCAGTGCGGCATCTGCACGCCGGGGATGATTCTGGCGACGCATCATCTGCTGGCGAACCATCCGCAGCCGACACTGGCGGAGATTCAGGAGGGGCTCGCTGGGAATCTCTGCCGCTGCACGGGGTAT
>DATNEM010000015.1:0-10309 GCA_035552995.1 Acidobacteriaceae bacterium | reverse complement strand
TAGTTGTTTCCCGATGCCGACAATCTCGATCAGCTTGGTCGGGTTGGAGTCGAGGTCGACCATATTGCCAGCCTCTTTGGCCGCTTGCGTGCCGCTATTCATGGCCACGCCCACGTCGGCCTGCGCCAGCGCGGGTGCGTCGTTTGTGCCGTCGCCCGTCATCGCGACCAGCTTGCCCTGCGCCTGCTCGCGCTTGATGAGGTCCATCTTGTCCTTCGGCTTGGCCTCAGCCAGGAAGTCATCAACGCCAGCTTCGCGCGCGATGGCAGCGGCGGTCAGCGGATTGTCACCAGTGATCATCACGGTCTTGATGCCCATGGCGCGCAACTGCTCGAAGCGCTCCTTCATGCCGCCCTTGACGATGTCCTTGAGTTGAATGACGCCCAGCGCGCGGCCGTTCTCTGCCACGACAAGCGGTGTGCCGCCCGAGCGTGCCACCTGGTCGACCGTCGCGCGGACTTCATCGGGAAGAATCGAGCCTGCCTTTTGCAGATACTTTGCGATGGCGTCCGCCGCGCCTTTGCGGATCCAGCGGCCACCCATATCAACGCCGCTCATGCGCGTGAGCGCGCTGAAAGGGATGTACTCGGCGTTCAGCCCTGCGAGCTCGCGTCCGCGCAGACCATACTTGTCTTTCGCCAGCACCACGATCGACCGGCCCTCCGGCGTCTCGTCGGGAAGCGACGAGAGTTGTGCCGCGTCGGCCAGCTCTTCGCTCGAAACGCCGGCCGCCGCGATAAACTCGGATGCCTGGCGGTTGCCCAGGGTGATGGTGCCGGTCTTGTCCAGCAACAGCGTGTTGACGTCGCCGGCCGCTTCCACCGCTCGTCCGCTGACGGCGAGCACGTTGTGCTGCACCAGCCGATCCATACCGGCGATGCCGATCGCCGAGAGCAGACCGCCGATGGTCGTCGGGATGAGGCATACCAGCAGCGAGATCAGCACAAACACCGTCTGCGGCGCGGCAGAGTAGATTGCATACGGCTGCAGCGTGACCACCGCCAATAGAAAGATGATGGTCAGCCCGGCAAGCAGGATGTTCAGCGCGATCTCATTCGGCGTCTTCTGCCGCGATGCGCCTTCCACCAGCGCGATCATGCGGTCGAGGAAGGTCTCGCCGGGGTTGGCTGTGATGCACACGATGATCTCGTCCGACAACACGCGCGTACCGCCCGTGACGGCGGAGCGGTCACCGCCTGCCTCGCGGATTACCGGCGCGCTCTCGCCAGTGATGGCGCTCTCATCCACGCTGGCGACGCCGCGGATGACTTCACCATCGCCGGGAATCATTTGCATCGCGATCACCCGCACCGTGTCGCCGACGCGCAGCTTCGAGCTGGGTACTTCCTCGATCTGCCCGTTCGCCAGCAGCTTGTACGCGGTCGTCTCGGCCTTTGCCCGGCGCAGTGCATCGGCTTGGGCCTTACCGCGGCCCTCGGCCATGGCCTCTGCGAAGTTCGCAAACAGGACGGTGAACCATAGCCACAGCGTGATCTGCACGTTGAAGCCGAAATGCCCGTGGCGCTGAAACAGCAGCACGGTTGTGACTAGGCTGCCCACCTCGACGACAAACATTACCGGATTCTTCGCCATCGCAGCCGGATTCAGCTTGCGGAGGGAATCCACTGCGGCACGGCGCACTATTGCACCATCGAACAAATTGCGCTTCTTGCCGCCGCCGGAATGCTTGCCGCGCTGCTCCTGCCCACTGGCGCTCTTTGCCGTCGCATCGCCCCCGGTCTTCACAGGCGTCTCGGCCAATGCGCTCATCGTGCTGATCGAATCCATGATTGCGTCCGTCATTGCCATATCCCTCTTGCCCTCGAACACTTCCATCACGCGAAGCTTTGCCCGGCACGCAGCAGCAGATGTTCCAGAATCGGCCCAAGGCTAAGCGCGGGAAAGAACGTCAGCGCGCCGACGATCACGATCACGCCGGTCAGCAGCACCGTAAACAATGTGTTGTCCACCGGGAAGGTGCCGAGGCTGGGCGGCGCGATCTTCTTCGTCGCCATGTTGCCCGCAACCGCCAGCATCGGCACAATCATCAGGAAGCGGCCGGCCAGCATGGTGATGCCCAGCGTGGAGTTGTACCAGTGCGTGTTCGCGTTCAGGCCGGCGAACGCCGATCCGTTGTTGCCCGCTGCCGACGTGTACGCATAGAGAATTTGCGAAAGGCCGTGCGGTCCGTGGTTCGAGAGGCTCGACGTGCCGAATGCCGGCGACAGCACCGCGATCGCAGAGAAGCCGAGAATCATGACCGGGAAGATCAGGAAGTAGAGCATCGACATCTGGACGTCGAAGGCTTCGACCTTCTTGCCCAGGTACTCCGGCGTGCGGCCCACCATCAGGCCCGCGATGAAGACAGTGAGAATGACAAAGATCAGCATGCCATACATGCCCGCGCCCACACCGCCGAAGATGATCTCGCCCAGGTGAATGTTGGCCAGCGGCACAAGGCCTCCGAGAGGCATCAACGAGTCGTGCATGGCGTTCACCGCGCCGCAACTTGCGTCCGTGGTAATGGTGGCGAACAGCGCGGAGTTCGCAATGCCGAAGCGAACCTCCTTGCCCTCCATATTGCCGCCGGCCTGCTGCGCATCGCCCACGGCAATCGCGTGCTGGTCAACGCCATGCAGCAGCGGGTTGGGTTGCATCTCTGCCGAGTAACAGGTGGCTACGCCGACGAACCATAGCACGCTCATCGCCGCGAACACAGCCCAGCCATGCTTCATGGAGCCCACCATGCGGCCTAGCGTGATGCAGAGCCCCGCGGGAATCAGAAAGATCGAGACCATCTCCATCAAGTTGGTCAGTGGAGTGGGATTCTCAAACGGGTGCGCGGAGTTCGCGTTCATGAACCCGCCGCCGTTGGTGCCCAGCATCTTGATCGCCTCCTGCGAGGCCACCGGCCCCTCGGCGATGGTCTGGCTCGTCACCACCGTCGTGGACGGCTTGCCATCTGCACCCGTGGTGGTTACATTCTGCTTCTCCACCAACGTGGCCGTGTCATACGGCTTGAAGTTCTGGATCACGCCCTGGCTCACCAGCGCCAGCGCATAGACGATGCAGATAGGCAGCAGCACCCAGAGCGTTCCTCGCGTCAGATCCACCCAAAAGTTGCCGAGCTTCCTGGTCTCGCGCCGCGCAATGCCGCGGATGAATGCGATGGCCAGCGCCATGCCCACCGCCGCCGACCAGAAGTTATGCGTCGCTAAACCGGCCATCTGCGTCAGGTAGCTCATCGTCTGCTCGGGCACATACGATTGCCAGTTGGTGTTGGTCGTGAATGAAACGGCGGTATTCCACGCCAGATATGGCTCGACTGCAGCAAGGTGTTGCGGATTCCATAGCGGAATTGCGTGCTGTAGCCGCTCGATGCCGTAGGTCAGCAGCGCAGTCGCCAGGCTGAAGAGCAGCATCGCGCCGCCATATTCCTTCCAACCCATCTCGTGCTCGCCATCCACGCCCGTCAGCTTGTACAGCAGACGCTCGCAGGGGACCAGCACGACGTCGAGCCACGTTCGCTTGCGCTCATACACGCACGCCATGTACTCGCCCATCGGCTTCGCTCCCAGCAGGACAAGCGTAAAGAAAATGCCGATCTGTAACCAACCGTTCGTTGTCATCAGAACTTCTCCGGCCGTAACAGCGCGACCACTAGATACACCAGCAACCCTGCCGTCAAAGCCAACAGCACCACGTTCTCAAACATCGCCGCGGCCTCCCTTCAGGCGCTCGCATCCGCTCGCATACGCTGCCGCGATGAGAAAGAACGCAACTGTCGCCATTACAAAAGTCAGGTCTGTCATCACCACTCCGTCTGGGCAGTTCCGAGGTCTTCCGCTGCCCCCGGCCTTTACGGCCAGAGCGGAAGCCCTGGGTTCCGCCTCAAGTTGACCCGCCGCGTCCACCAGGAAGGGGCACGACAGTGTCACCTGGATGAGTGTCGTCCGCGCTCTTGTAGGAAGTCCGTAGGAACGACGTCAAGATTTCGTTAAGGATGGGAAAGTCTTGAGGAACGGGGTCTAGCTTGCGGGCCCGTCTTCTTCCTTGTGCGCGTTGCCTTCGCCTGTCGGGCTCAAACGATAGCCCACCCACGGCTCGCTCAGCACGTACCTCGGCTCGCCACCCGGCTCGATCTTGCGCCGCAGTTGCGCAATCAGCACGCGCAGATACTCCGGCTGATCGATGCCTGCCCCACCCCAGATCGCGCGCAGCAGCGTCTTGTGCGTGAGCACGCGGTCCGCATTGCGCGCGAAGTACACCAACAGGTCGAACTCCTTCGGCGTCAGGTGGGTCTCCTGCCCCTTCACTGTCACCTGGTGCCGCTCCAGGTCGATGCGGAAGTCGCCCAGCTCGATCACGCTCTCCGCCTCGACCGTCGCTATGCGCCGCATCTGTACACGCACGCGCGCCAGCAGTTCCTGAATGCTGAAAGGCTTCGTCATGTAGTCGTCTGCGCCCTCGTCCAACGCAGCGACCTTCTGCGCGTCTTGGCTGCGAACGCTCAGCACAATCACCGGCGCGTTGGAACGGTCGCGGATGGCGCGCGTAAGCTCGATGCCGTCCAAGCCCGGCATAACGAGATCGGTGATGACTAGCTCCGGATGCACCTTCAGGAACAGCTCCATCGCCTCCGCGCCGTCCTGCGCCACCGTCACATCGTGGCCGTTGCTCACCAGTGAGGTGCGGAGCACGCGGGTAATCTGCGGCTCGTCGTCGACCACCAATATCCGCATCCGTAACCTATCTCTCTCCCTGCGTCACAATGTGCACATCCACATGCGGCGCTACGCGCATCACGCGTTGCAGAGTCAGATAGTAAAGATACTTCTTCCAGCCCTTGATCGCCGAGCGGCCAAAGATCACCTGCGTGATACGGTTCTTCGCAATATACTCCGCGGCCGTGGCGGGAACGCTCTTGCCCTTGAGCCGCGCCACCTGCGCGCCAACGTTCTCCGCAAACTGGATATTGGCTGCGAGCGAGCGGCGCTTCTGATCGCTCATCTCCGATCCATTGTCCACATACAGCACCAGGAACTCCGCGCCCATCGCCTCCGCCATGCGTGCCCCACGGGCGATCAGATCGCGCGACTCCGGCTTCGCGCTGATGCAGACGGCGACCCGCTCCGCCACCTGCCAGTTACCGCTGAGCTTCTTGCGCGTCACATAGTCGTCCAGCGTGCGGTCGATCGCGCGCGTCACGCGCTGCAGCGCCATCTCGCGCAATGCGATCAGGTTTCCTTTGCGGAAGAAGTTGCTCAGCGCGCGCTCCACGCGCTCCTGCGGATAGATGTCGCCGCGGCCCATTCGCGTGACGAGTGCCTCCGGCGTCAGGTCCGCCAGCACGACCTCGTCAGCACGGTCCAGCACCCAGTCCGGCACCGTCTCGCGCACCGTGATGCCAGTCAGGCTCTGCACACGCGGCGTCACGCTCTCCACATGCTGAATGTTCAGCGTGGAGAGCACGTCAATCTCGGCTTCAAGGATCTGTAGCACGTCCTGGTAGCGCTTGGCGTGCAGGCTGCCTTGGATGTTTGTGTGCGCCAGCTCGTCGATCAGCACCACCTGCGGCCGCCGCGCGAGGATTGCGTCCATGTCCATCTCCTCAAACAGCGTGCCTTTGTACTCCAGCGTCATGCGCGGCACCTGTTCCAGTTGCCCGGCCAGCTCGGCCGTGCGCGCGCGGCCATGTGTCTCCACAAAGCCGACTACGATGTCCTCGCCGCGGCTGCGCCGACGGATCGCCTCGCTCAACATACTGAAGGTTTTGCCGACCCCGGGCGCGTAGCCGAGGAATATCTTGAACCGGCCGCGCTTCTCGCTTTCGGCCGCGGCCAGCCACTCCTCCGGGCTTTTCGTCTGGATTACCGAGCCCATTGCCCTAGCCTTTCAAGGCTTCGCGCGCGTCGCCCGCACACCAATGCCCTCTTCTTTATAGCGGCGAAACCCGTAAAAAGATCGTAAGTCCTGCCGGACGCAAACAGGAACACTCGCTAGAATCCCTCTGTGTACACCCGCCGCCTAACCGAAGCCGCACGCTGGCTCGCAGTTGCGATCGCGTTCGCCGCTATCACTGTCTTCTATGGTTATTGCTTTCCCGTCAACCACACCACGGTCGCACTGACCATGCTGCTGCTGGTGCTGGTGATTGCCGGCAACGTTGGCCTGCGCTATGCCGTCGGCGCCTCCATCAGCGCCACTCTTCTCTTCAACTTCTTCTTCCTTCCGCCAGTCAATACCCTCACTATCGCCGATACGCAAAACTGGGTGGCTCTGTTCGCTTTCCTTGGCACCGCGATCTACGCTGCACATCTGGCCTCGCGCATCCGCGAAGAATCCGAGGAGGCCAACTCCAGGCGCCGCGAATCGGAGATGCTCTATCGCCTCGGCCGCCAGCTGCTACAGCCGGAGAACGTCGGCCAGCTCTTCAACTACATTCCTTCAGCGGTCGCCAGTGCCTTCAACGCTCCTGCCGTCACGCTCTACCTAGCCGACGGCGACCGCATTTATCTCTCCGATCCCAAGCACATCTCCAGCCTGCACATCCGGTGGCAGCCCGACTCCGCAACGGCAGCCTCGGTCCCACTCGAGCGCCCGCGCGCCGAAATCGTGCGCGATCTGCGTGAGGCCATGAACCTCCCAATCTTTCGCTCGCCCGAAAGCGACTACCCCGCGGCCATTCCGCTGCGCATCGGCGTGCGGCCAGCCGGAGCACTGCTGCTGGAGGCGACGCCGCTCTCTCGCGAGACGATGGAGGCCCTCAGCGGGCTCGTCTCCATGTCCATTGAACGCGCCGAGGCCCTGGAAACCAGCGCGCGATTCGAAGCCGCGAAAGAGACCGAACGCCTCCGCACCGCTCTGCTCGACTCCGTCACGCATGAGCTGCGCACTCCGCTCACCGGCATCAAGGCCTCCATCACGGCGTTGCTCTCGCAGCCCATGCTCGCCCCATCCGCGCGGCATGAGTTCCTCACCGTCATCAATGAAGAATCCGACCGCCTGAATCACCTCATCGAGCAGGCGGTGGAGATGGCGCAGCTCGACGCGCAGAAGGTCCAGCTCGATCTCCGTCCGCACCGCATCGCCGATCTCGTCCATCCTGCCATCGCGCAGTGCCGCTTCACCTGCCCGCAGCGCGATTTCCGCGTCTCGCTCTCCGCCTCGCTTCCCACGGTCCTCGCCGACGCCGCATGGATCGGCAAGGTGCTCGCCAACCTGCTGGGCAATTCCGTGAAGTATTCGTCGCCTGATCAGCCCATCTTCCTGACTGCTGAGCAGCAGGGCGGCTTTCTCGCCATATCTGTCGCCGACCGCGGGTTGGGCATTGATCCCTTCGAGCAGCAGATGATCTTCGACAAGTTCTATCGGGGGCAAGGCCAGCGGCAACGCATCTCCGGTACCGGCATGGGCCTCGCCATCGCCCGCGCCATCGTCAACGCCCACGGCGGCGCCATATCCGTAACCAGCCAGCTAGGCCACGGATCCGTATTCACCTTCACCCTCCCCCTCGCCAAGACAGGTTGAACTGAATTCTCCCCAAGCACCACGACTGATCTGGACAGCGGTTGAAAGCGTAGCTGCTCAAGTTGCGCAGGAGACTTGGAAGAAAAAGTCAGGATGGTGCCAGCCCTCCTGAGCCTTTGTTTAGAGTCGAGGTAGACCACTCGCCGCCCGCCGAAAACGAGAGCACAAACGAGGGCACAAAGAACTCCAAGCGTTCCTCTCCGTACCTTTTAGCTCCTCGCCTATCATTCCAAAAGTTCATTAGAGTTGCGATTCCTACCACGGCAGAAGTGTCGAAGGTGGACAAGAGCCGGACAAAAACGACTGACAATTTGGCCGAATCATTGAAAACATTTGTGATAGCCGCCATATCTTCAAGGTCTGCAAAACCTTTATGCGTCGGTTCGATCCCGACCCGCGCCTCCAAATTTTCCCCCGTTGTTGTTTAGATCGAGTGACTTTAGGCCTACGATTGAGTTCGTGGTCAGTCGGGCCGAGAGGTCGATCAGAAGTGTGTGTATCAGTGATCCGCTCTGCGCGACGCCGATGGATGGGACCTTCAAGACGAGGAGCCGGATCAAACTGGCAGGGTGGCCATTTCAGGCGTTGCGGTTCCGGAAGGCGTGATTTGTTCTCCACTCGTCCCGCACGGGATGAATGGACCACCAGAAAGATAAATTGGGGCACTCAGAAGCTAGCCGGCGGCTGCTTGCGGCCGCAACTTCTTCATCTCATCGCTCAGCAGGATGGCCTCGGCAATTTCACGCATCGACTTGCGTCGCTGGCGGCTCTCGCGCTGCATCATGCGATAGGCCTCGTTTTCGTTGATGGAGAGCTCGCGCTGGAGAACTCCCTTGGCTCGATCGACGGCCTTCCGGGTTTCGAGGCGGTCGGAGAGCTCGACGTTTTCGGTTTCGAGACGTGCTCGCACGATCTCGGCGCCGACAAGGAAGCCGATCATGGAGAGCAGGCGAATCTCGGTTTCGCTGTGCTGGTAAGACAGGCGGTGCTGGAGGTTGATGACACCGACGACGCGGTTGGCGCAGAGAATAGGCGTAGAGAGCATCGCCTCGAAGGTATCTTCCGGGATGTTCTTGAACGGGACGAAGCGAGGATCTTCGGATGCCTTTGAGGCGATGGCGACCGGAACGCGATGCTCGGCGACCCAACCGGTGATGCCCTGGCCGACGCCGAGGTCGAGCCGATCGACGAGGTCGGCGTGCGGGTTGCGCGAGGCGCGCAGGACGAGCTTGTCATTCTCCAGCGTGTAGATGAAACAGGAGTCGCAGGGAATAACGGTAGTGACAAAAGTGACCACGCGGTCAAGCACAACGTGCAGCGGATCGGCGGCGGCAATGCGGCTCGATATCTCGTGAAGGAACTCGAAGGGGTTGAGGGCATCGCTGAAGCCAGCCATGGTGGAGGTGGACTGCGCCACGCGGCGGACGCCAGCGCGTGCCGGTGCGACCGTTGACACCGAGGATGGTGTGGTGGGCGCTTCAGCGGGGAGTTCGTGCGAGATGAGATCGAACGCGCCGGCGCGGGATTGTTCGCGCTTCTTCCCCAGCAAGTCGCCGGAGTACTGCGCGGCTTCGTTGATGAGGAAGCCTAGCTTGGGGCGCGAGGGTTCAAAGTCCGGGGTGATGCCGTAGTGCAACATCTCCGCGGTGGTGGTGGGGCCGATAGAGATGATGACCACCGAGCGCAGGCCGCGCATGAGCGCCGGGATGGAGTTCATCTGCTGGGCGACCATCATCAGGTGGATGACCTGTACTGCGGTAGTGAAGAGGACGACATCGATGTCCGCGTTGGCGATGCCGTGCACACATTCCCGCAGCGGCTTGAGGTCGTACGGCAGCGCCCATTGGTAGACGGGGACCTTGATGACCTCGGCGGTGCGCTGGGTGAGTTCGGCGAGCAGTTCGGGGTTGGAGGCGCCATATTCCTGGATGGCGACGCGAAGGGTCTTCAGTTCCTCTCCGAAGGCGCGATCCATGGTTGCGAGAACCTCATGCCAGGTGCTGGGCTCAGGCGCGGAGGCGAGGGTTTTCACTTTGAGTTCGCGAAGGACTTGCTCTGGCTTGGGGCCGCGCGTGACGATGCGGACTGCACGCAGCGCGTTGAGGAACTGTTCACGATCGAATTTGGTTTCGACGGTTTCGAGCAGCGCGCGTACGCCGACGCCCGTCAGGAAGAGGACGACGTCAACTTCGCCGGCGAGAAGCTTTGCGGCGAAGTCGAGGGCCTGCTGGTTGGACTCAAGCTTGACCTCGCGCATAGCAGGCACGACGAAGGGCTCGCCGCCGTAAGTCCGGATGAGCTTCTCGACTTCTTTTGCCCGGCGGGACTCCAGAGAAAGAACGCGGAGCCCGTCGAAGCTAGCATGTGCCATACGTTGATCCAGTTCGGCTTAGGCATCGCGGCCTCAGCCGAAAGAAAAGCCCTGTTTCAGCAATAGATTTCAGGATGTGAGACGGGGCTGTTGTTCATAAGTATATGTTGCTCCGTTGGGTAAGACCATCTTCGTATGCGGAATCACTTTGAGGGGGCTGCCGGCCGGGTCGCGCTCCGGCGGTAGACCAGTTCGAGATATCCATAGTTTGCGGCATGACCCGCGGGAAAATCGGCGGCGACAACTGACTTGCCGAAGGCATGGGCGTAGTAGAGGTTGAGCGCGAGGAACGCGGTGAGCTGTGTGTCAGCGCCGACGTCGGCGAGCGAGGCGAAGCTGTTATGACCGGCGCCGGGACGGCCGGTGTAGCCGAAGACCTTCGAGTCAAATGCGCCGCCGCCGGTGTAC
>DATNEM010000014.1:0-33302 GCA_035552995.1 Acidobacteriaceae bacterium | reverse complement strand
ACCAGCGAGATGCGTAAAGAGGCGCGCGCCACAGACTTCGCAGTCGATGCGAGGAGTGCCGGCAGCGATTTCTGAGCGTTCGAGGGTTGCGCTGGTTGCAGGGTTCCACAGATCGAAGGAGAGCAGCGTCCGCCGCATGAGGTGCGGCTGACCGGTGAGGAGCTTGAGCGCTTCCGTGACCTGGATGGAAGCAGCGAGATTGACCGCCGTGGAGAGGATGCCGGCGGTGTCGCAAGTTTCCACGTTGCCGGAGGGCGGCTTGGGAAAGACGCAGGCGAGGCAGGCGGTGGGGCCAGGTCCGGTGTTCGAGGTTCGGGGTTCGGGACTCGCTGCTTCGGAACGCGGAAGGATGTTCATCGTCGCGGCGTAGGCGCCGATGGCTGCTGCGTAAATCCACGGGATTCCTTGCGCGACGGCGTAGTCATTGATGAGATATCGGGTTTCGAAGTTGTCGGTGGCGTCGAGGATGAGGTGGACAGGGGATTCGCCTGACGCGTTTGGGGCTGGAATGATCTCGGCGATGTTGCCGGGGATGAGGTCGGCGATGTGGGCGTTGACGCGGATCGCGGAATTGAAGCGCGCGATCTGGCGGCGTGCGGCTTCGGCTTTAGGCAGGCCGGCGAGCGCGTCGGCCTCGTCGAAGAGCATCTGGCGCTGGAGGTTCGATAGCTCGACGAAGTCGCGGTCGATCAGCGTGAGCGTGCCCACGCCGGCGCGTGCGAGCAGGGAAGCGGACGCCGCACCCAGCGCACCGCAGCCGACGATGGCAACGTGCGATGTGCCGAGGCGGCGCTGGCCTTCCTTGCCTATACCGGGGAAGAGAATCTGGCGTGAGTAGCGCTCGTCCTCGGAGATTGCAGCGGATATGGTCCCGGTAGCGGGTACGTCTGTTAGAGCCGGACCGGCAGATTCGTCTAAAGGCATCGCTCTCCGTAGTATAGGAAACTGCGGCAGCAATCTGCGCGGATGCCCGTTTCGGGGCCTTGCGGCATCCAATCCACCCATTGAGGCAAAGGGCGCGGCGTGCCACATGGATGGGGCGCGGCCGCGCTGGAGTCTGAAGAGAAAGGAAAGCTGTATCAGCGGGAAGGCTCGGTTGCGGGTTGGGAGTGACGGATGGGCCGCGAAGGTGGCCGCGTCTGGTCCGTTGCGTGGTTTGTCACGCATGCGTAGATGGATCCTGCCGTCGGCTGTCTCGTTGGCGGCGCTTTTTAGTGCGGGACCGGTGTGGGCGTATCAAGTGACAGGTACAACCAGCCAGCAGCTCCCCGGTGCGCAGGCGCCGACGCCGGAACAACATGTGCCGCAGCCTCCAGTGCCTGCGGCGACAGGCGCGGGCAGAACGCCAGCAGCGCCGGCATCCGCGGCGGAATCCTCGTCTCTGCCGAAGGGAGCTACGACTCCAACGCTGGCTGCGTGGAGAGGGCTGCGGGTCGCCAAGATCGAGTTTCAAGGCGTCACGTTTGGTCCCAAGGACCCATTGCCTGCGCAACTGCCGCAGCAGGAGGGCAAGCCGCTTGATCCGGCGAAGGTGACGGCTGGGGTGCGGCGGCTATTTGCCACCGGGCGCTATCGCGATATTCGCGTGGACGGCGAACGTGCGGGCGACGGGGTGACGCTGATCTACGCAGGAACGGCCCGCTTTTTTGTGGGGAAGGTCACGATCGATGGAGTGAAGAGCGAGCGGCTGGCGTCGCAACTGGAGTATGCGACCAAGCTGAATCCGGGCGCGGCCTTTGCGGACTCTGACGTGGCGACCGGAGAAGATGGCGTGAAGCAGGCCCTCGCGAACAACGGATACTTCGCGCCGAAGGTTTCGACGAAGACCGATGTTGACCATACCAACGAGCAGGTGAACGTGACCTACACGGTGGATCCCGGAACGCAGGCGCGCATCGGCAATGTAACGGTTGAAGGGAAGGACCCGGGCTTCGATGCGGATGATTTCCGCAGTGAAGCAAAGCTGAAGCATGGCAAGAAGGTGAACCGCGACACGGTAAGCAACGCGCTATCGCGGTTGCGCACACGCTATCAGAAGCGCGACAGGCTGGAAGCGACGGCCTCCCTTCATCAGCAGACCTACAACCCGCAGCGCAAGGAAGTGGACTACGATTTCACCGCGAACCAGGGACCGCTGGTGAAAGTGACGGTGCAGGGGGCAAAACTTTCCAAGAGCAAGCTGAAGCTGCTGGTGCCGATCTATCAGGAAGGCACCATCGACAACGATCTGTTGAACGAGGGCACATTCAATATTCAGGATTATTTGTTCCGGGAAGGCTACTTCGATGCGGCGGTGACCGTGCAAGTGACAGGCGAGAACACGCCCGTGGAGAACGTCGTTTTCAGCGTTGAAAAGGGAGTGAAGCGCAAGGTTGCCGCCGTGACGATTACCGGCAACAAATACTTCGATGAGGACACGCTGGAAGAACGCATGCAGGTGCGAAAGGCCGACCTGTATGTGCGCAACGGGCGCTACTCGCCGGCGCTGATGAAGAATGATGAAGGCGCCATCCTGGCGTTGTATCGCGCGAACGGTTTTGACAAGGCCTCGGTGTCGACAGCAATCAAGGATGTCGATGCGACGCCCTCCGGAAAGAAGCTGAAGGTGCCGGAGATTGATGTGCAGGTGAAGATCAACGAGGGCGCGCAGCAGAAGTTCGGCACGGTTTCATTGACGGGCGTTGACGACAGCCGCGTGAAGGACCTGCAGGCGCTGATGAATGCGCAGTCCGGCCAGCCGTACTCGTTGATTACCCTTTCAGGAGATCGGGACGCGATCCTCGACTACTACCTCAGCCACGGATTTTCTCAAGCTCGGATCGAGGTGAAGCAACAACAGGATGCGAACGACCCAGCTAAGATGGATGTCGCGCTCGCCGTCACCGAGGGCGAGCAGGCATTTATCGATCGCGTGCTGGTTTCCGGCATCGTCCACACCAGGTCCCACATTGTAGATAAGGAAATCAAGGTCCATGCGGGCGATCCGCTGAACCAGAGCGCACTTCTCGACACGCAGCGCAACCTCTACAGTCTGGCACTCTTCAACGAGGTCAACACGGCGGTGCAGGACCCCGACGGCGACGATCTCCGCAAAAATGTGCTGGTGCAACTGACCGAGGCCCGGCGCTGGGATGTGACCTACGGCTTCGGATTTGAGGCGGAGACGGGCAGGCCGAAGCAGGGGCAGATCAACTGCGCTTCGGCCATTCTGCTCCAGCTTCCCTGCAATCAGCCCTTATCGCAGAATGGTACGACAGGGGTCAGCCCGCGCGTTTCGCTCGACGTGAGCCGCATCAACCTGCGCGGCACGGATGAATCGCTGACGTTGCACTCCAGCTATGGCCTGCTGGAAGAAGTGGCTACATTGACGTTCCAGAACCCGCATTTCCGCGGACGGCAGAACCTCGCCAACAGCATTTCCGGCGGCTACTCGAACGTGCAGAACATCTCGACTTTCCAGGCTTCTACTCTGCAGGGTGATTTCCGCCTCTCGCAAAAATTCAAGAAGACTGACACGCTGATCTACAACTTTGTTTACCGGCGCGTCGCAGTGAATCCAGCAACGTTGCAGGTTTCCGCGAACCTGATTCCGCAACTGTCGCAGCCAGTACGCGTGGGCGGTCCCGGCATTACCTGGTTTCATGACACACGGGATCCGGGGCCGCTGGATGCGACGCGCGGCATGTACACGTCAGTGCAGGAGTTTTTTGCCAATTCTCGTTTCGGCTCGCAGGCCAACTTCAACCGCGTGGATGTGACGAACTCCAGCTACTACAGCTGGGGCAAGCACAAATACACGCTGGCGCGCAGCACGCGGCTGGGCTTTGAGACCACGTTCGGGGCGAACCCCAACGTCGGAAGCACGAGCTGCAGTAACGATCCGCAGCAGGACCTGCTGCAGACAAACGCGAGCTGCAATGCGGTTCCGCTTCCGGAGCGGTTGTATGCAGGCGGCGCAACGTCGCATCGCGGGTTCGGTATCAACGACGCCGGTCCGCGCGACTTGCAGACCGGTTTTCCGGTTGGCGGCAACGGCGTCTTCGTCAACAGCCTGGAGCTGCGCATGCCGCCCATGGTGCTGCCGTTTGTAGGCGACAATCTGAACTTTGTTTTCTTCCACGACATGGGCAATGCTTTCGCGCATGTGTCAGATATCTTCCCCAGCTTTCTTCACTTTCATCAGCCGAACCAGCAGACCTGCGCATCGGTGGGGCCTACCGGCAATCCTCCCATTACTTCGGCCGCTCCTTTCGGGATTTGCAACTTCAATTACTTTTCGCACGCTGTCGGCTTGGGCGTGCGTTACAAGACGCCAGTAGGGCCGATTCGACTGGACTTCAGTTACAACCTCAACCCGCCGGTCTATCCCGTGATCTACGACTTCAACAACAATCCTCCGTATGAGGGACAGGCGCCGCACTTCAACTTCTTCTTCAGCATTGGGCAGGCCTTCTAGCGATGATCGTGCGCACACACTCCCGGTCCAGCAAATATGAGAGCACCACTCTCCTTGTTGCTGCGCTTGCCTGTGCACTCTGCATGCCGATTCATGCGCAGCAACCCGCAAGCGGCGCGATAAATGGGGCTGCACCCGGAGCGCCGGGTCCGCAGAACCCGTCTGGCGATCGCGTAACGCTGGACAGCGTCGCCGCGGTTGTCAACGGCGAATTGATTCTCGAGAGCGATGTGGATGCGGAACGGCGTTTCCGGGCCTTCCAGCCTTTCAGCGAACCGCAGCCCGCTTCCCGCGACCGGCTGATGGAACGCCTGATCGATCGCACGTTGATCCTGCAACAGATGGCGCTCCAGCCGCAGACGCCGGTCGAAGACAGCGAGGTAGACACGCAGCTTGCGGCGTTGCGCAAGGCGATCCCGCAGTGCGCGGCCGCACATTGCGAGACGGCTGCCGGTTGGAAGAAGTTTGTTGAGGCGCACGGCTTTACTGTCGAAGAGGTACGCGAGCGCTGGCGGCAACGGATGGAAGTCCTGCGTTACATCGAGGAGCGGTTCCGCATGGGAATCACCATCACGCAGGCGCAGATCGATGCGTACTATCAGCAGACGATGCTGCCGGCGTACGAGAAAGAAAAAGTGACTCCGCCAGCGGAGGCCTCCGTCTCCGACCGCGTGAGCGAGATACTGCTGCAACAGCAAGTGGATAAGCTGCTGGATGACTGGCTGAAGGCGTTGCGCGCACAAGGCAGCGTGGTCGTCATCAAGCCGGGAGAGGAGGCGCCATGAGCGGCGACGATCTTCGTCCGCCGGATAACGACCCGCGACTTCCTCTGCGCGAGCCCGCGGAACCCGCTGCGGCGCCTCGACGCAGCCGGACGGGGCGAATCGCGCGCGTGATCGCGTGGATCGCCGGAGGGATTGGCGCGCTCGTGATTGTGCTGATCGCGGGCATTGCCTGGTACTCGACGACCGCGGATTTTCAGCATCGAGTCGCGAATGAAATCGTCTCCGTTCTCGAGGATTCCACCGGAGGCAAGGTGGAGGTCGCCGGAGTCCACTTCAGCCTGTGGCATCTTGCAATCGAAGTGGACGGGCTGGTGATTCATGGCCTCGAAGGGCCGGGTGAGGCCCCGTATCTCTCCGCGGACAAGATTGTGGTGCGTATGCGCATCACCAGCTTCCTTGAGCATGCTACTGGCGTAGGCGGTGCATCGCATATTGGCCTGAATCTGCTGGATGTCGAGCACCCTCAGTTCCACTTGATCGTGGATAAGGACGGCCATACCAACCAGCCGGTGCCGAAGCATCCGCACACAAGCACGGAATCCGTGCATGACACGCTGCTCGATCTGAAAGTTACTGAGGCCGATCTGGCGAACGGTGTGTTTCTGTTGAACGACCGTGCGGTCCCGTTCAACGCCGCAGCGCGCGACCTGAACGCCCAGGTGAAATATCTGGCGGCACCAGAGCGCTATAGGATCACGCTGGATCTCGCCAATCTGCGCACGCAGATGAAAGGCGCGCCCGAAGCGCAGTCGCGGCTACACCTGGAAGGGGAGCTCGGCCGCGACATGGTGCAGGTCACGAAGTTCGACTTCTCCTCCGGCGCATCATCGGTCCTGCATGGCACGGGAAACCTGACGCACTTCGCGCAGCCCGAGTGGCAGGGGAAGCTCAATGGCGCGCTCGATCTGCGGCAGGTGTCGGTGTTGACGGCGTTCGACGGGCTGACTGCAGGTTCTGTGGATCTCGACCTCAACGCGCACAGCTGCTATGTGACGCCTGCTGTCGCGCAGACGCGGCAGCGGCACTTCTGGCAGAGAAAAAAGCCTCCGATGCCGGCAAATCCAGCGACGGCAAAACTGCCGCCAAGCCCGGAGTGCAAGGAAGGTTATCTGGTTGCCGGCAGCACTAAGATCCATAAGGCAGGCTTCGCCAACGAGTATGTGAAGCTGCACGATGTGGACGGCGGCGCGCAGTTGCACGTCACGCCGACGGAACTCCTGCTCACGGCACTCACGGGCTACCTCCCCGGAGGCGGCAGCGCCGCGGGCGAGCTGCGCATCGAGAACTGGCTGGGCGAAACCCCGCAGAAAGGCGAGGTGACATCGCCCACCGCAATCGCCGCGGTAAATTCCGCGAAGAACACTGCAATGGCGCTCAACGCAAAACCGCCATCCACCAAAACCGGGCCGCCCCGGCGCAGAGGCCAACGAGCGCGGGCCGTTTCCACGGGAGCGCCGCACATCTCCGCGCACGCATACCTGACGGCAACCATCAACGCGATTCCGCTGCGCACCATCATGGAAGTGACGGAAACGCACGGCTACGGCGACCTCGGTTTCGATACGGCGGTCTCGGGACCGGTCAAAGTGGAGTGGGGCGGCCCCGCGACGAGTATTGCCGATACGGTCGTGATCGATGGCGACATCAAGTTTCGGCCGACCGGCGTGCATCGGCCAGGAGCCTTGAATAACGTGCCGATGACCGGCGAGGCGCTGGCGCATTATGACGGAGCGCGCGAAGTGGTGAACATCGAGCACGTGATCCTGCTGACGCCGGGATCGTCGACGGAGGCAAGCGGTGTGCTCGGTGTGAATAACGGCGATCCGCTCACGAGTCTGAAAGTCGACCTCGCGGTGCGCGACCTCGGTGAGTTCGATCAGTTGCTGCAGACGCTGGGCTTCACCGCGAACGGCAAGAAGGGTGCGGCGGCTGTGCCGGTGGTGCTGCATGGCGGGCTGAACTTTCACGGCACCGCTACGGGACGTGCGACGGACCTTGATCTGAAAGGGCACCTCGAAGGCAATGCCCTTGAGGTGAGAATCGACAACGAACTCGACACGCAGGTGGACTCTGTTGTGGCGGATGCGGAGTTTTCATACGATTCCGGGTTGGCCATCGCAACGTCGACGATCAAGCGCGGTTCGGCGGTGTTGAGCGTCACCGGAACGGTTGTGCCCCGCAAAGTGGCACAGCATAAAGGCGTCGCGAACTATGAGTGGGATGAAGGAACGGCCGTCGCGGCGAATGTAAAACTGAACAATGCCAGCGTCGCCGATGTGCTGCAGATGGCCGGCCAGCAGCAGCGTGTCCCGGTTACGGGCACGATGAATGTCGACGCCACCATGCGGGGGACGTTTGCAGCGCCGGATGTCCAGGGCCACATTGCTCTGGCGAAGGGTGTTGCTTATGGCGAGCCCTATGATTCTTTGTCCGCGAATCTGGCGGTGCAAGGTAAGGACCTTGAGGCTACGCAGGCTACGCTGTCACTGCACGGGATGCAGGTGCGCGGGAGCGGTGGGTACGATCTCGACTCCAAGCACGTGCATGGGCATCTGGAAGGCAACAACCTGGTGTTGTCAAAGTTCCAGCGGTTTGCGCAGGCGCGGCCCAACATGGATGGAACACTGACCTTCGTCGCTGACGCCAATGGAACGATCGAGCAGCCGGGACTGAAGGCAACGGCGAAGCTCACGAAGATCGTCGCGGATGGAAATGCGCTGGGTGAGGTATCCGCCGAGATGCATAGCGATGCGGACCTGCTGACATACACCGCGCAATCAACGCTCATCGGGGCGAAAATCGATGCGAGCGGTCAGACGCGCCTGACAGGCGACTATCCCACGCAGGCGAAACTGAATCTCGCCAACCTCGACGTGGGCCAGGCAATCACGCTCTTCACATCCAGCAATGTGAAGGCGCAGTCATCCATCGGCGGAACGGTGACTGTCAGCGGCCCGTTGAAGAAGCCGCAACAACTGAGCGGAGCAGCCGAACTCAATAACTTCGACGTAAAGCTGCAGGGGATCGAGCTGAAAAGCGCCGGCCCGGTGCGCGTGAGCCTGCGCAACGGTGTGGCATCGCTCGACCAGGTGCACATTACGGGGGAGGATACCGACTTGACAGCCGGCGGCACGGTGCAGGCTTTTGGCGCCAGCGGTTCGAACGGCGGCGGCATGGACCTGAATGCCAAGGGCAGCATCAGCGTGGCGCTCGCGCATACCTTCGACTCCGACATCCTGTCGAGCGGAAAGATTGAATTCACCGTGGCTGCCGGCGGACAGATCAAGAAGCCTTCGCTTACGGGCCATGTGCAGTTCGACAATGTGAACCTCGCCATGCAGGGGATTCCCAATGGCCTGAGCAATCTCGACGGAACGCTGGTATTCAACCAGGACCGCTTGCAAGTCGAGAAGCTCACCGCGACGACCGGCGGGGGGCAGCTCAAGCTCGGCGGCTTCCTTGCTTATCGCAACGGCATCTACGCAGATCTGACGGCCACCGGCGATGCGACCCGCGTTCGGCTTTACGGTCTGAGCGCGACTGCGAACACCAATCTGCAGCTTCAGGGCAGCCTGCAGAACATGCTGCTCAGCGGCAACGTGCTGATCACGCGCTTCGGCGTCGGCCCGGATGTTGACTTCGCGGCTTTCTCAGGGGTTGGCGGAGTGAGTGCTCCTCCCGATCCCAGTTCCCCATCCGAGAAGATCAGGTTGGATGTCCGCGTCAGCAGTTCACCGCAGCTCGACTTCCAGAACTCATACGCAAAGCTCGCAGGCCATGTTGACCTGCGGATTGGTGGCACGGCCGGGGAGCCGTCGATCCTGGGACGCATCCAGATCACGGAGGGCAGTGCGACCTTTGCCGGCACGAAGTACGAGCTGCAGCGCGGCGATATTTACTTCTCGAATCCGGTCCGTATCGATCCCAACATCGACATCGACGCGACGGCCCGTGTGGAGACGTACGACATTACCATCGGACTGCAGGGCACCATGAGCCATCTGAAGCCGACGTATCGCTCCGAGCCACCGCTGAGCGAGACGGACATCTTCGCGCTGCTGGCGCTGGGCCGCACGCAGGAGGAGGCGCAGCTCTATCAGGAACATCAGGTGCAGCAGGGCGCCGATCCCACCACCAGCGCGCTGCTGGGCGGCGCGCTGAACGCCACCGTCAGCAACCGTATCGGCAAACTGTTTGGCGGCGGGACGGTGAAGATCGATCCGGCGTTTGTCGGCACGCTGGGCAACTCCACCGCGCGCATTACGGTGCAGAAGCAACTCACGCGGCAACTGATCGCTACCTACGCAACCAACGTAAACTCCACCGCGCAGCCACTGTTGCAAGGCGAATATGACCTGACACCGAATGTCTCGCTGGTGGTGGCACGGGACGAGTCGGGTGTGTTCAGCGTCGTCTATAAGATCCGCCGGCGCTATCGGTAGTCCCACGCCGGGTTGCCCCGGCGCTTCCAGATTTTCTTTCAAGTACCAGCATTCCTGACAGTTCCGCGTCACGATGGCAAACGTCAGCCGCCGCGACCGCGTCAAAGCGTTTGGCGCGGGGTTTATGACTATAGCCGGCGGGGCCAACCCGGTGAACGGCAGGCTCCGCCGAGGAGGAGCAATTTGACCATGAAAAACATTCGTTGGACCAGTTACATCGGAACCGCGGCACTTGTCGCCGCGATCCCGTTTTCCTGCGCGATGGCGCGGGCCCAGGGTAGTGATGATGCGCATATCCAGGCCGAGGCGCACAAGGCGCTTGACAGCAAAAGGTTTGCAAATGTGACAGTCGAGGCACACGGCGACAACGTCGTGCTCGGCGGTTCTGTTGCGAACTACGCCGACAAAGAGGCGGCCGACAACCGGATGCACCATGTCCACGGCGTGCACGGAGTGGACAATGAAATCCAGGTCGGCGGCGCCCGCGTGGAAGATGCGGCGCTGCGCGAGAAGCTGTCGAAAGAGCTCGCGACCTACCGCGTTGGGTATGGAACCAACGCATTCAACAACATCAATCTTCAAGTGCAGAATGGCGTTGTAACGTTGAGCGGCACGGTGTACGGGCCTACCGACAAGAGCGATGCTTTGGCCGTTGTCTCCAGTACGCCCGGCGTGCGTGACGTGATCGACAACCTCGATGTGGCGCCTCTCTCGCCCATGGATGACCAGTTGCGGATCCGCCTTGCGCGCGCTATCTATGGCGCACCGGAATTGCAGCGTTATGCAATGGACCCGCAGAATCCGATCCGGATCACCGTCATCAATGGCAACGTAACGCTGAATGGTGTGGTCGACAGCAAGATGGATCGCGACATCGCCGGGATCAGAGCCAATGGCGTCTCCGGCGTGTTCAAGGTGACGAATAACCTTCAGGTTGCGGGGCCGAGCAAAGGCAAGTAGTTTGCTTACAAATCGGGATGTCGAGCAACGGCCGCGCATGCCGGCGGCCGTTGTTCGTTTAAGATGAGACGAATGGCCAATCCCTGGAAGAGCACCCGTCTGACGCTGGCGATGATCAAGTGGGAACACTCGGTCTTTGCGCTGCCTTTTGCTCTGACAGGAGCGGTGCTGGCGGCGCGGGGCTGGCCATCGGCCCGGGTGCTGCTCTGGATCGTTGTCTGCATGATCTCGGCACGCTCAGCGGCGATGGCCTTCAATCGGCTGGCGGATGCGCAACTGGATGCGGCCAATCCGCGCACCGCCATGCGCGCTCTTCCGGCAGGCCTACTGAAGCCCGGTTTCGTCGCGGCGTTCACCGTGGTGTCGGCTGCAATCTTCGTGCTTGGCGCGTCCATGTTGAATCGCCTTGCTCTGATCCTCGCATTGCCGACCCTCGCGGTTTTGCTGGCCTATAGCTATATGAAGCGCATCACGCGCTGGTCGCATCTGGTACTTGGTCTTGCGCTGGGGATCGCGCCGTCGGCTGCGTGGATTGCAGTGCGCGGCTCCCTGGATTGGCGGATCTCAGTGCTCTCACTGGCGGTGCTTCTTTGGGTAGGTGGGTTCGACGTACTCTACGCCTGCCAGGACTTCGAGCACGACAGGCGGGTCGGATTGAACAGCGTGCCACAGGCTTTCGGGCTTGATGCTGCCTTCTGGACCGCACGCGTGATGCATGTGGGAATGCTTGCACTTCTGCTATGGCTTGTGCAGCTTTTTCGGCTCGGCCCCGTGGCCCTCATCGGCGTCGCTATTGTGACCGCGCTGTTGATCTATGAACACTCGATCATCTCCCCGCGAGATATGCGGCGCATGAATGCGGCGTTCTTCACTCTGAATGGGATTATCTCAGTCGCGTTCTTCTGTTTCTTTGCCGCGGCTGTTTTCCTGCACCCTTAGGCACAAGAGAAGAGGCCCGCATTGCGCGGACCTCCCTGTCCCAATCAATCATCACTAGCGACTACGCCGACTTGCGATACTTGGTGTCGGCTGCCCGCTCATTCAGGGCGTCTTTCGCGTTCTGAGCGGTGGAGGTGATTTTTTCGCGGACGTCGTGCTTGTTTTCCTCAGCCCGGGCACGCGCATCGTCGGCTACTGACTGAGCGGCGTCTTTGGTGTTGCCCCAAGCCTCCTTCGCCGCGCCTTTGACCTGGTCCATTGTGCCGGAATTGGCCATGCGATCACTGCCGACAGCTTCGCCGACGGACTGTTTCACTTTGCCCTTCGCTTGATCGAATTTGCCTTCCATGGTGTCACGATTCATAACCGGCTCCATTCTTTGCAGGTTTCCAACATTCGACCGCAGAGCTTGCGCCCTGCGGTCGAGGTGAGAAATCACGAGAAGATTTGTCTGGCCGCGTTCAGACTGCCCGTCTGCCCGAGAGCAGATTGAAGATCAGCACGATGACTGCCAGTACCAGCAGCAGGTGAATCCAGCCGCCCAGCGTATAGCTGCTGACCATGCCGACAAGCCAGAGCACGAATAAGATGATGGTGATCGTCCAAAGCATACGTTTTGCCTCTCCTTCAAATTGGGTGCCCGGCGGCTTTCCCCGCCCTAGCCGGCACTCGATCCGCCGGCCTTCATGTGGTAAGTTGCGGGTTACTGCGGTTCAGGTTGCCAATCCGGTGGAGGAATCCACGTTGTTTCACAAGGACTAATCAATGACTTGCGAAGGCGGTTTCATTTGAGAATCGCAATTCAAGGCGAACTTGGTTCCAACAGCCACATGGCGGCGCTGGCTATGCTCAAAGACTTTGCGGCCGCACAACTCGAAATTGTGCCCTGCGCCGTCTCTGCTGAGGTCTTTGAGAGCATCCTCGCCGGGACCGCGGACGCTGCTGTGCTGCCGATCGAGAACAGCCTCCACGGTTCGGTCGCCGAGCACTATGACCTGTTGCTTGCCAAGCCGGTGCGGATCGCGCGCGAGAGCCTGCTCCGCATCCGCCACAACCTGATCGCGCGACCTGGCGTTGCGCCGGAAGATCTGAAGCGCGTGATGTCGCACCCGGTGGCCCTCTCGCAATGCCGCCGCTGGCTCGCGGCCCATCCCTGGCTCGATGTCGTCAATTTCTACGACACCGCCGGCAGCGTGAAGCATGTGATGGCCGAGCAACTCGACGACACCGCCGGCATCGCGCCGGAGCTCACCGCTCGTCAGTATGGCGCCCAGGTGCTCGAGGCCGGAATTGAAGATCATGCTGAGAACTTCACTCGCTTCCATCTGCTGCTGCGCGATCCGCCGGCGGAGGAGGCACCGCCCTGGCCCGGGCCAATCGTGGATCCTGCGGCGAACAAGGCGAGCATCGCCTTTTCGGTCGAACATAAGCCGGGTTCCCTTGTCGATGCGTTGGAGGAGTTCGCTCGCGCCGGTGTGAACCTGACCAAGATCGAATCGCGCCCGGTCCATGGCAGCCCGTGGGAGTATGTCTTCTTCGTGGACCTGCGCTTCGAGTCCACCGCCCAGATCGATGCGGCCCTCGTCCAACTGGCACGGCATTGCCACATGGTGAAAGAGCTGGGCCGTTACATTGCCGCCTAACCCGCTGAAAAGCAACAGGAGGGAATTTCGGGTGTGTCTGCGACCGTATTCAAGCACATCTGTCGCAGCGCCGATGACCATTGTGACCGGGTTGCCAAGGGGCGGCATCCTACGGCTCAACCGCTGGGCAGAACCGGACTGGGACGTGTGGGGTTGCGACTTTGGGGGCCGCTCAGACATCCAATGAGGGAAATTTGATATAAGGACACTCAACATTCCATGGCGAGCGACTTCGTAAGCGTAATCAAACCAACGGCGAATGAGCCAGAAGAACAGAAAGGGCCGATCCCTGTTCTTCCGGTGCGTGACACCGTCCTGTTCCCCCACGCGGTTCTGCCGTTGACGGTCGGCCGTGAGAGTTCTATCCAGTTGATCCAGTCGCTGGGCGAGGAGAAGACCATCCTCGTGGTGGCCCAGCGCGACGCGCGCCAGGACACCCCGCAGGCGGCGGACCTGCACCACATCGGCACCCGGGCGACGGTGCACAAGGTCGTCAAGATGCCGAATCAGAGCCTGTTCGTGTTCACGGAAGGCAACGAGCGGGTGCGCCTGGGCGAGTTCTCGCAGATCACGCCGTTCATGACCGCAGAGTGCGAAACGATCGAAGAAGTCGAGCCGGTGACCAGTCCGGAACTCGAGGCCTTGCAGCGCAACGTGGTCAGCCAGTTCCAGCAGATCGTGAGCTCGTCACCGACGCTTTCTGACGATCTGCAGACCATTGCGATCAACATCGAAGAACCTGGGAGGCTTGCGGACTTCATTGCCTCCTCGCTGCCGTTCCTTACCACGACCGACAAACAAGAGCTGCTCGAGACGCCAAACGTCTCTGCGCGCCTGGAGCGGATTAATAAGCACCTTGCAAAGGAATTGGAAGTTCAACAGCTGCGCAACAAGATCCAGAGCGAGGTGCAGGACTCGGTGCAGTCCTCGCAGCGCGATTTCTACCTGCGTGAGCAGTTGAAGGCGATCCAGAAAGAACTGGGCGATCTCGACGACACGCAGAAGGACATCGCAGAGCTGAAGGAGAAGATTGAAGCCGCGGGCATGCCCGAGGAGACGAAGAAAGACGCGCTCAAGGAGCTTGGGCGGTTGAGCCGCATGAATGCGATGGCGGCGGACTACTCGCTCACGCGCAACTATATTGAGTGGCTCGCGGTTCTGCCGTGGTCCAAGTCCTCGGCGGGCGAGGTGGACATCCTGAAGGCGAAGGAGATCCTCGACGCGGACCACTATGGCTTGAAGAAGGTGAAGGACCGCATCCTGGACTACCTCTCCGTGCGCCGGCTGAAGCCGGACATGAAGGGGCCGATCCTGTGCTTCGTCGGGCCTCCGGGTGTGGGCAAAACCTCGTTGGGCCGGAGTGTGGCGAAGGCGCTGGGGCGCAAGTTCTCGCGCATCTCGCTGGGCGGCATGCACGACGAGGCGGAGCTGCGCGGGCATAGGCGCACGTACATCGGCGCGCTGCCGGGGCAGATCATCCAGAACCTGAAGCGCGTGGAGACGAACGATCCAGTCTTCATGCTGGACGAGATCGACAAGCTGGGCCGCGACTTCCGCGGCGACCCGGCGAGCGCGCTGCTGGAGGTGCTGGACCCGGAGCAGAACAACACGTTCCGCGATAACTACCTCGATCAGCCGTTCGATCTTTCCAAAGTGCTCTTCATCTGCACGGCCAATCAGCTCGATCCCGTTCCGGCGCCGCTGCTGGACCGGATGGAGATCATCGAACTGACCGGCTACACCGAAGAAGAGAAGGTGGCCATTGCAGAGACGTATCTGATTCCTCGGCAGGAGAAAGAGAACGGCATCGATCCTGCGCTGGTGGAGTTCCCCACGGACGCAGTCGCGCAAATCGCGCGGCACTACACGCGCGAGGCGGGCGTGCGCAAGCTGGAGCAGCAGATCGGCACCATCTGCCGGAAGATCGCGCGACGCGTCGCGGAAGGCAAGAACGAGAAAGTGACGCTGGATACAGAGACCATCCGCGAATTCCTGGGCGGCATCAAGGTGCGCGTGGATACGGAGATTGCCGAAAGGACCAAGCGGGCGGGTGTTGCGGTCGGACTGGCGTGGACTCCGGTGGGCGGCGATGTGCTGTTCGTCGAAGCCAGCCGGATGAAGGGCAAGGGCAGCTTCAACATCACCGGGCAGATCGGCGATGTGATGAAGGAGTCCATGCAGGCAGCGTTGACCTGGGTGCGTTCGAATGCGAAGAAGCTGGGGCTCGATGAAGACCTGTTGAAGGACTCCGACCTGCATATCCACGTGCCGGCGGGCGCGATCCCGAAGGACGGGCCGAGTGCGGGCGTCACGATGGCGACGGCGATCGTTTCGCTGTTGACGGATACTCCGGTGCGGCCGCTGCTGGCGATGACCGGCGAGATCACGCTGAGCGGGAACGTGCTGCCGGTGGGCGGCATCAAGGAGAAGTTCCTTGCGGCCAAGCGGGTAGGAGTTCGCGATGTGATTCTGCCGACCGATTGCAAGCAGCAGGTGGAAGAGGACCTGCAGCAGGACCAGATCGACGGCGTGACGATCCACTATGCCAGCCGGATCGAGGAGGTACTGGCGATTGCATTGCCGCGCACCACGGGTGAGGCGGTGCAGGATGAAGAGGTGCGTGAAGAGGTGCTGAGCGCGGCTGGTGCGTGAGGGATTCTCCCCCACCCGTCCGTCCTTCGGCTTCGCTCAGGACAGGCTCCGGACGCGCACGGATGGGGCACCCGAGAATTTGTTGGTTCTTTTGAGGCCCGCTTCGGCGGGCCTCTTCGTTTCCGCCAAGGAACTGGATTACGGTGCTTTGTAAACCGTGGAGTGTGCGAAGTCGGTCAACGCGCCGACCCCGGTTCCTGCAACTGCGCCAATCGCAGCGAAGAACGCGCTGAGGTCTCCGCGAAACGCATTCTTCCCAAAAAATGAATTGTTGTTTCCGCCAGTACCGATTGCAAAGCCTGTGATGGCTCCGACTCCACCTCCGACCGCCAGCCCGATCACAGCCGAGCGGCCGCGGTGTGGGACGGCGACGGACCTGATTTCGGTGCGTTGAAAGATGAGGTCTTTTGCGCCGGTACAGGTCAGCGACTCGGCGTCGGCGGATTTGAGCTTGCACGTGGCGGAGTTCTGCTGCGCCTTGACGTGAATCGACGAACCGGGCCGCAGTGCCTGAACACTCTGCCAATCGCGGGGTTTGGGTGCATTGGGCAGTGCGGACTGCTGCGCGGCAAGGATGGAAGATGCGGCAAAGACAGCTAAGGCGAAGAGTTTGCGCATGGTTGTGCCTCGTGGGTCTGCTTTGGGCCCGATGCGGATGCAGGAAGGTTACGCCA
The DNA here is from genome assembly GCA_035552995.1 of Acidobacteriaceae bacterium. Classification (GTDB taxonomy): domain Bacteria; phylum Acidobacteriota; class Terriglobia; order Terriglobales; family Acidobacteriaceae; genus Edaphobacter. The sequence continues at coordinate 16,751 of DATNEM010000014.1, read as the reverse complement.
GTGACTGCGAATGTCAATGAGAATCGCGGCCTGCTTGCCGGTATTCTTGGCAGATGCGGGTGCGAGTTTTGTATTTCGGCGTGCTGAAGGAGCGCTTTGGCGCGACTGAGGAGCCGGTCGAGCTGGCGGACGGCGCGACGGTGAGCGAACTGGTAAGAGTTTTGCGCGAACGCTCGTCTAATCCAGCGATGGGTACAGGATTGGAGAGCGTGGCGGTTGCGGTGAACCGCGAGTATGCGCAGGCCAGCGTGGTGCTGGGCGAGGGCGATGAGGTCGCGTTGCTGCCTCCGGTCAGCGGCGGATCCTTCGCGGACGGCGAATCGCTCGCTGCGCTCGCAAAAGATCGGGTTGCCATTGTGGATGACGCGATCGATGCGGATGCGATTGTGCGGGCGATCAAGGCGGGCAGCGACGGGGCGGTCTGCGTGTTCGACGGCATCGTGCGGGACAACACGCGCGGGCGGAAGACGCTGCATCTGGATTATGAGGCGTATCGCGAGATGGCGCTCGCGCAGATGCGGAAGCTGGCGGAGGAGGCAGTCGCGAAGTTCGGCGTGCGGGACGTCGCGATGGTGCATCGGTTGGGGCGGCTGGAGGTGGGCGAGACAAGCGTGTTGATCGCGGTGGCTTCGGCGCATCGCGCAGCGGCGTTTGAGGCGTGCCGCTGGCTGATCGACACCTTGAAGAAGACGGTGCCGATCTGGAAGCGCGAGACGTTCGTAGATGGCGCCGTGTGGGCCGATGGTGATCCGTTTCCGGAGGAGATCGGACTGGTTGCAAAAGACGTGGCGCAGCGGGGCGAGGCGCGATGAGGCGATCGCGAGCATGGCGGGCTGGTCTGTTTGCGTACTCAAGTGCGTTTCTCCGAAGAGTGACCTCAGGGGCTAAAGCCCCGTTTCCAAGTGAAGCAGCGTACGGCACGGCTGAAGCCGTGCCCTTAACAAGACCTGTTCGTAGCTGCTCATCTTTCGGTGGCGTTCTGGCTGCGGTTGCCCTGATGGCGACCTGCGCCTTCCCGCAACGGGCAATCGCGCAGACGACGGAGAGCGGACCGCAGCCGGTACTGCCGTCGGCTCCGGCTGCGCCGAAGGAGAAGAGCCAAACGGCGCAGCCTGCGCAGCAGAAGCCGGCGCCGATCGAGCGGCGATCCGCGAAGCCGGGTGCAGGGTCGCTCGATCCGGTGGCGGGCCCGATGGGTTCGAAGGCGGGGACTTCGGCTCAGGATGGCCAGCAGCAGCCGGTGAATCGCGGCGGCCCGGTCGGGACCATTCACGTGAAGTCGCGGCTGGTGAACGTTGCGCTGAATGTGGTCGACGCGCATGGCGCGCCGGTGGGCGGGTTCGAGAAGCAGGACTTCAAGCTCTTTGAAGACGGTCAGGAGCAGAAGATTGCGGTGTTCGAGCGCGAGGCGACGAGTCCGCTTTCGATTGTGCTGGCGATCGACACAAGCGAGACGGTGATGACGAGCGAGCGGCTGGAGCGGGAGGCGGCGAAGCATTTCGTGCGCGCGATCCTGCGCGAGCAGGACGAGCTGGACCTGATGCAGTTCGCGGACGATGTGCGCGAGATCGTGCCGTTTACCAATCAGGCGAAACGCGTGGAGCAGGGGCTGGGCGCGCTGCAGCAGGGCGACGAGACGGCGCTGTACAACGCGGTGTATCTGGCGAGCGAGCGGCTGGCGGGAACCTCGCAGCTGGCGGGGCGGCGGCGCGTGCTGGTGGTGATCTCGGACGGTGGCGACTACGTGGAGAACGGCGTGAAGTACGAAGAGGCGATCCAGGAGGCGCAGCGGGCGGACGCGATGATCTACACGATCATCATGGTGCCGATCGAGGCGGACGCGGGACGGAACACAGGCGGCGAGCATGCGCTGATCCAGATGGCGGAGGACACGGGCGGCAAGTATTACTACGTGGTCGATCCGAAGGACCTGGAGCCGGCGTTTCAGCATGTGTCCGACGATCTGCGCACGCAGTATCTGCTGGGCTACTACGCGCCCGAACGGAATGATGCGAACTTCCGGCGAATTCGCGTGACGCTGACGGATGGCAAAGGGCGTGAGGGCGATCAGCTGCGTTATCGGACGGGATATTTTCCGGATACGCATTGATTGTTTTGCTTCCGATGGAACTTGTGGCGGTTTGGGCGAAAAGCAACGGATCTTGAGCTGACAGCTAACAGCTATAAGCTGACAGCGCGGGGTTCGATCTTGCGTGGCGCGATCCCACTCATCGCGATGAGGCCGCGATGAATGGGGCACAGCTTGTGGCGGTTTGGGCGAAGAGCAAGGATCTCGAGCTATAAGCTGAGAGCTTTTAAGCTGATAGCCCCGGGTTCGATCTTTTGTGGCGCGATCCCACTCATCGCGATAAGGCCGCGATGAATGGGGCACAGTTTGTGGCGGTGCGGGCGAAGAGCAAGAATCGCGAGCTATAAGCTGAGAGCTTTTAAGCTGATAGCCCCCAGTTCGACCTGTTGTGGCGCGATCCCACTCATCGCGATAAGGCCGCGATGAATGGGGCACGGTTTTGTGGCGGCTGGGGCTGACAGCTTGGATCTTTATGGCGCGATTCCCATCCATCGCCTGGACGCTTTTCCTGCGAGAATTTTTTTGGGGTATCTTGGCGCGCAAGATATCCAGATTCAGTGAGTTGCGGCGCGCGGCTCTTCGCAAAATATTGAATCTGCTGGACTTTCCTGCAAATTATTGATTTCCCGCATCCTGGCTTCTTTTTTGGCCTGATCCATGAGCCAGCGGAAGTCTTTTTGAGGAGCATCGGAGTCTTCTTCTGGAATTTCGGCCTCGGTCGTTTTGGGTTCGGTTGACGGGTCTTCGGGAAGATCGGGCTCGATGGGAGCCGTCTGGAATCCGAATGTGGTTTTCGGGGGATGGGTTACGGGATCGGCCTCGGTGTCTCCGCGGAGTGCAGCAACGTCGGCGGATGTGGGGTTGTCGAGGGCGACGTGGGTTGTGCCGTCGGCGGTTTCAATGATGTCGCCCGGGAGGGATTCGGCCTCATCGGCTGGGCGGGAGTTGAGCAGCGCACGCTGGTTGATGCAGGCGATTTTGAGGGTGTAGATGAGAAGGCGAGCGCGCTTGAAGTGTATCTGTCCGGTGGCGATGGCCTGGAAGAGCATGGAAGTGGCGAGTTGCACGGACTCGGCGTCTTCGAGCGGCGGGAAGAGGATCTCGTCCTGGTGCGGATAGGCCCGCTTGATGTTGCCGAACTCCTCTTCCTCGGGGCCCTGGAGGCTGTATTCCTGCCAGTAGGAGGTCATGGCCTCGACGATCGGGGGACGGCGGTGGGTGCGGCGGAGTTTGACGTGGAAGTAGCAGAAGAAGCCGCCTGAGATTGCGGCGGAGCGGCAGCGGCGGCCGTCGGTTTTGATGTGGCGGCAGAGAGAGATAGCGGGTTTGGAATTTGTCTGAGCGTTCATTGGCGATTTAAAAGGAAAAAGGGCCGCGGGATGCGGCCCTTCTCCATTCCTCACTTTTAATTCTACGTTGCGGAGCAAAACTAAACTGCCAACTATTTTGCATCCGCAAGCGGTTTGCTTTGCGTGATTTGCGATGAAAGCGGCGGTTTGAGGGGCTTGACAGGCGATTTTACTGAGGAAATTCGAGAAAAAAATATGCGGATCAGAGTGGGACATGTGTGGGCGATGGTGGTGGCGGTGGTGCTTTGCGCGGCCGGTGCCGTGCGGGCGCAGGATGCGGGTGCGCAGCAGGGAAAGCCGACGATGATGGCGAAGGATGCAGACCCGGACTGGGACGCGGTGACGGTGAAGCCGAGTGATTCGGATGACACCGACTCAGGGTTTCAGGTGCATGGCCGGCAGATCGTTATGGAGCGGGAGAGCGTGGAATCCATGGTGGGGTTCGGGTACGGCATCCACGCAAAACAGATAGCAGGGGCGCCTGACTGGGCCGGGACCGAGCGGTGGAACATCGAAGGTGTACCGAACGTGCAGGGCCAACCGAACATGCAGCAGTACGAGACCCTGGTGCGAAAGATCCTGGCGGAGCGGTTCCGCCTGAAGGTGCATACAGAGACGCGGGAGTTGCCCGTGTATGCACTGCGAGTGGCAAAAGATGGGCCGAAGATCGCGAAGACCGCGGGCGATCCCAACGGAAAGCTCGACATGCACGACCGGATCAACGGCGGGCAGAGACGGATCCAGGTGACGAATGGATCGATCGCGGATATTGCGCTGGTGCTGAAGTTCTACACGGACCGGCCGCTGGTGGACCAGACGGGGCTGAAGGGGCGTTATGACTTTCAGTTGGCGTGGACGTTCGACGAGATGCGCGCGCCGACGGATGGGAGTGCGGCACCGAGCCTGTTTACGGCGATCCAGGAAGATATGGGGTTGAAGCTGGAGCCGGTAAAGGCGCCGGTGGATGTGCTGGTGATCGACAAGGTGGAGCGGCCGGGGGCGAATTAGTTGTCAGTTGTTAGTTCTCAGTTGTCAGTCGAGTAGCAAATGCGGGGATTCTTGGCCGATAGCTCGGAACGACAGCGAAGAACAAATGCGGGGTCCCTCAATCCAGTGCAAAGCACCTCGCTGGGGATGACGGCACCAGGAGGGTGGTCATGAATTGGCGAGCGGCATTGTGCAGCGTTGGGCTGCTGCTGATCTTTGCGAGTAGCGTGTGGGCGCAGGATGCGGCAAACGGTGGCGCGGCGAAGCCGCAGATGATGGCGAAGGATGCGGATCCGGGTTGGGAGGTCGTGACGGTGAAGCCGCCCGATCCCACGGAAATGTACGGCGGGTTCCAGGTGGATGGGCGGGATGTGCTGATCAGGCGGAAGACTGTCCAAACGATGCTGCTCTATGCATACACCATGCACCAGAGGCAGCTGGTGAATGAGCCGGATTGGACGCGAACGGAGTTGTGGGACGCTAAGGGTTATGCCGATGTGGCTGGGCAGCCTGACCGCGAACAGATGCAGAGCCTCGTGCGCAAACTACTGGCGGAGCGGTTTGGACTGATGGCGCATACGGAGCAAAGAGAGATGCAGACATATGCGCTGACCGTGGCGAAGGCCGGACCCAAGATGAAAACGAGCGCAGGAGACCCGAACGGACGGGCGAACGAGAGCGATCGCGAGAACGGCGGGCGCATGACAATGCACGCCGAGAATATGTCGATGAGCGAGTTGGCGGGGGTGCTGATGAGGGTGACCCTGGACCGGCCAGCCGTAGACCGAACCGGTCTGAAGGGGCGGTATGACTTCGACCTAACGTGGACCGCAGATGAGACGCGATCTGCGGGATCGGATGCTCCCCCGGGGTTACTTACCGCGATTCAGGAACAGTTGGGTCTGAAGCTGGAGCCGGTGAAGGCGCCGGTGGATGTGCTGGTGATCGATAAGGTGGAGCGGCCGGGGGCGAATTGAGGCGAGGTTCGTGGGTCGAGGTTCGTGGTTCGAGGAGAAAGACAAATACGGAGATTTCTGGACACTTTGCGGTCCAGAATGACGCAGCAAATAAAGAGGTGGCGATGAAGGCTCGATGGATTCGTTGGGCGGTGTTCGGGATCGCGGGGCTGATGTGTGCGGCTCCGAAGTCTCGGGCGCAGGATGCGGCAGCGAGCGCAGCAGCGAAGCCAACGATGATGGCGAAGGATGCCGACCCGGATTGGGAGGTCGTGACGGTAAAGCCGGGCGATCCGAACGACAAGCGCGACCGGATCGATATGAATGGGCGGCACGCCATTGTGGAGAACGAGCCGGTGGAGTTAATTCTGCGGTTCGCGTACGGAGTCGAAAAGAACCAGATTGCGGGGCTGCCGGACTGGGCGAAGACGGAGATATGGAGCGTGGATGGGGTGCCCAACGTGGAGGGCAAGCCGGCCCCGGAACAGTTCAGGGCCTTGATGCGGAAGCTGCTGGCGGAACGGTTTGGAGTGCAGCTGCATCATGAGCAGCGCGAGATGACGGTGCTTGCACTGACGGTGGCGAAGGGCGGCCCGAAGCTGGAGAAGAGCGCGCTGGATCCGTCGGCGCCGCTGAGCCACAAGGGAAGCGGTTCGGGTGGGCTGGAAGTTCATCAGTTCACGAACTGGTCGATGACGGACCTGATTCCCATGCTGATGCTTTACACGAACCGGCCGGTGGTGGACCAGACGGGGCTCAAGGGGAAGTACGATTTCAAGCTGCAGTGGACGAGGGACGACGCGCCGGCGACCGCGGCAGCAACGCCGGATGCGCCGCCGGGATTGTTCACGGCGATCCAGGAGCAGATAGGGCTAAAGCTGGAGCCGACGAAGGCGATGGCGGATGTGCTGGTGATCGACAGGGTGGAGCGGCCGGGGGCGAATTAGCGAATTAGCGAGTCAGCGAGTCAGCGAGTCAGCGAGTCAGACAAGGAGTGATGCAGATGAAGGCTAGAAGGGTGTTTGTGGCGGTTCTCGTGGTCTCGCTGTACCTAGAGATGGGGGTGCGGGCGCAGGACGTAAGCAAGCCAACGGTGATGGCGAAGGATGCGGACCCGGACTGGGAGGTGGCGACGGTGAAGCTGAATGAGTCGGGCATTTCCAATGACCGCATTCATATCCGCGGGCGCCACGTGACGATTGAGAACGAGACGGTGGCCAGGATGATGCTGATCGGTTATGGAGTGCAGAAGGACCAGATCGCGGGCCTGCCGGATTGGGCGAAGACGGTGGGGTGGGACATCGATGGCGTGACGGATGTGGCAGGCGTACCGAATCTGAGGCAGTTCCAGACGATGGTCCGGAAGATCATTGAGGAACGCTTTGGCCTTGTACTGCACCACGAGCAGCGGGTGATGGAAGTGTTCGCGCTACGAGTGACGAAGGGCGGCCCGAAGCTGAACGCGGCGACGGGTGGGGCGGACGCTTTTCCGGACCGGGTAGACCGCCGGAGCGCGGGGCAACTGGCAAGTACGTTCAAGAACACGTCGATGCATGACTTTGTGCTGATGGCGCTGGGCGACAGGGACCGTCCGGTGGTGGATGAGACAGGGCTGACGGGCAAGTATGACTTTCAACTGACGTGGAATGATGCCGAGTCGGCCACACTGACCGAAGACAGCGCGGCACCGGGATTGTTTACCGCGTTGCAGGAGCAGCTGGGGCTGAAGCTGGAGCCGGTGAAGGCGCCTGCGGATGTGCTGGTGGTCGATAAGGTGGAGCGGCCAAATGCGAATTAGCAAGTCAGCAGGTCAGCGAGTCAGCAAGCCAGCGGGATGGATTGCTGGGACGATCATTCTGGCATTGTGCCCAACGTACTTGACGTGGGCGCAGGACGCGGCGGCGGTGCAGCAGTCGGCGAAGCCGGGGATGATGGCGGCGGGTGCGGACCCGGACTGGGAGGCCGTTACGGTGAAGCCGACCGATCCGAATGATGCGACATCTCACATCAATATTCAGGGACGGCACGTGATGATCGAGGGCGAGTCCGTACAGGCGATGTTGAAGTTTGCATTCAGCGTTCAGGGCAGCAGCCAGATCGTGGATGCGCCCGACTGGATGAAGACCGCGCGATGGGATGTGTCCGGAGTGCCGGACATACCGGGCAAGCCGAACCTGCCTCAGTTCCAGAGCATGATGCGGAAGCTGCTGGAGGAGCGGTTTGGGCTGGCACTGCATCATGAACAGCGCGAAATGCCTGTGTTTGCGCTGCGGGTGATGAAGGGCGGTCCGAAGCAGATGGAGAAGAGCCTGAACCAGAATCTGGGCCCGGGAAACAACGGTAATGGAGCGGGGGGGATCGAGACGCATCGGTATACCAATACGGCGATGCCGGACCTGGCGCTGATGCTGATGGTCTACGGCGACCGGCCGATTGTGGACCAGACGGGATTGCAGGGCAGATACGATTTCGATCTGCGATGGACGAGAGACACAACCCGCACGACAGATCCGGATGCGCCTCCGGAGTTGCTAACGGCGCTGCAGGAACAAGTAGGGCTGAAGCTGGAGGCGACGAAGGCGCCTGCGGATGTGCTGGTGGTGGAGAAGGTGGAGCGGCCGGAGGCGAACTAGCTTTGCAGGGACTGGGGACTGGGGACGAGGGACAAAGAGATGTGGATGCGAGGAGTAACGGCCAAATTTGGTGTGATTGCGGCGATTGCGTGTTGTTCTTGCACAGCGATGCATGGGCAGGAGGCGGTGAAGCCGGCGATGATGGCGAAGGATGCGGACCCGGACTGGGAGGTGGTGACGGTGAAGGCGGCCGATCCGGATGACAAGTACGACTTCTTCAACATCAAGGGAAGGCACGTAGTGATTCGGAATGAGCCGGTGCTGGACATACTGCGAACGGCTTATGGGATGCAGAAGAGCCAGTTTGTTGGACTGCCTGACTGGGTTAAGACGGAGCGCTACAACGTCGATGGTGTGCCGGATGCGGACGGCGTGCCGAGCGCGGACCAGATGCACGGGTTGATGAGGAAGCTGCTGGCGGAGCGGTTTGGGCTGAAGGCACACCATGAGCAGCGTGAGATGGATGTGTATGCGTTGACCGTGGCGAAGGGCGGTCCGAGGATGGAGCCGAGCAAATCGGCCGCGGATGCCATGCCGGGAAATGCCGGCGGAAACGACAACGGGCGGCAGACGAGGAAGTACTGGAACGTCTCCATGGCGGACCTGGCGCCGATGCTGCAGTTCAACGTGGACCGTCCGGTGGTGGACCAGACGGGCATCAAGGGACGCTACGACTTCACGATGAAGTGGACTGTGGATCAGGAGCGGGCAACGGAACCGGATGCGCCTCCTGTTTTGTTTACGGCGATTCAGGAACAGATTGGGCTGAAGCTGGAGCCGACGAAGGCTCCGGCGGATGTGCTGGTGGTGGATGCGGTGGAGAGGCCGGGAGCGGATTAGCGAGTCAGCGAGTAAGCGAGTAAGCGAGTAAGCGAGTAAGCGAAGGGTGATGCTGATGAAGGCTTGCGGGTGGTCTATTGCGAACCTCGAAGATGTTTGGAACAGACAGCGATGACGATGCGTAGAGATGCCGTATGAGGATTCGTCGAATAATGCGTGGATCACTGGCGGTCGCGATGGCGGTGGGGTTGATGCCAGGCACGTGCAGCGCGGTGTGGGCGCAGGATGCCGGCCAGTCGTCTGCGAAGCCGCAGGCGATGGCGAAGGATGCCGATCCGGACTGGGAGGTGGCGACTGTGCGGCCAAGCGATCCGAACGATACCGCGGGCCAGCATTTTCGTCCGTCGGGGCGGCATGAGCTGATGCTGGATACGACAGTGGAAGAGTTTCTGCTGCTGGGGTACAGCCTGCAGAAGAGCCAGATTGCCGGGTTGCCGGACTGGGCGAAGACGCAGAAGTGGGATGTGGATGGCGTGACTACGATCGAGGGCCAGCCGAACTGGCCGCAGCTACAGGTGCTGGTGCGAAAAATTCTGGCGCAGCGGTTCGGGCTGAAATTTCATCATGAACAGCGGAAGCTGGCGGTGTATGCGCTGATGGTGGGGAAGGGCGGCGAGAAGATGACGCCGAACACAAGCGATCCGACCGGGATGCTGAACCAGCAGAACGATGGGCGCAATGGGCGGGACATCGAGAAGCTGAAGAATACGTCGATGCAGGAGCTGGCGGAGATTTTGCAGTTCCGCGTGGGGCGGCCTGTGATCGACCGGACGGGGCTGAAGGGCCGGTGGGACTTCAATCTGCAATGGACGACGGACGAGGCGCAACTGGCTGCGCCGAACGCACCGCCGGGAATTTTTACAGCGATCCAGGAGCAGATCGGACTGAAGCTGCAGCCGGTGAAGGCGCCGGCGGATGTGCTGGTGGTGGACAAGGTGGAGCGGCCGGGAGCGAATTAGGGAAAGGTTCGAGGGTCAAGGTTCGGAGGTTCGAGGAGAAGCAAATACGGATTCTTCGCCGATGGCTCAGAATGACAGGCAAAAACAAGAGCTCGATTGCGTGAAGCGTTCGACTTGCTTCGGCCTCGCACAGGGCACGCTCTTCGAGTGCATGAATCCCTGATGCGCTCACTCCGCTCAGGATGACGGCGGTTGGGAACCGTTGACGGCTGGGCTGCGTAGAGAGGGAGATGCGAGTGAAGAGGTGGGTACGCGCGGCGGTGGCAGCGGCGGTCATTGGCAGTCCATACGGAGCAGTTTCGGCGCAGGATGCGGCGGGCGGCGCTAGCGCAAAGCCTGCCATGATGGCCGCGGATGCGGACCCGGACTGGGATGTTGTGACGGTGCGGCCCGCCGATCCGGACGACAAGAACAACAAGTTCGATGTGCAAGGCCGTCACGCGGTGATCGAGAGCCATCCGGTGGAGATCATGCTGATGTTCGCCTACAACCTGCAGAAGAGCCAGATCGCAGGCTTGCCGGAGTGGGCGAAAACGGAACGCTTCGACGTGGACGGCGTGCCGAACGTGGATGGCCAGCCTGACGTGCAGCAGTTCCAAGGCATGGTGCGGAAGCTGCTGGCGGAGCGGTTCGGGCTGAAGGCGCACATGGAGCAGCGGGAGATGCCGGTGTTCGCGCTGACGGTGGCGAAGGATGGGCCGAAGCTGATGGAGAGCATGGGCGATCCGAACGGGCGACCGAGCCAGAATGTGAGAGGCGGCAGCGGCGAACGACACATCGAGTTCACCAATACTTCCATGAAGGACATGACGCTGCTGATGCTGCTCGAAGTGGACCGGCCGATCGTGGACCGAACGGGGCTCAAGGGAAAATACGACTTCAAACTGAATTTCACGAACGACGAATCGCGAGCGCCGATGGATGGGAGCGCGCCTCCGGGATTGTTTACCGCGATGCAGGAGCAGTTGGGGCTGAAGCTGGAGCCGGTAAGGGCTCCGGCGCCGGTATTGGTGGTGGATACGGTGCAGAGGCCGACAGCGAATTGAAGGCGAGTGGTCAGTGGACAGTTCTCAGTTATCAGTTGGGGGAGCATCGATGCAGATGAGAGCGCTATGGGTGCGGGCGGGGGCCATAGCGGCGGCGATGCTGTTGGCGTGCGCCGCGGTTGTGGGGCAGGGCGGATCCGGCGTGACACAGCCAAAATTGATGCCGCGGGATGCCGATCCCGGCTGGGAGGTTGTGACGGTGCGGCCCAGCGATCCGAACGAGACAAACCAGTCATTCCGGGTGGAAGGCCGGCATGTGCTGATCCAGCGGCAGACCGTGGAGACGATGCTGATGGTGGCGTATGGGCTGCAGAAGAACCAGATTGCGAATGCGCCGGAGTGGGTCAAGACGCAGAGCTTTGATGCCGACGGAGTGCCCGACACGGAAGGGCAGCCGAGCGTGCAGCAATTTCAGGTGATGGTGCGGAAGCTGCTGGAGCAGCGGTTCGGGCTGAAGACGCATAAGGAGCAGCGCGAGATGGAGGTGTATGCGCTGCGTGTGGGGAAGGATGAGCCGAAACTGACGCCGACCAAGAGCGATCCGAATGCGCTGCCGAGCCAGAATGTCCGCGGCGGAACCGGTGAGCGGTTTTTGCAGTTCACCAATGTGTCGATGGACGACTTTGCGCTGATGATGCTGTACGAGGTGCAGCGGCCACTGGTGAATCAGACCGGGCTGACGGGCCGGTATGACTTCAACCTGAAATTCACCAAGGATGAGCAGGCTGCGGCAGCAGCTGACACGAATGCGGCTCCGGGACTGTTTACGGCGGTCCAGGAGCAGCTGGGGCTGAAACTGGATGCGGTGAAGGCGCCCGCGCCGGTGCTGGTGGTGGATGCGATCACAAGGCCTTCAGCAAATTAGCGGAACTGGATGGCGCTGTCCCGCGTAAGAGACTGCCATGAGCGGTCGAATGGCAAAGTGGGTGCTGATTGCGGTATCCGTCGCGGCTGCGGCGTGGCCCGGGGTGGCACGGGCGCAGAGCGAAGCAAGTATGCCGAAGATGGCGCGGGATGCCGATCCGGACTGGGATGTGGTGACGGTGAAGCCGAGCGATCCGGACAGCAAGGAAGCGGGATATCGCATCAGCGGCCGGCGGCAGATCCAACTGCTGCGGCAGACTGCGGAGGCGATGCTGATTGTCGGCTATGGCGTGCACAAGAAGCAGATTGTGAATCCGCCGGACTGGGTTCGGACCCAGGAATGGGACGTGAAGGGCGAGACGGTTTTGGTGGGAGAGCCGGACGCGCAGCAGATACGAAGCCTGGTGCGAAAGCTGTTGAAGGAACGGTTCGGGCTGGTGTTGCATACGGAGCAGCAGGAGATGCCGGTGTATGCGCTGACGGTGGCGAAAGCCGGCGCGAAGCTGACTGCGAGCACAGGAGATCCGAGCGCACTGGCAAATGAGTATGAGCATGAAAGCGGTGGCGAGGCGACGGTGCGGTTTGAAAATTCACCGATGAGCCTGTTTGTTACGATTTTGGATTTTCGTGCGGACAAGCCGGTGGTCGATAAGACCGGGCTGACAGGGCGATACGACTTCGCGCTACGTTATACGACGGATGAGACACGGGTTTCGCCTGATGCGAATGCTGCGCCGGGACTGTTTACGGCGATGGAAGAGCAACTGGGGTTGAAGCTGGAGCCGGTGAAGGCGATGGCGGATGTGCTGGTAGTGGATAAGGTGGAGAGGCCTTCAGCGAACTAGGGCAAGGTTTGCGGTTCAAGGTTCGCCGTTCGAGGGAAGCGGATACGAAATTTCTGGGCTACAAAAAGATGTAGACCCAGAAAGACGGCTCCATTTGAGCTGACGGCCTGGTCGACACGCAGAGGAGCGAATAAGGCGTGACAACGAAGGCCCAAGGGAGTCAGCAAAACAATCGGCTCACGCGCGACGGAGAGGCTGGATGAGGGTGACAGGTATGGTGCGAGCGAAGCGGATGCAGGTTGCGGCGGCGCTGGCTGCGGCGGCAATAGCGTGCGGACCGGTGTGGGCGCAGGCTGGCACGGGGGGCGAGGCGGCGAAGCCGCAGGCGATGGCGGCCGATGCTGACCCGGATTGGGAGGTCGTGGCGGTTCGACGCACCGATCCGAATGGGCATGGGGGCGGCGTCCACTCCGGCCGGGAGGTGGCGGTCGACGGGCAGACGGTGCAGGGAATGCTGCTGTTCGGCTGCGGGCTGCATCCGCGCCAACTGGTAAACGCTCCGGACTGGACTGCGACAGAGCGGTGGGACGTGAAGGGCATTCCTGATGTGCCGGGGAAGCCGGGCCTCAAGCAGATGCAGGTCCTGGTGTGCAAGGTGCTGCGCGAACGGTTTGGCCTGGTGGGCCACACGGAACGCCGAGATATGGCCGTGTATGCGCTGACGCAAGCCAAGGACGGCCCAAAGATGGAGAAGAGCTCAGGTGACCCGAACGGGTTGCCCAGCGACCATGAGCAAGAGAACGACGGGCAGATGACCTTGCGGGTCACGAACATTTCAATGGGAGAGATGGCGCTGCTGATGCGTTTCTATCTTGACCGGCCCGTGGTAGACCAGACGGGGTTGAAGGGACGTTTCGATTTCCAGCTGAGGTGGACGACGGATGAGGCACTGGCCGCTGGGATGAACAACACCGTTGCGCCGGGCATCTTTACAGCGATGCAGGAGCAGCTTGGGTTGAAGTTGGAGCCGTTGAAGACCAAGATCGACGTGATGGTGATCGACAAGTTGCAGAGGCCGGGCGCGAATTGAGGCTAGTTGTTAGTTGTCAGTTGAATGCCAGCGGAACATTCGGTCGGCTTGTAGCGTAAGGATTGAGTATGCGAACAATGCGGACGGTCCGAGTTAAGTGGGCGTGTGCGGTTGTTGCCGTAGCAGCGTTGGGATTGGTATCTGCCGCGCTGCGGGCGCAGGCTCAGACGGCGAACGCGGGTGATCTGACGGGGAACTGGCAGGGAACAACGGAGCCACCGCCGAACTCCGGGGGGAAGGGGCACCGGATTGTGCTGAAGGTGCAGAAGACAGGTGACGCGGCGGCCGCCTCGGCAAAATCCGTGTGGCACGGCGTGGTGTACGACCTCGATGGCGACGATCCGTCGCAGGGGCGGAGCACGGGGCAGATGAGTGTTGAGGGGGGAGCGGTGCGGTTCACCGTGCCGGGAAAGGATGTGGCGTACGAAGGCAAGGTGAGCGCGGATGGGCAGTCGATGGCGGGGCAGTGGAAGCAGGGTGTGTCGCAAGGAGGAGGACAGGCGCGTGTATTGAACCTGGCGCGGACGGAAGGCGATGCAGCCTGGGAGATTCCCGCGGAAGATAAGGCGATGGCGAAGGATGCCGATCCGGACTGGGAGGTGGTGACGGTGCGGCCGGGCGATCCCAATGCGCACAGCGCCGGGTTTCACCTGGAGGGGCGGCAGGTATTTATTGAGCGCAAGACGGTGATGGACATGCTGCTGGTGGGCTACGAGATGCACAAGAAGCAGATCGCCGGCGAGCCGGACTGGGCGCACAGCGAGATATGGGACGTGAAGGGCGTACCGGATACACCGGGGAAGCCGAGCCTGCGCCAACTGCAGGGCCTGGTGCGGAAGGCGCTGGTAGAGCGGTTCGGGCTGGTGACGCATACGGAGCAGCGGGAGATGGAGGTGTATGCGCTGACGGTGGCGAAGGGCGGGCACAAGCTGACGCCGAGCGCGGGCGATCCCAATGGATTGCCGAACGAGAATGACAGCGGCGGCACGATCGTGAACATGCGAGTGGAGAACATGTCCATGAAGGAGTTTGCGCTGCTGACGAAGTTCTTCACGGACAAGCCGGTGGTGGACCAGACGGGGCTGACCGGGCGATTCGATTTCCAGATGAAGTGGACCGCGGATGAATCGCACGCGCCGACGGATGGCAGTGCGCCGCCGGGATTGTTTACCGCGATGCAGGAGCAGCTGGGTTTGAAGCTGGAGCCGGTGAAGGCGAAGACAGATGTCCTGGTGATCGACAAGGTGGAGAAGCCGGGGGCGAACTGAAGCCGGGGACTAGTTGCTGGGGACTGGGGACTCGGGCCCAGGGACTAGGAAAATGTGAATGCGGGGATTCTTCGGCTGCGGCTTAGAATGACAAAGCAAAAAGCCTCACAATAGAGGAATGAACGAAGAGAAGAAGCGGCCGGAGTTTGAGTTTGCGGGTGTGGCGGCGGAGATTGCGCGAGAGGCGGGGGCGCTGCTGCGCGAGTTCTATGCCAAGGGTGTGGCGACCGAGTACAAGGGCGATGTGGACCTGGTAACGGAGGCGGACCGCGCGAGCGAGAAGCTGATCCGCGAGCGGCTGACGAAGGCGTTTCCCGGATACGGGATCTTCGGTGAAGAAGGCACGCGCGACCAGATGGAAAGCGAGTTCCGCTGGTATGTGGACCCGCTGGACGGGACGACGAACTTCGCGCATGGGTTTCCGGCGTTCTGCGTGGTGCTGGGGCTGGAGAAAAGACAAAAGCAGGTCCTTCGACTCGCTCCGCTCGCTCAGGATGACAATGTTGAGGAGGATGGCGAGCTGACGGCTGGCGTCACCTATGATCCGCTGCGCGATGAGATGTTCGTGGCGGAGCGGGGAAAGGGCGCGTGGTTGAATGGGCGCGCTATTCACGTGTCGAAGACGGCGACGTTGCAGGAGTCGCTGACGGGAACGGGGTTTCCCAGCCACAAGCGGCATGTGAGCCCGAACATCCACTTCTACCAGGAGTTCACGCTACGGTCGCATGGGGTGCGGCGGGCGGGCAGTGCGGCGCTGGATCTGGCGTATGTGGCGTGCGGAAGGCTGGATGGGTTCTGGGAGTTTCACCTGAATCCGTGGGACACGAGCGCGGGCGTGCTGCTGGTGGAAGAGGCCGGTGGGAGTGTGACGCGGATGGATGGCGGCAAGTTCAGGCTGGATTCGCAGGAGGTGTTGGCGACCAACGGCAGGATTGCCGGGGAGATGGAGCATTTGTTTAGGGAGATGTTAGCGGGGCGCGGGCTCGGGGCGATTCCGACGCCGGCGGAGTTTGCGGCGCGGCGGAAGGCGAAGGCCTAACACCGATTTACACCGAACACCGATCAAGGCGGATAAGAGTCAAAGCGACCGCGGATTGACGCAGATGAACGCGGATCAAGAATGCAAAAGCAAAGTTTCTTGAGCTATAAGCTGAGAGCTGTCAGCTGACAGCTCAGTGCGGAGGCGTATCAGTGCGGGCCAGGCGGACGGTGCGGGTGTTTGTGTTCGATGAGGCTGGCAGGGTGTTGCTGATCCGGTGCGCGATGGTGCTGAGGAGTGGCGAGAATTTTGTGTTCTGGGTGACGCCGGGTGGTGAGATCGAGCCGGGCGAAGAGCCGCGCGATGCGGCGGTGCGGGAGTTGCGCGAGGAGCTTGGGTTGGAGCTTGAGGTGCATGGGCCGCTGTATACGGAGGCCAATCAGTTCGAGCTGGGCGGAGAGATGCGCGACAACCTGGACCATTGGTTTGTTGCGCGGTGCGTGGCGGATGCGCCGAGGATGAAGGGTGTGACCGAGGAGGAGCTCGCGATGATGCAGGAGATGCGGTGGTGGACGGCGGCAGAAGTGGACACGGCGCTGGCGTCGGGTGAACGGGTCTTTCCGGTGGATCTGGCGGCGCGGATGCGGGAGTTTTCGGGCGAATAACGGGCGCGGATTTGCAGGCGGGGCGGCTGGTGCTGCTAAAATTGTGGCCGAAGAACGTTCAGCACATTTTGAAAGCGAGCAGGGGAGACGGACGATGGCATATGTGATTGCGGAACCGTGCATTGGGACGAAGGACGCGGCGTGTGTGGATGCTTGCCCCGTGGATTGCATCCATCCAAAGAAGGATGAGGGCGGGTTTGCGGAGTCGGACCAGTTGTTCATCGATCCGGTGGAGTGCATC
>DATNEM010000013.1:0-16980 GCA_035552995.1 Acidobacteriaceae bacterium | reverse complement strand
TCTTTCGTAAGATGACCAGCCGACCCGGAAGACCAAACGGTGCAATCAAGCGCAGCAAAGAAACAATCGTCCCTTCTCGCAGCGGTGCGGCGATTCAGGAAAGAAAGATCTGTTTGCCGGAAAGAGCCTCGCGGAGAGTGTTGGCACGCTCTTCGCGATGGGAAAACCCACAACGTAACCAAAGCGCGGATTCAGAAAAATTGAATTCGTGTTTGGTAAGCGGGTTTGATAGTAGCACGGATTTCTCGCCCCATTTCAAGCCCCCGCAACAGAAAAATTTCAATTGCACCATCCGTTGTGAAGAAGAGAATTTTCACTCGCCACGCTTCTCGCATCGCCATGTTCAAGCGCTTCATGCGATGCCGCCGCTAACTCGTTTGTTCGCGTACCGCTGTTCGAGATTCGCCCTTCATCGGGTATACTTAGAGGCTGTTGCACACCACCAGAACCACCAAGATTGAGCAGGAGTTTCCCTCGCCATGCCGAAGCGTACCTTTCAACCCAACCGCCGCAGCCGCGCCAAAAAGCACGGGTTCCTTACCCGCATGAAGACCAAGTCCGGCGCCGCTGTGCTCAGCCGCCGCCGCGCCAAGGGCCGGCACAAGATCGCCGTCAGCCCAAGCTTCCGCGAAGACTAGTTCGCGCCGCGGCTTGCCCGTGCGACATCGTCTGTCCCGGAGCCCGCGCATGAAACCCACCTTCTTGAGCGCATACGCAAAGCTTTTCGCCGCGGTTCCGGCCACGGAAAGGCAAGTCGTGCCTTCGCAGGCGCGGTGTCCGCGTTTGCGCACACGGAGCTGCGCATGAACGCCTCCGCCTCTCGCCTGCGCAAACACGCCGACTACCAACGCATCTACGTCGGCAGCCGCAAGCAGTTCTCGCGCCAGATGAGCTACTTCTTCACGGTGCGAGCGCCGGAGGTTGAACGCTCTGCTGCGAACGGCGAGCCGGCCATTCTCGCCCCGCGCGTCGGTCTCACCGTCGGCAGGGTCATGGGCAAAGCGGTTGACCGCAACCGCATCAAGCGCCGCATGAGGGAGGCCGTGCGCCGCAATCTCGGTCTGCTTACTGTGCCGG
The DNA here is from genome assembly GCA_035552995.1 of Acidobacteriaceae bacterium. Classification (GTDB taxonomy): domain Bacteria; phylum Acidobacteriota; class Terriglobia; order Terriglobales; family Acidobacteriaceae; genus Edaphobacter. Next base: position 15,903 of record DATNEM010000013.1, on the reverse strand, counting down.
TCGACGTGATCCTCCATCCCCGCCGCAGCGTGCTCACCCTCGACTTCGCCGAACTCGACCGCGAAGTCGCCCAGGTCTTCCGTGCGATCGACAAATCCGCGAAATCGGGCGGCCTCTCAAAAGCAGCAAACGGCAATCCCGCCGAGGGCCGCCAGCAAAGCGCCACCACGCAGGCCGGTTCATGATCGCCGAATCCCGTACGCGCGAACGCAGCGCAAACTTCGTCCTGCGCGCGTACAAGCTCCTCGTTGCGCCGGTGCTTCACGCCATCAGCCCCAGCCGCTGCATCTACCTGCCCACCTGCTCGGAGTACGCCTCCCTCGCCGTCGCCCGCTTCGGCCTCTGGCGCGGTTCGTGGCTGGCGCTGCGCCGCCTCGCCCGCTGCCATCCTTTCAGCGAAGGCGGCTTCGATCCCGTTCCCGAACTTCCCGGAAACCTCGCAGCCTCGAACTCCGTACAGCAGAAGGGCACTCAATAAAGCTTTCGGGTGCCCCATCATGACGCGATGTGAGTCGCGCCATGGGTGGGATGACCATTTACCATAGACAAGGCTGGCTGCGGCTCAGCCCTATCACTGCAGTCCGGCCCACCAGCTTCCACCCAGAACAGGACGATTCCCTTTGGCAGAATTTTCGAACCCCAATCAGCAGGGCGGCGGTCAGGACAACAAATCGCTGCTCGCGATGCTTGTCGTCTTCCTCGTCGCGATGGTCGGCATCCAGCTCTACCACATGAAGTACCCGCAGCCCGCAGCGAACCAGACCTCGCAGCCCACTGCCAACGCGCCCGCCTCGCAGCCGCCGGCTTCCGCAGGTCCGGCCGTTGCCGTTCCCGCCCCCGCTCCGGCGCCCACGCTGCCTGCGGCCTCCGCAACGCCTGCTGTCGCAGCCTCCTCCGAATCCACAACAGTGGTCGAGAACGAGCTGTACAAGATCACCTTCTCCAATCGCGGCGCGGAGGTCACCCACTGGGTGCTCAAGAAGTTCACCGACGACAGCGGCAAGCCGCTCGATCTCGTCAACCACGATGCCGCCAAGCTCTTCGGCAATCCACTTTCGCTCTACACCCAGGACGGCACGACACTCACCATCGCCAGCGCCCAGCGCCACTCCGGCGTCGTCACTGCGACCGTCGCCGGAAACGTTCCGGCGGGCATGAATGGGCGCGCCGTCTCCATCGCCAACGTCTCCGACTCCGGTTACGACGGCACCTACACGGTCACGCAGACCGGCCCGAATACGCTGACCTACACGCAGCCCTACGGTGACGACGGCAACACGACGGGCGGCACGCTCACCACGCTCAACGGCGCCATTGGGACCGCACTCAGCCAGGCACTCTTCGTCCCCTCGGCCACCGGCCAGCTTGCCGCGCCCGCGTCGCTCAGCTTCAAATACTCCGCAAATGGGCTCACCGTCACCAAGAGCTTCAGCTTCGACGACACCTACGTCCTGCATGCCGAAGTGGAGACCACGCGCGACGGCTTGCCCATCCCCGCATTGCTTTCCTGGCCCGGAGGCTTCGGCGACCAGAACGAGGACTACCGCGGTTCGGGCTACACAGACTCGCAGTTCGACAGCTACCGCAACGGCAGCGCCGATCATCTTGCTCCCAAAAAGATCTCCGGCGGCGCCGTCCTCAACGGCCCGTATGACTGGGTCGGCGTCAGCGATCCCTTCTTCGCTGCGGTCTTCATGCCCGACTCCCCCGCGACTGCGCAGGCGGCCACGCTGTATTCCAGCCTGGATGTCTCGAAGACCATCACCCGGCGTGGCCTCGGGTCTGGCTCCGCGCCCAGCAAGGCGCAGAACATGCCGATCCTCGGCGCGGCGCTCGGCGACGCCTCAGGCAAGGTTGCGGCGAACATCTTCGTAGGCCCCAAGGCGATCAACGTCCTCAAGAGCATTCACGCCTCCAACCCGAAGATCACGCTCGCTTCCGATCTCGAGTTCGGCTTCTGGGGATTCATCGGCAAGTACCTCTTCCTGGCCCTTCAGTTCCTGCACTCGCACGTGGCGTCCAATTGGGGTTGGGACATCATCATCCTCACCATCCTCATCAACGTGGCCATCCTGCCTTCGCGCGTCACCATGATGCGCAACGCAATCAAGATCCAGCGCATTCAGCCGCAGCTCGACGCCATCAAGGCCAAGTACAAAAACCCGAAGATGAACGACCCGAAGTACAACCAGATGCAGCAGGAGGTCATGGACTTCCAGAAGTCGCAGGGCATCAACATGTTCGGCGGCTGCATTCCGCAGCTCATCACCTTCCCGCTGATCTATGCCTTCTACGCCATGATCTACCGCGTCGTGGAGCTGCGCCACGCCCACTGGTTCTGGCTGCCCGACCTGCAGGCCGCCGATCCGACCCACATCCTGGCCTTCCTCACCGTCATCTTCCAGTTCGCCATGCAGTTCTACACACCCTCACCCGGCGTGGATAAGCAGCAGCAGAAGATGATGGCCTTCATGATGCCGCTCATCACCGGCTACTTCACATGGAACTACGCCTCCGGCCTCGCGCTCTATTGGGTCGTCGGCATTATCGTCGCCATCATTCAGCAGATGGTGATGAACCGCACCTCGCTCGGCAAGGAGATGCACGAGATCGCCGCCAAGCGCGCCCGCCGCAAATCCGGCTCCGCCCAGACCATCCAGGGCAAGCGGTAGGACAGGTTCAAGGGTCGAGGTTCAAGGTTCAAGGGACTGCGCTATAAACCGCACGGGGCCGCTTCGTCCTCGCGCCTCGTACCCGCCTCGAACCCCGAACCTTGAACCTCGAACCTCCACCCAGCTACGATGGCAGCAATGAAGTACCCAAAGATTCGTAAAGCAGTCTTTCCCGCCGCCGGACTCGGCACGCGCTTTCTCCCTGCCACCAAAGCCATTCCCAAGGAGATGCTCTGCCTCGTCGACAAGCCGCTCATCCAGTACGGCGTTGAGGAAGCTGTCGCCGCCGGCTGCACCGAAATCATCATCGTCACCGGCCGCGACAAGGCCGCCATGGAAGATCACTTCGACCGCAGCCCGGAACTGGAAGCCACGCTCGAAGCCAAGAAAAAGGAAGCCCTGCTCGACGCCGTCCGCTCCGTCACGAAGCTTGCGCGCATCGTCTACACCCGCCAGTCCGAACCGCTCGGCCTCGGCCACGCCGTCCTCCAGGCCAAAGAGATCGTTGGCGACGAGCCATTCTGTGTCCTCCTCCCCGATGACATCGTCGACTCGAAGGTCTCCTGCATGAAGCAGATGGTCGAGGCCTTCGAGGAGACGCAGGCCTCCATCCTCGCCTCCGAAGTCATTGAAGGTCCCGCCATTTCCGCCTACGGCGTCCTCGACTGCACGCCCGACAAGAAGAACCCCCGCCTGCTCGACGTCAAAGGCATGGTCGAGAAGCCGAAGTTCGAGGACGCGCCCTCACAAAATGCCATCATCGGCCGCTACATCCTCACGCCGCGCATCTTCGAGATGATCGAACACATCAAGCCCGGCGCCGGCGGCGAACTCCAGCTCACCGACGCGATTAAAGCGCTCCTGAAGCATGAGAAGGTCTTTGGCTTCCACTACGAAGGCAAGCGCCACGACGCCGGCGATAAGCTCGGCTTCCTCAAAGCCACCGTCGAGCTCGCCCTCAAGCGCGACGATCTCGGCCCCGCCTTCGCCGCTTGGCTCCGCGACCACAAGTATTAGGCCGGAAATACTGAGCTGTAGAGGTTTATTGGTCCGGGAGCGGCAGCGGGTTCAACTTGTCATTCTGAGCGGTACGCGAAGAATCCCCGCATTGAGTGCCGCGCGAGGTTCGTATCAAACTCGAATCGCGTACCGAATCGATCTTCCCCACCCATCATGTTCTGGCATCATCTCCCTATGCGCAGCCTCCGCCTGCCCCTCGTGCTCCTGCTGCTTGCCTCAACGCAACTCACCGCGCAGAACGATGACTACAACTCCGGCATGTGTCCCATTCAGCCCCAACTGGGTGACAAGCCGATCCGCCATTACTCCCTTGCCGGGACCGTCGGCAACAGACCCGTCCGCATGTATCTGGAACGCGATGGCAAGGTGGCAATCGCGTCCTTCTACTACACAGACACCACCTGGACGCCGTTTCTGCTTGGCGGAACCTGGAGCAACGGCTTTGTGGAGGTTTCCGAAAAGGTCATTGATGAGTACGGTCCAACGGCCACTGGTAAGCTGACCGGAAAAGTTACACCCACTGGCTTCATCGGCTCCTGGATCGCGGCCGCCACCGATCCGGCATTGTCCATCCGTACCCGTTTCACGCCTCATCCATCCTGCAACGGCGCCGGGCCATGGAAGCGCTTCGACGATCCCAGACTGCCCATTACTTTCTCCTATCCTGCCTCATGGCAGATCACCGAGTATCAATTCTCCCAGCATGCGGATGGGTTCAAACTCACCTGTCCGGATCCTGCCAAGATGTTCAATCAGGAAGGCATCTCGATCGAATCGAGTGATCTGAAAAACATCAACTGGATGGGCTTCCGCCTCCGTGATGGCAAATGGCTATACGACTATACCGTCCTATGCGATGCGGACAACGACAACCCTCCCGGCTGTGGCGAAGCGCCGGCAACACATCGCGGCGTCATCACCATTCTGGACGGAGACAACAGCGAATGGCGGCTCTATTGCGCTGGCGGCGGATACATTGGCCAGGGCTATGGCCATGAACGAATGCTGATTCTCGGCGATCGCTGGGTCGAGTTCCAAGGCTTTTTGAAGGATGGAGACATGGTCCTCCGTATCATCGCCACCGCCAGGCCACGAACCGTCCACTAGCCATTCTTCTAGAGGTTATCGGAAGGGGTTGAGCTGCCCTCTGCCCCGCATGTGCACTCCACTGCGCACACCGCGGTGGTACTCTTCTTGGCACCGCGCACGTCATCTTCATTCAGGGGACACCTCGATGTTCAAGCCTGTCTGTGCATGCCTCGCCACCTTCGCCCTCGCATCCTTCGCTCACGCCCAATCGGCGACTTCAGCCCCTGTCAAGGCCGGCCTCTGGGAAACCACCATCAGCTCCACCATGCAGATGCAGCTCCCTCCCGAGTTGCAGGCGCGTCTCGACGCCATGACTCCACAGCAGCAGGCAATGATGAAGTCAAGGATGCCAGGCGCGGCCGGCGCCCGTGCGCCCATGGTCAACACTACGCATTCCTGCTCCACCGGGCAGATGAGCGTCAATGACCTTATCAATCAGACCGAGCAGAAGAGCGGTGCCAAGTGTACCCTGACCAACCAGACACAGACCGCGACCGGCGTCTCCTTCGATATCTCCTGCACTATGACGGAGGGAAACGCCGCCGGCCACAGCTCCTTTACCATGGCCGACCCTGACCACGTCTCCGGCACTACGCACATGACCATGCAGATGACCGGCGGGGGCGGCCCCAGCTCCATGACCATCGACAGCACGCTCACATCGCACTACCTCGGTTCGGACTGCGGCGACGTGAAGCCCAATACCTCCGTCGTCGTCACGAAATAAATCCGTAAAAAACATTGGGAACCCACGTCTCGATTCTGAGACGTGGGAGAATGTCCCCGTGCCCACACTCGCCCGTCTTCTGACCGCGGGATTGCTCGCCGCGAGCGTCACTTCCGCTCTCGCGCAGCCGCCCGCCGGTCCCATCCGCATTACTGCCGACCTCAGCGAAGCTCCGCGCAAGCTCTACCACGCCGAGATCGAGATTCCCGCGCAGCCCGGCCCGCTCACGCTCATCACGCCGGAATGGATTCCCGGCGAGCACCGCCCAGACGGCCCAGTACAGGAGATCGCCGGCCTCGTCTTCACCGCCAGCGGCAAAACCCTCCCGTGGCGCCGCGACGACGTCAACCTCTACGAGTTCCATCTCACCGTGCCCGCAGGCGTCAGCTCCATCCACGCACATCTCGACGCCATCGTCACCACACGCGCCACCCCGCACATGGCAGTGCTTGAGTGGGAGCGGCTGATGCTCTACCCCGCGAACAAGCCCGTCCGGGACATATCCATCCAGCCTTCGGTCGTGGTGCCCGCCGGCTGGGGCATCGGCACCGCGCTCACGCCGGAGGCCGCAAACCTCACCCCTCCCACAACCACCGGCATCGACGAGAGCGACCACACCCCCGCACCCGGCGCCACCATGACGCGCTACGCGCCCACCACCGTCGAGCAGCTTCAGGACTCGCCCGTCCTTACCGGCCAATACTTCCACGAGTACCCGCTCGCCCCGGACATCACACCCAAGCACTTCCTCGATGTCGCCGCCGACGAGCCGCAGGACACCACGCTGCGCCCCGAATTCCTCACCGAAGTCGCCAACCTCATCCGCGAAGCTGACGCTGCCTACGCATCGCACCACTACAACGCCTACCACTTCCTGCTCACGCTCTCGGACACCGCCGGCGGCGAAGGCCTCGAGCACGGCCAGTCCTCCGACAACGGTGTCGCCGAAAACACCTTCCGCGATCCGCAACATCAGCTCTCCGAAGCCGACCTCCTCGCGCACGAGCTCACGCACTCCTGGAACGGCAAGTACCGCCGCCCCGCGCGACTCTACCAGCCGGACTTCGCCACCGCGCAGCAGGGTGATCTGCTCTGGGTCTACGAAGGCATGACGCAGTATCTCGGCAATGTGCTCGCCGCGCGTGCCGGTCTCAAATCCGCCGAAGAATACCGCGACATCCTCGCCCTCTCCGCCGCCAACCTCGACTACAAGCCCGGCCGCGAGTGGCGCTCCATGGAGGACACGGCTGCAGCCTCCAGCATCCTGCGCGTGAACGACGCAGCATGGGCCAACTGGCGCCGCGGCCAGGACTACTACGAGGAAGGCGAACTCGTCTGGCTCGATGCCGACACGCTCATCCGCAAGCTCACCGGCGACAAGAAGTCCCTCACCGACTTCCTCCACATCTTCCTCGCCAAAGGCGGCAACACCGGCCCGCTCATCGTCCCGTATGAACTTCCCGAGATCGTCGCCGATCTCAACCAGGTCGCGCCCTACGACTGGGCGAAGTTCTTCCATGACCACATCATGTCCATCCAGCCCCACGCGGATCTCGAAGGCATCGAGCGCGGCGGCTACAAGCTCGAATACTCCGACAAACCCAGCAAGAGCGAGCGCACCATGAATATGGCGCGCCGCGGCGGCCCGGCGATTGACGTCTGGTACTCCATCGGCATCCGCATCACTGCCGACGGCAACATCACCGATGTGCGCTGGGATGGCCCCGCAGACAAGGCAAAGCTATCCCCAGGCCAGAAGATCTACGCCGTCAACGGTACCGTCTTCTCCGGCGACGCCTTGCGCGCGGCCCTCCGCGACGCCAAGGGCAAGCCCGAGCCCATCCACCTCATCGTGCAGACCGGCACCGCCGTCTCGCTCGTCGACCTCGACTATCACGACGGCGAGCGCTATCCCATCCTTGTCCGCATCGACGGCACACCCGATACCCTCGACGAAATCACCAAGCCGCTCACCACTTCACCCGCGACGAAGTAGCCGGAGGCATCTCGATGTTCCGCAAAATCACAACGACGCTCGCCTGTGCCACACTCGCCGCCTCGCTCTCCGCCCAAACCCCGGCAACCACCCACTGGCCCACCAGGGACGGCGTCTACACCATCGCCAACTTCCGCTTCGGCACCGGCGAAACCCTCCCCGAACTCCGCCTGCACTACCTCACACTGGGCACGCCGCACCGCGACGGAGCCGGGCATGTCGACAACGCTGTCCTGCTCCTCCACGGCACTGGAGGCAACGCTGCCAATTTAATCGCGCCGCAGTTCTCCGGCGTTCTCTTCGCCCCCGGCCAGCCGCTGGACATCACGCATTACTTCCTCATCTTCCCTGACGACATCGGCCACGGCAGCTCCTCAAAACCCTCAGACGGCCTGCACATGCGGTTCCCGCGCTACGACTACGACGACATGGTGCGCAGCCAGCATCAAATGCTCCTCGACGGTCTGCACGTCGATCATCTCCGCCTCATCCTCGGCACCAGCATGGGCTGCATGCAGAGTTTTGTGTGGGGAGAAATGTATCCGGAGTTTTCAGACGCGCTCATGCCGCTCGCCTGCCTGCCCACCCAGATCGCCGGCCGCAACCGCATGATGCGCTACATGAACATCCAGAACATCAAGCTCGATCCCGCATGGCACAACGGCGAATACACCACCGAGCCGCTCCAGGCCCTGCGCGCCGATGCCGAGCTCAGTTTGGTCATGGGCTCTGCTCCTCTCTATCAGCAGAAACTCGCGCCCACCCGCGATGCCGCGGAGACCTACATCGATAACGCGCTGGCAAAGAGCATCGCCGCGCTCGATGCCAACAACGCGATCTACTACTGGGACGCCAGCCGCAACTACGACCCCAGCGCGCATCTCGACCGCATCCAGGCGCCCGTCATGTGGATCAACTCCGCGGATGACTTTATCAACCCGCCGGAGCTGGGCATCGCAGAGAAGCTCGCTCCCAAAATCCCGCACGCCAAATTCGTCCTCATCCCCATCTCCGACGCGACACGCGGCCACGGCACCCACACCCAGGCCGCGGTCTGGAAGAACTACCTCATCGAACTCCTCGCCGAATCCGAGAAGAAGCCGCAGTAGCCGGGTGCGTTACTGCCTCTCTCCATCACGCCGCCAGATGAATTCCCGCCGCACGTTGGTCGGCATACCAGCTTTCACGAGTATGGGGCTCCATCATGTGTTCACGGCGTGGCTTCTGTAACAGGATTTGGCATACAGAGATGTCGCCCCGCTCGAACGCTGCTGCCGAGCCCGCCATATACAGCAGCCAGATGCGCAGAGTCCGTTCCGGCACAACCTGCCTCAGCTCCGCCGCGTGTTGCTTAAGGTTTCCAACCCACAGCCGCAGCGTCTGCGCATAGTGCTCGCGCAAAGACTCCACATCGCGCGCCTCGAACCCCGCCTCCTCCGCCGCATCCAGTTCCTCACTCAACGTAGGAAGTTCGCCATCGGGAAACACGTACTTGTTGATGAACGACTCCTTCCTGTGCGGCGAATTCGCGGCACGGACGATCCCAGAGATCAGGAACGCGCCGCCCGCCTCGAGAAGGTCGAACGCGATCCGGAAATACTCCGGCAGCTTCTTGATCCCGACATGCTCAAACATGCCAATACTGGCCAGCTTGTCGAATCGCCATGGAAGGCCGGGTGCGTCGCGGTAGTCCCGGTATTCCACAAAACACAGGTCCTCCAGCTGCGTCTCCGCAATCCGCCGCGCGGCAACCCGCGCCTGGGCCTTGCTGATGGTGATGCCGCGCGTCTGCGCCCCATATCGCGACGCAGCATAGATTGCCAGGCCGCCCCACCCGCAACCGATGTCCATGAATCGGTCGCCCGCGTGAAGGTCGAGCTTGCGGCAGATGAGGTCCAGCTTGTCCCTCTGCGCGGTGTCCAGACCGTTCCGGGCATCGCGAAAATACGCGGACGAATATAGCAGAGTCGGCCCCAGCCAGGGCTCAAAGAACTCCGCCGGAAGATCGTAGTGGTGTGAAATCGCATCCGCGTCCCGCCGCTGTGAGTGCTTGCGGCCCCGCGTCAGCAGATTCAGAAGCGCAATCGACTTGGAATAGAAGCCTGCAAGGACCTGCTCGCCCAATCCCGTACGCCGGCTCACCAGCCACTCAACTGCGTCAAACGTTGCGAAGATGTCTCCTTCCACATCCAGATCGCCGGAAATATATGCCTCGCCCAGTGCCGTCTCCGATGGCTGTATCAGCCCATCGATGGCGTCCAGACTGCGAAACCTCAGCGAGAATACCGGCTGCCTCGATGCAGTGGAGTGCCACGTCCCCAATGGACAGCGGACCGCGAATGCAGGCCCGTCATAGCCGCGGAAAAGTTTGTTGAGCAGCCTGATGCGGCGTGAATAGTCCGAAGCAATTGACATTGCAACCCTCCATCTGAGGTCAGGCTTGCAAGTCCCCTTTCATTAACGATGCGGCATATGCCCACGTGCGATGCACTGCCAGCCCGGTGAAATTGAGTCGGGTAGATGACCTGCATCCGGGTTCAACACCCAGGCTGCAACCGCTGGCGGATGCGGCACAACAGGCCCGCATCTACTTCCCATATCCACGGTGCGGCATCGCCTCCAGCCGCTGCGCCTCCGGCCACGCAATCGTTACCAGGATCGCCGCGTCCTCCAGCGCCTCGACCTCATGTTTGATCGACGCGCCCAGCATCACCACTTGCCCCGTCTTTAGCGTCCGCGCCTCCGCGCCGGCTGCGAACCGCACCGCGCCCTTCAGCACCTGCACGGTAATCGGCCCGTCCGCATGGTGCTCCTTCAATTCCGCGCCCTTCTCCATCGAGACCAGCAGCACGCGCAGATCGGGCCGCTTCAGTAAAGTCCGGCTGTACCGGCCCTGCGGCCACGGCTTCTTCTCTTCGAACTCTGCTATTTCATTGCCCAGATCCAGCTCAACCAAGTCCATCGCGCGCTCCTTCAGCACATTATTTATCCGTAGTCATCTCTAGATGCAGCATATCCGGCTTGCGGCAGCCAGACTGAAGATTACCGCCCCAGCAGCGTGTCCCCAATCGGCGGAAACGTCAGCAACAATCCCAGAGCCAGCAGCACAAACGCCGCCGTGCTCACTTTCGCAAACGCAACTTGCTTCCCACGCCAACGCACCGCCAGGATTGACCATGCAACCAGCCATATCGCAATCGCGACGGTTGTCACGCCGGCCAGCGGCCCTGTGGGATTGTAAAAGTTCAGTATGGAGGCAATCCGCTTCGATCCATCACCCGCAACCGCCAGCGCCCCCAGCGCACAGCATCCAACGCCGCACGCCAGCAGCGCTGCGGCGACCGCCCCGTTCGCGGCCGGTTCCGGGGCCGTATTCCGTCCTCGCGCGTCTCTCATCGCGCGGCCCTCATCAGTTGAATCTCCCTTCCGCCTTCCACCGGCGCGGCCTTATCGATCATCGCGCCCCACCCACCCGCAATCGCCGCTGCTAACAGGGCTGCCGCCGCAAAGCCCATCACCGCCTTGCGCACCTGGCAGGACTCGTTCCACGCCGCGCGATGCTTCGTCATCACCCACGCCACCATCGTTGCAGCCATTGGAGCAATCCACGCCACATGCTCCTTCCATTCCATGCCAAGCGAATGCCATCCCGCGGTATTGGGATTCGCCGTCAGCAGCGCCTTCGGATAGAGAACCATATCCGCGCCCGCCGGCACCGCCGCGCGATACCACGGATAGATGATGTACGCGCCCGTCAGCACGGCCGCCCATCCGCACACAACCAGCGCTGCAAAATAAACCTTCTGCCATGCGGGAATCGGCGGAGGTGCCGATGCACGCAGTTCACACTGCCGTGCGTTGCTCCAGTCAAGCAGCAGCACAAATGCGCCAAACAGCGCCATCAGAAAGAAGCCGCCAAAAAGCATGCCGTGCAGCAGGGTCACGAACTCGCGTGTGGTGACTCCCATTTCCTGATCGCTCCTACCGCAGATGCATATGCGTCATCGCCGCCAGCATCTTCGAAGCCGGCTTTTCGCCCGAACCCTCTTCGCCCGCGCCCTTCGGCCCCCACGTCCAGTAGAGCGCCAGATAGCCATAGTTCTCCGGCTCGCCATGCACGCTGCGCCCTCCCGCAAACAGCAGATCGAATCCGTCGCGGAACTCATACGTTCCGCCCACATCCAGCATCGTCGCTGAATGCTCCGCCGTCCCGGCTGGCCCCTCCGCACCGTGCCCGAACAGTTCTGCCGCCAGCGTCAGCTTCTCATTCAGCTGCTTCTGCACCAGCCATCCGGCAAACGGAAAGTTCGCATATCCCGCGGCATGCGCATCGCCGGAAAACACCGTCTCGCCGCCGCCGCCGTAGCTCGTCCACTCGCGGTCCTTCTTGCCCCAGCTCTTCTGCGCCCACATCGGCATCCGGTACCACGTCGAGCCGACGCCAAGTCCCTTGTCCACGCTGCCCGTCGGGAACTCGAAGAACGGAAAGATGCCCACCTGCGGCCGGTGCGCGGTTTCCTGGATAAAGCGCAGCTTGACGCCCGTCTCCAGATCGCCGATCCCGAAGTTCCGCTCGCCCCCCATCGGCTGCCACAGCGTCGTCATCGGGATCACGAGATGCAGGTGCACGTTCGGCAGCGCACCGTAATTCACCTCATACGCCGGCGCCTCCAGCACGGTGCCGCCCGCATTTTTGCCCGTCGAGTCCACCAGCGTGAACGCATACATCTCCGTGTGCTTGTACTCGATCGGCTCTGGATCGTCCGTCTGGAACGGCGGCCCGGCATGGGCAACCCTCGGCAGCGCCCCGCACAGCGCCAGCGCCGCGCACGCCGCCAGCCTTTTTGTCCTCCCGTAGCGGCGTTGCCGCGAAGGGATCTGCTTTTCAGTTCGCCGCCTGCTCATGTTCGCACTATACCGAAAAAATCCTGTCAAGCGGCAATCCGCTATGTACTTCATAAATAGCTAGATTGATCTCCTGCAATGGAGCGGGGAATTAGCCCCGATCTGCTATCCTTGACTCAGCTTTGAAAAGGATTCGAGGCCCGTCCATGCGGGCCTTATTCTCTTTGACCGAGATCTAAACCGTTTAGATTCTTGATCTTAGCTGTTAACTCCTTTGTTTGCAAGATCTTGGCACTTTTGATAGGGGGAGGGGGGTGCCAGTGCCAGCCGAGTTCAACTCTATAACCCCCCACGGCGAGACCATCTCCCCGGGCACGATCGCCGTCGCCATGTCCGGCGGCGTGGACTCCTCCGCTGTCGCCGCGCTCCTTCGCGCCCAAGGCCACTCTGTCGTCGGACTCACCCTCCAGCTCTGGAACCAGCGCCGCCTCGCCGGCCACGAAGGCATGCCGGAGAACGTCCGCGGCCGTTGCTGTTCGCTGGACGACGTATACGACGCCCGCGCCGTCGCCGAGCACCTTGGCATCCCGTACTACCTGGTGAATCAGGAAGCGCGCTTCGAGGCGGAGATCGTGCGCCCCTTCGTCAACGAGTACCTTGCCGGCCGCACACCTATTCCCTGCACCCTGTGCAACAACCACCTCAAGTTCGACGCACTGCTGCTCACCGCCCGCCAGATCGGTGCCGACCGCATCGCCACGGGCCACTACGCCCGCAACCACTACGATCCCACGCGCCGCCGCTGGATCCTCTCCCGCCCCGCGGACCGTTCCAAGGACCAGACCTACTTCCTCTTCGGGCTGACTCAAGAGCAGCTCTCGCGCACGCTCTTCCCGCTCGGCGAGATGGAGAAGCCCGCCGTGCGCTCGATGGCTGCCGATGCCGGCCTCGCCCTCGCGCAGAAGCCCGACTCGCAGGAGATATGCTTCATCCCAGGCGGCGATTACTCCGTCTTCCTCCGCGCATACCTCGACGATCAGGAGGAAGAGATGCCCGACTCCGCCGGCGAACTCGTCACCACCACAGGCGAGGTCGTCGGCAAGCACGAAGGCATCCACGCCTTCACGGTCGGCCAGCGCAAGGGGTTGGGAAACATTGCCGGAAGCCGCGATCAGGAGTCGGGTAACACCGCGCCGCGCTATGTCCTTGCCATCCATCCCGACTCGCACCGCGTCACCGTCGGCGCGGACGAGGAACTCTACTCGCGCGACCTCCGCGCCAACCGCTTGAACTGGATATCCATCCCCTCGCTCGCACCCGGCGAAGAAGTCCGCGCGCAGATCAAGATTCGCCACCGCCACGAACCAGCCTGGGCCACGCTCCGCGGCGTTCGGACCGCCACCAAGGAGCCTGCCCTGAGCGAGGCCGGAACGGCCGAGTCGAACGGGTGCCCCATTCATCCGGCGGTCTCATCGCCGGATGAGTGGGATCGAGCCACAGCCTCTCAGACTGGTGTCGAGGCAAACGAAGTCCATGCCCTCTTCGACGAGCCGCAGCGCGCCATCACGCCGGGCCAGTCCGCCGTCTTCTATCAGGGAGACGAGGTCCTCGGCGGTGGCTGGATCTTCTGAGAACAGTCAACTGAGAACTGAGAAACTTGTGCAAACGATAGAATCAATCATCACCGCCACGCTCAAACTCGAGAAGCCGTCATGAAGTGTCCCTACTGCGGCTTCGCGCAGGACCGCGTCGTCGATTCCCGCGAGAGCAAAGAGGCTGACGCGATCCGCCGCCGCCGCGAGTGCGAGCGCTGCAACAAGCGCTTCACCACCTACGAACGCATCGACGAGATTCCTTACATGGTGGTCAAGAAGGATGGCCGCCGCGAGAAATTCGACCGCCAGAAGGTGCTCGGCGGCCTGCTGCACGCCTGCCAGAAGCGCCCCGTCTCTGGCGCGGCGCTCGAGAAGATTGTCGACGAGACGGAGGCTTTCGTGGTCGATTCAGCTGATCGCGAGCGCACCACAAGCGAGCTCGGCGAGCTGATTATGACGCGGCTTAAGGACATCGACACCGTCGCCTACATCCGCTTCGCCAGCGTCTACCGCGACTTCAAGGACGTCCGCGAATTCAAGGCGGAGCTGGAGCAGCTCTTGACCGGTCGCGATCTGCGCAGCAAGTTGCGCTAAAGGCGGTAACACGTGACAGACGCGATTCCCTGCAATCTTTTGCGGAGCGATCCTGCGTAGGGTTGTAGCTGTACGGCCTCGTTTCTAACGCGAAGGATGTAGCAGCAATCGACCCGTTTCGCCGTAGCATGTCGTCACACGCGTCAGAAATAGAACCTGAAGACCGCATACATCTGCGGAGCGTGGTGTTCTACCTATCATTACGCTGCCAGCTTTTGAGGTGACTCGCGATGGACGTCCAGTTCTGGTGGACCATTCACACGTTGCCGCTGTGGTTTTTGGTCTTCTCGCTGTTTCTGCCGCGCCTCGCGCTGCTCGTTTACTGGCTGGACGGCCAGGCGCTGCCGTTCCACATCCATGGCTGGTTGCCGTTGGTCGTCGCGATTCTGGCTCCGCGCCTGCTGGTCATTTATCTGATCTACATGGACCAGGGCGTCAGCTTCTGGTTTGTCGTCCACCTCATCGCCGCACTCATTGTCTTTGCCAGCGGTGGACGCTACCAGACGCGGAAGCGTCTTGAGCGCCAGCGAGCGATTGGGTAATTAGCTCGACAACGCGCCATAGGATCACTATCCGGTGAAGCGCCCGTCTTTCTCTTCAAGCCGTAGAATGGCCGGAATCCTGGAGGGGAAAAACGATGCGTGTACGAGAACTGATTCGCGATGTGGTTCTGGTGGCGGCCGCGGCCGCTGTGGGCTGGTGGTGTCATGGGGCAGGAATGGCGGTCCATGCAGCCGACGGGAACCTCGCCTTTCAGTTCATGCCCGCGGGCGATCAGTCCTCGCTTTCCATCTACAACGAAAGCGACCGCACCATTTATGTTTACCCGCGCGTCGGTGTCGGCAATGCGCACATCGGCTGCGTGTACATGTTCCACCTCCGCCAGTTCGGCGGCGCCATTGACCGGGAGAACTGCAGGCCCGGCAACGCACTGCCGTAAAAGCTAGAGTTCGATCGCATCGGCGCGGTATCCTAGGAAGATATGGAACGGCGCAAAGTTGGCATCCTTGGCGCGACCGGCATGGTCGGTCAGCGCTTCATTCAGTTGCTGGAAAAGCACCCATGGTTTGAGATCTCCTGGCTCGCGGCCAGCGACCGCAGCGCGGGCAAAACCTACGGCGAGGCCTGCCGGTGGAAGCTGGACACGCCGCTGCCCGCGCGCATCGCCGCGATGACGGTGATGGGAAATACACCGGACCAGACGCGTGAGGGCGAATTGCCGAAGATCATTTTCGCCGCGCTCGACTCCGACATCGCGCGCGAGCTGGAGCCGAAGTTTGCCGCCGCCGGATGCGCCGTTGTCTCGAACTCCAGTGCGTTCCGCATGACGCCCGACGTGCCACTGGTGGTGCCGGAGGTGAACGC
>DATNEM010000012.1:0-2383 GCA_035552995.1 Acidobacteriaceae bacterium | reverse complement strand
CTTGCGCAGGGGCAGGCGGAGATTCAGGACCCGCTGTCGTACCTGCTGTTCGTCACTTTTTTCCCGCACCTGATTGCCGGCCCCATCCTTCACCACAAGGAGATGATGCCGCAGTTTGGCCCTTCGCGATCGCAGGCAGATACCGGCCGGACGATTGGGATGCGGCGATTCGCGCTCAATCCGGAAGACGTCGCGCTGGGTATCACATGGTTCCTGATGGGGTTGGCAAAAAAGGTCCTGATCGCGGACCGCCTCGCGCCTGCGGCAGACGCAGCTTTCCACAATGCCGGTGGTCTCTCGGCTGTCAACGCATGGACGGGGCTCGTGGTGTATTCCATGCAGCTCTACTTCGATTTCTCGGGTTACTCGGACATGGCGCTGGGCCTGGCGCGCATCTTTTCCATCCGCTTTCCGCTGAACTTCGACTCTCCGTACAAGGCCATCAGCGTCACCGAATACTGGCAGCGCTGGCATATGACGCTCACGCGTTACATCACGCTGTATCTTTACAACCCGATCCTGCTTTCCGTGCAGCGGCGGCGGTCGGCCGAAGGCCGCAGCATCTCGCGCAAAGCGCTTGCCACACCCGCGGGCTTCACCGCCATGGTCGCCTATCCGACGATGGTCACGATGCTGCTCACAGGCATCTGGCATGGTGCCGGAGTGCAGTTCATCATCTTCGGTCTGCTGCACGGTATCTATCTCACAGCAAACCAGGCGTGGCGGCACTTCCGTCAGCGTCGTCACGCGGGTGCGCCACGCAAAATTGCCGCGCCGCTGCGCCTTGCCATGATGATCGGCGTATATCTGCAGGTCACCTTCGCGCTCATCTTCTTCCGCGCGGACTCGTTGCACGGGGCCCTTGCCTTCATCGCCGACATGTTCGGACGCAACAGTGCCGGCCGACTGGATGAACTGGCAGCCGGATGGATGGCCTTCGCCTTGTTTCCTGTCGTCTGGTTCTTCCCCAACTCGCAGCAGATACTCGGCCAGGAAACTGGTCCGGGAGGCACTGCATTGCTTCCCGGAATCGCGGGCGTCAATCCTGCGCCGGCGCCCACCATCTTCTCCCGTCTGCGCTGGAAGCCCACCGTGGGTTGGGCGGTAGCGATGTTTGTGTTGCTCTTTGCCGTCCTGGCCAATTTGGACAGCAGCGCATCGTTCCTCTACTTCCAGTTCTAAGCAATCAGTGCGGCAACGGCGTCGCGAACAGCATCTGGATCGCCTTCTGATAGGGCATCGCCGTCACCGTCTGATAGTCAGACGTGTCAGTAGTTGTCTGCTGCCGCACACTCTTGACCAGCAGCGCGCGCAGAGTGAACTGCTCGTCGAAATGACGCACCATCCACCGGCCCTCGCCCGCACTTGTCTGATCAAGCGTGACCTTGCCGCCGGGATACACATGTGCCACGAATCCCCATCCGACATTCACTGCCTTGAAGATATCGGCCTGCATACGCACCAGCCGCGCGGTCCGAGGCTCAATCCAGATCCGGCCTTCGAGGCCAGTCAACAGTTCTGACTCCATGCTGGGCGCAGACCACTTCGGATCAGGTTTGAAGTCGAGCACGATCAGCGCCGGCTCGTCTGCGCGATGCCCGGCAAGCTGGGGCTGGCCTGGCGCATAACTCCACACCATGGCATCTGGCATCATGCGCAGCATATCGAGCGCGCTCTTCTTCCCCTCATCGTCACGCCGCACATGGCGCGCAAAATCCCCCGGAGAAGCGATCATCGCATTCAGGCGGCTGCGCTCGGCGGCATCTTCCTCGGCGGTCAGCGGGCGACCGCTGCGTTCAATCAGACGGGCCACCGTGCCCTGCGGCGTCTCAATCTGATCGCGCAACATGTCGCCCTTCTGGTTGACCTCATGCAACCGGTATCGCAGGTACGATCCCGGATGCTGGATTACGGACTCTTCTTTCTTCGCGCAATCCGCCGCCCAACTCTTCGCCGGCCTCGATAGCGCCGCAGCTGTGGACGCCTCCTGAGATTTCGCGCCCGGATTCAACGCCAGCACCCAGCAGAACGCGCCCGCAAGTGTTATCGCGGACGTGGCTCGTGCCTGCCAGCCATGCTCGGAAAAAGGTGGCTCTCGCTTTGCCTTGTGGCGTTCGGGCTGAGTGTTTAGATCGCGGGTAGGCTTCATTGGTTCTGACTTGGACGCTGCCGGCGGCCTTGCGGTTACGATCTGTGCACTCCCTGTCGGGCCACTTCGTCTGGAGCGTGGGTTTGCCCGGTCGCCTCCGGCTGGTATAGTTCGCTCAAGTACATCATTGCAGTCCAACCCGAGGGGGATCAATGAAACCGCCGGAAGGTTCCACCGTTATCGGCAAGTCAGTCACAATTCGAGGGCAGATGTCCGGGCAGGAGGACCTGTTTA
>DATNEM010000011.1:0-2669 GCA_035552995.1 Acidobacteriaceae bacterium | reverse complement strand
GTCGCCTGTCGCATGTCCGGCGTCCAGCGTGCCCCACTTGGTTTGTATGGCGTGGCCATTGCCCAGCCAACTGCCGTGATACCACGGTCCGAGCACAAGGAAGAGCCGACGATCTGTGTCGTACGGTGCGAGCGCGGCGTATTCAGCCTGCGTGCCCCACATGTCCTCCTGGTCCCAGTAGCCGCCGACGAGCAGCGTGGGCACGGCGACCTGCGTGAGATGCGGCTCAACCGCCATTGCCTGCCAGAACGGCGTATACGCTGGCTGGGTAATAAAGGCGCGAGCGGTGGGCAGTTTATCCATCTTCGCGGCTGCGGCGGCTCGCGCGAAGTTGGTGTGCGCAAGGAAAAAGTCGTAGGTGTCTTGGCGCGACTCGACACGCACATCGGTCTTCTGCGCTTCCATCTGCTGCACGTAGTCGAAGCCGTAGGTCTCGCGGAAGGCGCCGTTGTGGAAGAAATCGTCGCCCAGCCACACGTCGGTCATGGGGGCCTGGGGCGAGATGGCCTTCACCGCCGGGTGGGGATCGATGCCCGCCATCGCGGCGAGAAAGCCGTCGTAGGAGATCCCGTAGATGCCGACGCGCCCGTTGTTGCCGGTGAGGTTCTTTACCAGCCAGTCGACCGTGTCGTACGCGTCTGTGCTCTCGTCGATGTCATGCGGGTTGTTGTGAGCCACGAGCGGGCGGTTCATCACAAACGTACCCTCGGAGCCGTAACGGCCGCGCACATCTTCAAAGACGAACAGATAACCGCTGGCGGCGAGCTGCGGCATCTCGCCGTTCAGGTCCTGCACATCGGTCTGCGCGGCGCCGTAAGGCGTCCGATTGAGCAGAATTGGCAGCAGTTCGCCGGGCGCGGTCTTCTCCGGCCGGAAGATGACGCAGTGCAGCCGCACGCCGTCGCGCATGGGCACCATGGCCTCGCTGCGGGTGTAGGGATGGGCTGGAGGGGGATCGACCGCTGCTCGCCCTTGAACTGGAGCGGCGACGACAAAGCATGCGACGATTGCGACACGAATGAAAAATCTGTGCAGGCAGCGCAGACTGCAGGTGAAGAGACGGCCATGCGGGTTGCGCTGAAGGATCAAGGCGAGGTTCGCGCAGAAACGCTGTGGAAGTTAGGTGAGCGTGGCAGGAGGCGTGGCCTGGCACTGAAAGCCATTGGTTTTGTGCGAGCCATCGCAAAAGGGGCGGTTGGCGCTCGCTCCGCAGCGGCAGAGCGAGATGGCCGGCTTGCCGGTAAGGTCCCACTCGCGGCCGTCCGCATCGCAGAGGGTGATGGGACCTTCAACGCGCAGCGGGCCGTTGGGACGCACAGTAATCTTTACGGGTTCAGACATGAGAGGCGGCTGCTCCTGAGACTTGTTTCTTAAACCTCAGGATAGCAGCCCGTTGCGCACGCCTGCCAACAACTTGGACACTGCCCGGTGAAGTGCGAGCCACGCGCATATGCGGATTTGTAGATGACGCGTGAGGGCTCTCAGTTACCCTCCACGTCCCCGTCCTCGGCCAGGCCGTACTCCTTCAGCTTGCGGTAGAGCGTTGTTTTGCCGATACCGAGCAGCTTCGCCGCCATCAGTTTGTCCCCGTTCAGTTGTCGGATCGTGCCGAGAATCGCCTGTTTTTCCATCTCCGCGATGGAGACGATGGCGGGTCCGGATTCCGGAGCACCTTCGGACGCTGCTGCGCTCGAGATTGCTTCGATCGCGGCCTCCTGCCGGTGCGCATGGAAATCCTGGAGCTGTGTGGGCAGATCGACGGTGTGCAGCACGGGTCCTGAGGAGAGCGCGCAGGTGCGCTGGACGGTATGTTCGAGCTCGCGCACATTGCCCGGCCAGTCGTATTCGAGCAGCAGCTGCAGCGCCTCGTCCGAGAAGCGGTAGGTTTTGCCCGCTCGCGTTCCACTTGTTCGAGGAAAAACTGCGCGAGCAATGGAATATCGTCACGGCGTTCGCGCAGCGGCGGGATGCGCAGGTTGACGACATTCAGGCGGAAGTAAAGGTCTTTGCGGAACTGTCCCTGCGCGACCATGGCGGTGAGGTCGCGGTTGGTGGCGGCCAGCACCCGCGCGGTAAACGGCACCGCGTGCGAGGAGCCGACGGGCCGCACTTCCTTCTCCTGCAGCGCGCGCAGGAGCCTGGATTGCATCTCGGGAGGAAGCTCGCCGATCTCGTCGAGGAAGACGGTGCCGCCGTTCGCCGCGGTCAACAGGCCTTCGCGCGCGCGGTTGGCGCCTGTGTAGGCTCCCTTCACGTGGCCGAAGAGCTCGCTCTCGATCAGCGTCGGCGCAAGCGAACTGCAATCCACTGCGACGAATGGCTTTGCCGCATTCGCCCCGCCGGTGTGGATCGCGCGCGCGACGAGTTCCTTGCCCGTGCCGCTTTCGCCGACGATCAGCACAGGGTGGTGCGAAAACGCAACCTTGGAGAGGATGCGATAAACCTTCTCCATGCCGGCCGAGGTGCCGATGAGTTTGCCCATGCCGCGTGCGGTGCGCATGCGCTCGCGAAGGCGGCGACTCTCCAGGTCGAAGTTCAGCCGGCGGCTGGATTCGTCGAGCACACTGGTCAGGCCCTCCATGGTGAACGGCTTGGTGAGGTAGTTGCCGGCGCCTTTGCGCATCGCTTCCACCGCAGAGCCGACAGTGGCAAAGGCGGTCATGACAATC
>DATNEM010000010.1:0-13670 GCA_035552995.1 Acidobacteriaceae bacterium | reverse complement strand
GGGCAGCAGGTCCCAGCGCGCCGCCGCAAACTTTTCCGCCGGCAGGCGGCCCCCTTCATACAGAGCTTTTGGAGCCTCTTCGGCGCAGTCCTGCAGGACCTGCCCCCATGCCAGATCGCCGTCTCCCCGAACAACGGAGTGGGCCGCCCCCAGCTCAAACGCCTCGTTCGGATAGAGCGACGCGTGGACGCCGCCAAAGACCACCCACGCTCCACGGGCACGCGCGATGCGGCCAACCTCATATCCGCGCAGAGCGTTGAGCGTGTGAATGCCTATTCCCACTACATCCCCGGGACGGATCGTCTCAGGGACAATCTGTTCGAGGGTTTCATCGACGATACGAGGATCGCCGAAACGCTGTGGAGTTGCGGCAGCGAGAACAAAAAGCCAGCGCGGCGTGATCACCGCAGTGCCGAACGAACTCTCGCTGGGATTAATAAGGTGAACAGACACAAATTCCTCCGTCGGACGATCTATGTTGGCCTTCAGGGCAACGCGAGGATGAACTGCGCAGGCCACGTCAAGGTCGAAACCGATTGAAAAACACTGCTTGCTCGGGAAGAAAGTCGTCCGCTCTTTACAACGATGCCGCAAACACCCTTTGGCGATGGCTGGGAAATGGGCCGGCGAGATGGGATTAAGGCAGGAGCAATCGATCCTGGGCACCGGATTATGACAAATCGATTGACTTTCGAGCCGGATTTCAGGGGCGAGAATAATTTCTCTTGCTAACAAGCCCGCGGGAGGGTTCATTCATGCTTAAGCCAGCCCTGCGTAACATGAATCTGCCCGGCCCGGTGGTTCGTCTATGGTAGTGTGCCCAGCTGGGCATGAAGCGCAGGGCGGCCAAAGCATCTTCCGGCCCGCAGTTGGATGGAAGACGAAAGCACCTCCGCAGCATCAATCACTTTGAAGGATGGCTTCTTGAAGATCTCAATCCGTGCCATGGCTCTCTGTCTTCTGTTTGGCGGTTGCGTTTCCTCGGCCGTTTCAGCGAATGTACCCGCACAAACACATGTCTTCCACTATGAGAATGTGTTGGGGACCTCTCTCGACATGAAGATTCGGGCGAGTTCCGGCGAGGAGGCGAATCGCGCGGCGGGGGCAGCGCTCAAGGAGTTCGACAGGGAGAACAAGATTCTCAGCGCCTGGACGCCAAACAGCGAGTTTTCGCGGTGGACGAAGACGCATGGGACTCCGGAGAAGGTGTCGCCCGAGCTGTTCGAGGTGCTGGCCCTGTTCGACGCCTGGAAGGCGAAAACTGGCGGAGCACTGGACGCATCGGCCGAAACCGCCGTGCAGGTTTGGAAAAACGCAGCAGCGGAAAACCGCATGCCTACGCAGGCAGAACTGAGCGCCGCAGTCGCACAGATGCAGCGGCCGCATTGGCGGCTGGATGTGGCCACGCAGACGGCAACTCACCTTGACTATGCGCCGATTGCTCTCAATTCCTTCGCCAAGAGTTACATCACCGGACATGCGGCTGACAAAGCTCTCGCTGCGGGTGCAACCGGCGTGGCACTGAACGTCGGTGGCGATATTGTCCTGCGCGGTAACATCAGCGACAGCGTGGCGATTGCGAATCCGCGGGCAGACGCAGAGAACGATCCGCCGGCAGATGTCATGCGTCTGGCGGGCGAGACCATTGCAACGAGCGGTGATTACCGCCGCGGAGTGGATGTAAGTGGAACGCATTACTCCCACATCGTCGATCCGCGCACGGCACAAACGGCCGAGCATGTCCTGAGTTCCACGGTGGTAGCCGCTGATCCGTCGGAGGCCGGAGCGCTGGCGACGGCATTTTCCGTGATGACGCCAGACGAGAGCTCCCAACTGGCGAAACGGCTCGGCGGTGTGGAATATCTGCTGATGCTGCGCGATGGACGCACGGTCGAAAGCGCAGGTTGGTCAAGGCTGGAAGTTCCCGCTATGCAGGCCCGGCGGAATACGCCGCCGCGCGTTGTAAATGCCAGCTATTCGTTCTCGGAGCGCGGACGCGCGAAGGCTGCAGCCGCGGCGCCGTCAGTTCCCATGGACGTGATGATTACGCTGGAACTGGCGCAGCCCAATAGTCCGCGCTATCGCCGGCCGTATGTTGCGGTGTGGGTGCGCGACGCGGAAAATCGGCCGGTGCGCCTGATCTCGCTCTGGTCCGAGAAGCCGCGCTACCTGAATGAGCTGCGCGAGTGGTACCACGACTATCCAGTCGGGATGCGATACGGCGGCGAAATCTCGCCAAACGTCTCATCGGCGACACGGCCCGCCGGGAAGTACACGCTGCGCTGGGACGGCAAGGACGACAAAGGCAACGCGGTAAAGCCGGGCAAGTACACCATCATGATCGAGGCTGTGCGCGAACACGGCGGATACGATCTGATGCACCAGGAGATCGACCTCGATGGCAAGGCGCCCGCTAGCTTTACGCTGCCGGGTAGAAATGAGATTGCAGGCGTTCAGCTGGACTATGGAAGGCACACTGAATAGAGAATGACCTACGCACTGAGACGTCCCATTCCTTTTTCAGTGAAGCTGAGGCGGCAGAGCGCGATCATCTCGCGGTGGCTGCACCTGTATCTTTCGATGGTCTCGTTTGGCGTCGTGCTCTTCTTCGCGGTGACCGGACTCACGCTGAATCACGCGGACTGGTTTGCCGGGCAGGTCCGGGAGAGCCGATACAGCGGGACTATGCTGATGGAGTGGCTGCGTGGATCGCAGCCGAACCAGTTGGCGATCGTGGAGAAGCTGCGCACAGCGCATGGAATCCACGGCGCGGTATCGGACTTCCGTGCCGACGATGAACAGATCTCCGTCTCGTTCAAAGGGCCCGGCTACGCGGCGGACGCGTTTATCGACCCCCACACCGGGAAGTACGACCTGACCGAAACCCGGAATGGCTTTGTCGCGGTCCTGAACGATCTGCACAAAGGCCGCGATGCCGGGCCAGGATGGTCGTGGGTCATCGACATCTCAGCGGTGCTGCTGACGCTGGTGTCGCTCACCGGGCTGCTGCTGCTGTTCTTCGTGTACAAACGCCGTACCTCCGGGTTGATTCTCGCTGCCGCCGGCGCAGCAGTGTGCTGGCTGGTGTGGCTGCGATTCGTGCCGTGAGGGCATCGCGCGCGTATGGGCCTGTGTTTCCCGGTTGCGGCGAATATCCCAGCCCCTTTGCGACGAAGCCGCATCCGCGATAAAAAAACCGGCCCGTACCCTCCTGAAAGCAATCGACATCCCGCAGCCCTTTGTGGTGAAGTAGATGTCTGACAGGAGCTCGGTCTTGGCCGCAATCGAATTCGACAGAACAGCTGACGAGCGCCGGGCCCTGGTCCGGTTCGGCAAATGGCTTTACCGGCTCGGCTTCATGCCAGGAACTTCCGGGAACCTCTCAGTGCGCATCGGCGCGGACTGCATTCTCGCCACGCCTACCGGCTGCAGCAAATATCTGTTGAGACCCGCGGATATCGTCACCGTGGATCTCGGAGGCAACCAGCTCTGCGGATCCAAGAAGGTCACGAGCGAAATTGGCATGCACCTCGCAATTTACCAGATGAGAGACGACGTGAAAGCTGTCGTTCATGCGCATCCGCCGATCGCAACCGGATTCGCCTGCGCCGGCCGGGCGCTGGATCAGCCGCTCTGTGCAGAGGCTGTGATGACGCTCGGCCCCGTGCCGCTCGCTCCCTATGCAACGACCGGCACCGACCAGTTGGCGGCCAGTCTCCGGCCTCTGATCCCGGACCACCACGCCATCCTGATGGCGAATCACGGCGCGGTCACCTACGGCGACAGCCTCCTGGACGCCTTCCTGAAGATGGAGACGCTGGAACATTTTGCGCACATCTGCCTGGTTGCCGACCGGCTCGGCACGCCGCGCCTTCTGGAGAAGCGCGCGGTGGGCCAACTGCTCCACGCAAAAGTCAGGTATCTCCAAAACTGCAAAGCGGGATGACCGCCGGCCCTGTGGGCTCGCCCCAATAAACAAGCTCTCCCGTCTCATCACAGCATCCGTGTGAGTCCGGTGCCATCGTGCGGCGCGCCCATCATTCCCTGTAAACTTAGAAGAATTGCCATGATTAGTGTTTCCAATGTCACCATGCGCTATGGCGCGAAGCTGCTCTTCGAAGATGTAAGTGTCACGTTCACCAGCGGTCGCCGCTATGGACTCACCGGACCGAACGGCTCCGGCAAGTCGACGTTTATGAAGGTCCTTGCCGGAGAGCTCGACCCGCAGAAGGGCGACGTCGTCCGTCCCAAAAAGCTCTCCGTCCTCAAGCAGGACCAGTACGCCTTTGACGAGTATCGCGTCATCGACACCGTCATCATGGGCAACAAGCGGCTGTGGGCGGCGCTTGAAGAGCGCGAAGTTATCTACAACAAGCCCGAGATGACCGACGAGGACGGCAGCCGCCTCGGCGAACTCGAAGGCATCGTCGGCGAAGAGGACGGCTACGAGGCCGAAGCCAACGCCGCCGTCCTGCTGCAAGGGCTCGACATCCCTGACGAAGTCCACGAGCGCAAGATGGGCGAGCTGCAGGGCGGCCAGAAGGTGCGCGTGCTCCTGGCGCAGGCGCTCTTCGGCGAGCCGCAGGCGCTGCTGCTCGACGAGCCGACCAACTACCTCGACCTCGACTCAATCCTCTGGCTGCAGGATTTTCTCGTCCGCTACAACGGCACGCTCATCACCATCTCGCACGACCGCCACTTCCTCAACTCGGTCTGCACGCATATCGCGGACATCGACTACGAGACCATCATCACCTACACCGGCGGCTACGACGACATGGTGGAGCAGAAGACCTCCATCCGCTCGCGCATCGAGTCGCAGAACGACCAGCGCGAAAAGAAGATCGCGCAGCTCAAAGACTTCATCGCGCGATTCTCCGGCGGCACGCGTTCCAGCCAGGTCGCCTCGCGCAAAAAGGAAGTCGAGCGCCTCGCCGTCACCGAACTCGCGCGCTCGAACATCCAGCGCCCGTACATCCGCTTTGAGCAGAAGCGTCCCAGCGGCCGCCACCTGCTGGAATTTGAAAACGTAAAGAAAGGCTATGCGCTCGCCGATGGCGGTCGTCTCGAAGTCATTGACGGATTCACCGCAGCCGTCCAGCGCGGCGAAAAGATCATCCTGATGGGCCGCAACGGCGCAGGCAAGACCACGCTGCTCAAAGCACTGCTCGCCAATTGCGAGGGCCTGGAAAAATCCGAGAAGGCCGAGATGGGCATCGACGGCGGCACGGTCAAGTGGGGGCACGAGGCGCAGATCGGCTACTTCGGTCAGGAACATCGCTCGTCCATTACGAACGGCATGACGGTCGCGGACTGGCTGCACGGCTTCGACGAGGACGCCACCAAAGAAGATATACGAGGCATCCTCGGCCAGATGCTCTTCCGCGGCGAAGAGGGCATGAAGTCCACCGACGCACTCTCCGGCGGCGAGGCCGCGCGGCTGCTCTTCTGCAAGCTGATGCTGCAGAAGCCCAACGTGCTGGTCTTCGACGAGCCGACGAACCACCTCGATCTAGAAAGCATCAACGCGCTCAACGTCGCGCTGCAGAAGTACGACGGTACGGTGCTGCTGGTCACGCATGACCAGGACCTGATCGATGAGGTCGGCACGCGCATCTGGCACTTCGAGGGCGAAGCCGCCGGCTTCAAGATCGAAGACTTCAAAGGCCCCTACGCGGAGTACCAGCAGCAACTGGCAGCGGCGAAGTGACGGCATGATTCAATCGGTAACGCACGGGGCTACCTACCCATATCTTTTGAACCTGTCATTCTTCGCCTACGGCTCAGAATGACAAGTTCGTAAAGTAGTGGCCCAGACCCCTCAAAATGCTATACTTCGCTCATACGCGCAACCTTGCACACAGGCTTGTGATCCAATCCTTTTAACGCGCAGCGGCCGGAAAGGGCGCTGTGGAGGCTGACTATTCCCCCGATCGATAAGCGCTCCGCCAAGAGTTTTATCCGCACCAACGAACGCATCCGCGCCCGCGAGATCCGCGTGATCGACGAGAACGGCGAGCAGCTGGGGATCATGGCCCCCTTTGAAGCGTTGAAGATGGCCCGCGAACGGTCCCTGGACCTGGTGGAGATTTCGCCCAACGCCGTCCCGCCCGTCTGCCGCATTCAGGACTACGGCAAATTCCTTTACGAGAAGGACAAGAGCGAACGCGCCGCGCGCAAGAAGCAAAAGGTCATCGTCATCAAGGAAGTCAAGTTCTCCGTCACCGTGGACGAGCACGACTACCAGACCAAGAAGGACAGGGCGGTCCGGTTCCTCGGCGAGGGCGACAAGGTGAAAGCTTCGTTGCGCTTCAAAGGCCGCCAGATGGCCCACCGCGACCTCGGCTACAAGATCATCAACCGGCTTATCGGCGACATCGGCGAGGCCGGCGTCGTCGAATTCATGCCGCGCATGGAAGGCACAACGCTGCACGCCATCCTCGCTCCCGGGAAAAAGGTCGAAGGCGCCGGCGGCGCGAAGAAGGCGGCACCCCAGGCTCCAGTGAATCCTCCCGCGCCTCCAGCCGCTGCGCCGGCCGCAACCGGCACTGCGCAGTAAGACGCCGAAGAATCCCCGCATTCCTTTCGCTCGCATTCAGACCTCGCTGATAGCTATGCCAAGAAAGTCATTCGCAACTCTTAACTGAGCGCCGAAGGCGCGTCGATATATAGGCCGAAGCCGGAACGGCGAAGGCCTAGGTAGGCGCCCCCGAAAGATTTCGGAGGGCTGAAGGCCCGATCCATAATCATCACGAGCCGCGCCGGAGGCCCCATCAATCTACCTCCCGCCTCATCCGCCGCCACCCAAGCGCCTGCCCAATCACAGCGGCCACCACAATCAAGCCGAAGCCCACCACCCACGGCAGGTGCCGCTTCTCAACCATCTGAAACGCGATGGCGTGTGCCACGGTAAGCGCGAACGCGGCATACGCCCATCGTTGGGTTGATTTCCAGCGCCGCCTTCCCAGACGCCGCAGAGAAAAATCATTTGAGATCGCTAACAGAATCACAAAGAGAATCGCCGCCGCCGCCCCTACGTAATTGGCAAAACCAAACTCCGTCTTCTGCAACGCCAGCGGATGCAGCCGCTTGAAGAAGTACATCCACATCCTGCCTCTCAGGTGCACCGTCAGGCCAACGCCCGTATGCACCAGCGCAAGCATAGCTGCCCAGATGCCGATGTCCCGCCGCAGATCGAAGCTCACAGGATTCGGTCTTCTTCGCAGCACGTTCCACGGCCCCAGCCACAGCGAGACCGCCAGGAAGGCCAGCGCGGCGTAAGCCGTTCCCATGCTCAGGCGATGCCGGAAGTCCGGCGGAGGCGTTGCAAAGAACACGGCAGCCGTTATCGCAGCCGCCACACACGCCAGAATGCAATGCCGTTTGCTTCGTTCCAACCAGTAGGAATTTCCGGTCATATTGGTGGGATGCTTTTAACCACCTGCGGCTATCGGATTGGCCGGACAGACCGTCCGTTTTAATTCGCTCCCGGCTGCTTGATCGAATCGATGACCAGCACGTCCACCGGCTCCTTCGCCGGCACCAGCTTCAGCCCGAGCTGCTCTTCCAGCGCGGTAAAGACCGATGGTCTGCCGCTTTCGTCTTTCCCCGCGCGCGCCGCCGGCTCAAACTCCAGCGTGAAGCTGTACCTGCCGGTGAGTCCGGTCGTGTCGACCACAGGCCGGCCCGTCTCGTTGCTGAGGGCGAATACAAAGTTGGCCAACGGCGCGCCCGTCCATTGGACTTTTCCATCCTGAGCCTTCCACTGCGTGGCACCGGAATCGTTCGGCCCAGGTCCTTTTAGCTTCGAGCCGCCCTTGGCGACTAGCAGGTCATAGGCCGGCAGCTCGCGCGCCTCCATATGTGCCTTCATTCCAAAGCGGTCCGCCAGCACCTGCTGCAGCATTCGGAACCGTTCGTCGCCGTTCAACTTCGCATAGACCGGTGCGTCTTCGCCGCTCACCCGGGCCTCGACCGCGTAAAGATGCGAGGTGTCCTTGGCCCAGTCCGGCAGGCCCACGATGCGGGTCTGGTCCATCAACCGGTAGGCGAACTGCACGAGAAAGAACGCAGGAACACAGGACACGGTGAGACCATCCTTCAGCCAGCCCACTCCGCCTTGATGCGCCGGACAAGCGTCCGCGGACATCGGCTTCACCGAGACCACGTCCCATTGCAGCGGCTTCGCGGGCGCGTTTGGTGTCTGCGCAAAAGCGCTAGCCGCGATGCCGAACACTGCACATAAAACCGCGACTCTGCTTATTTGCATCCTGACTTCGCTCCAGATCGGCATAACGCTTACAAACCCTCTCCGCATAGATCAATTTGTTGAGGGACGATGGATGGAGTCGATCACGATCGTCTCGGTCTTCACTCGGATTGGCTTGAGCTCGAGTCCCAGCGGCCTCAAATCCCAGCGGAAAGGATTTTCCAGACGAGTATCTCTTTGCGCGCTTTCGTCTCCTGCAACGGGAGCATCATTCAAAGGGAGCAATGAAAAGTTGTAAGGTCCCACTAAGCCGGTGTGGTCGACAATCAGTGCATTGAGCGACAAACGATCCACGAGCTCGGCAATAGGAACATGAAGATAATCGATCTCGTGCACCGATCTGTGCCGGTTAACGAACCGCACCTTGCCGCCCGCCTTTGTATCGCGAAAATCGTCCGGCACCACGTCGCCCGGCTGCGAGCGGGTGAGCTTAGGCCCGTTTTTGGCAACGACAAGTGCGTAACCCTGCACCTCCACCGGGACGCGGTGTACAACCAGACCGAACCGATCCGCTAGCATCTTCTGCACCATCGATTGAACCATCGCTGCTCTCTCTGCTTCTGTCGCGGATGCGAGCTGTGCCGCGATATGTTCATCGACTTTGGCAACGATGTCGTACCGCTCGCTATTAACCCATGATGGGAAGCCGTCGCGCGGTACAGCTGTGGCCACATGTGGCGGGAGATACGCGTGCAAAATAACATCTGCCAGGGCCCAGCCCTGGGTCTGATATGCATCCTTCCAATACCCCAGCATTCCAAAGCTCCTCGGGTCCATGCCGCTTGGCTTGATGGAGACAACGTCGAACTGCACGGGCTTCGCCGATGGATTTGCCTGGCCGTGCACTCTACTCGCACTAAGAACACAGCAAATCCCGACCGCAGCGATCAGATGCCGTTGCATTGAACTTTATTTTTCCCCTAACAGCTCAGTCACTTGGACGAACGCACGCCTCAATTTACTTGACACTCAGCATAGAATTAAAGGAAGGGAAAACAGGAGCGAGACCTCGCATTCGCGAGTGTCTGGCCCTGTGGCATTTTTTCAAAATCAAGAAGCGTTGAGTCTACGCAGAATCATTCACTTAGCACGGGTTGAGAGCTAAGCGCCGCATTTCCAAGATTTTGCAGCTAAGCTGCTTGGATTCAAGATTTTGGCGTTTTCAGGGGGGGAGGGGGTATCAGTGCTTGATCAGCCACATGCCCCAGCTGGCGGCAATGGTGACCGCAACCAGCACGACGAACGTGTAGGCGCCGAAGCGGATCATCATCTTGGGCTCCGCGCGCTGGGTAATGCCGAACACGATCCCGATGCAGGCGGCGCAGATCAGAACGGCGGAGAAGTGGGAGAGAGTCATGCGGGTTTCCTGCCGATGGCGATGGAATGGGCGTCGATCGCTGCGACGATGTTGAGCAGTCCCACGATGCTGATGAACTTCGTGCCGTAATCGGCAACGGCGGTGAGCACAGGCGCCTGGCCCAAGCCGCTGAACCGGCCGATGATGAAAGGCAGCCCGGCGCCGAGGTCGCCGAGGAAGCCGAGGATGTCCAGCGGCTCGCCGGTGTTGGGCGAGTAGAGCTTGCCGCCCAGCGCCACGCCGATGATGAACATGGCGAGGATGGCTGCGGCCAGCAGCAGCGCGCGCACCCACTTGCCGAGGATCAGGTGGCCCGCGCCGGGAATCAGCCATCCGGCGATCAGGACCAGCAACGGAAAGGTGCTGCCCGCGGCGGGTTCAGCGGGAAGCGCGGCAGTATCGGCTTTGGTGGCCATGCAGGACTAATGATAGCAGCGGGACTCCACTGACGTTGTCGTTCTGAGCCGCAGGCGAAGAATCCCCGCATTTTGTAGTTGAGGAAATGTTAGCTAGATTCTCACCAATTCGGTCTGAACGCGCCCCGTCACAACGGCTTTGCCGGGACTCGTGATCATGTTGATCTCGCTGCGCACGCCGAAGTCGCCGGTGAGATAAATGCCGGGCTCGACGGAGAAGCAGGTCTTGGGCAGGATGCGGCGGATGTCGTGGGTTTCGAGGTTATCCAGATGCGCGCCCGAGCCGTGGATGTCCTCGCCGATGTTGTGACCGGTGCGGTGAACGAAGCGATCGCCGAATCCGGCGCGTTGAATCACGCCGCGCGCGGCATCGTCGGCCTCGAAGCCCGCGATGGGCTTGTTCGCGGCGAAGGCGTCCGAGACGGTCTTGATCGCGGCATCGCGCGCGTCGCGGACGGTAGCGAAGATCTGCTGCTCGCGCTCGGACGGCTCGCGGCCGATCACGCCAGTCCACGTGATGTCGTAGAAGATTGCGCCGGGCCGGTCGAGCTTGCCCCAGATGTCGATCAACAGGAAGTCGCCATTCTTGATCACGCGGGAGCGCGCAGCAGTCGGCTCATAGTGCGAGTCGGCGGAGTTGGGTCCGGCAGAGACGTTAGGCCCATGCTCCCAGACGAGGCCTTCCCGCCGCAGTGCATCGCCGAGCCAGGAAGAGATGGCGAACTCGTTGATGCTGGAGGAACCGCGTACCTGCGATCCGATATAGGGCCATGCAGCGGTGAGAATGTCATCGATCTTCTGCTGCGCGACGTAATGCGTGTCGATCTGCGCGTCGGTGAGTACGGCCTCAAACTGGCTGACGAGGTTGGCGGAGCTGACGATCTCCTTACCGAAGGAACGGACGAGATCCACCGTTCCGGCGTCGACCATGGAGACGTAAAGGATCGCGTTGCGCGGCGAATACTGCATGGCAATGTGCGTCGCGCCGGAGAGCATCGCCTCCAGGCCTGCTTCCAGCTCCTGCCAGGAAGAGTATTCAGCCTTAGCCCCGGGCAGCGAATCGAGACTCGCGGGTTCGATCCGATGCACGAGCTTGGACGGATCGCCCATTGCCGGCACGAAGTAATACCAGCGCCGCGTAACGTGGGCCGACGGCGAGAGCCCAAGGATGCGCGCGGCGAGCGGATCACGGTGGTGGTGGTCATAGAAGAGCCAGCCGTCGACAGACGCTTCGCGGAGGGCGGCCTGAATGGCTGCGACGTCCATGTTGAGGATTCTACTGTGATTGGCTGTTGCCTATGGCGAACAGAAGTCGCTTACCAAAGTGGCATGTCCGGCCCAAAGCCGCTGGGATATTCTTGACGCAATGCGGCAGTCCGCTTTCGGGAGAGGAGCCATGCCGGCAATTTCCGATGTTCAGGCCGAGACTCGACCCCTGTCTGCTGCGCGGCCGTCGCGCATGCAGTTCGCCATCGCTTCAGTCGGCGCGGCGGTTCTGGGACTACCCATCATTGCCCCAAGCGTGCTCGTACTCTGGGGAATGTGGACCACCGACGCATTGAAGTCCGTGGGCATGGTGGTGCCCGCGGTCAGCCTGGCATTGATCTTGCGGGCCTGGAAGGGAATTGGCTGGAGGGTAGAAGGTACGTGGTGGGGTCTGGCTGTACTACTCGTGGCGCTGGTAGGCACTTGGGTGGAGGGCGGCGCAAACCTTGTGCTGATGCTGTCGCCCGACGATTCGCGAATCTTCCCGCCATCGTGGCTCATATTTTTTCTATATGGAGCCGGCGTTGTGCTGCTGCTGGGCGGCGTTCGGCTGTTGCGGGCCGCATTGTTTCCCGTGCTCCTGCTGATCCTGGTGAATCCGATCCCACATGCATTCAGCCTTTGGGTGGACTTGCCATTGCAAGGTGTATCGGCAGAGGTCGCGCGCAGCCTTGCAATCCATCTCGGACACCCGTTGACGCCCGACCATTTGCGGCTGATGTTCACGCCGGATTTCGGCATGTTCATTGCGCCGGGATGCAACGGACTCCGCGGTTCCATGACGATGGGGCTGATGGCGCTGGTAGCGGGCTATTTCTACCGCTTCCGATGGTTCGCAACTGCACTGGTTACGATCGGCGCTGTGCTGTTGGGATATGTCTTCAACCTGCTGCGACTCTGTTTTCTAGTGTTCTATTACTTGGTCGCGTTGCACTTCCCCGGCCTTCAGAACAAGGCAGAGCAGGCAGACTACGTCATCGGCGCGGCGTTGTTTTTGTTTGCCGCGATGCTGCTGTTCTCGGTGATTCATTGGCTGCGGGACCGGCGAGGTACCCAAACGCTACCCGAATCGTTGGTCCTGCACGATGAGCTAGAAACCTCAAGCGCACAGTGGATGCGTTTGACCGTGATGGCGGCAATCGCGATCGCCGCGTGGTTCACGGTCCCGCAGGCGCTGGCCATCGGACACGCACGCGCTCTGCCGCAGGGAATGAGTTCGTTCCCGAAGCAGATTGGAGACTACGCCTTGCAGCGGACATGGAACGAAACCGGCGGCGACGGTATGGTGGTCTACATGTGGGGCCAATATGCACCCACGGGAGGTGGAACTCCGGTCGCGCTTGGGGTTTCGCCGGTATCGGATTGGCACAATCCCCTGATCTGCCACTCGCTGCGGGCCGAGAGAGTAGCGTGGGAGGGCCAGATGACGGCGCAGACCGCAGTTGCACCGGTGGAGTTCAGTTCCGCGCTGTACAACGACGGCGTGAGCCAGATGTTGGAATCGACGACGCTATGCGGGGACGGGCGCTGCGGGGAGCATGTGACGCGGCGAACGCATCTGGGATTCATATACAGCGTTCCCAGATTTTCCTGGACGAGCGTGCGGCCGGCGCATTCCACACGGGTCCTGCTGAAGGCAGAGAGCGCCGATCCGAATCAGCCTGCTGATGCAGCGCACAAGGAACTCGCGGGCCAGGTTGAGCATTTTCTGGCCGGGGCCGATCTGGATGCGCTGACGCGGCCACTTTCGCAATAGGGCGTTTACGGGGCGAAGTTTCCGGCGATCCGTTTCAGAACAATGCGTCGCAGATAGAATGCAAAGCAGGATGGATAGCCCGCGAACAGGAACAGATTGTTGCAAGTTGAGAAGCACTCCCCACTATGCGCGTGTTTTGGGGAAAGGTACGTTCTCACGGTTGGGCTTGTGTATCGCCACCGTCATCTTATCGGCGGGCGTTACGCTTCCGGCGCCGGCAGCCGTTCAACAGGGGGCATGCAGGACAGGACCGGGCATGGCGCGGCCATTGGACGTCTATGTTCCGATGGATAGCTGGGTGTATCCGGCGCTGGCGCGGCTGCATGCTTTGGGACATCTGGACACGGCATTCCTGGGAGTGCGGCCGTGGACACGGCGCAGCATTGCGCGGATGCTGGACGAGATCAACGACCAGGAAGACGTTCAGGCCGGCTCGCAAGCGGCGGAGATTGTCGCATCGGTACGCCGCGAAATTGGCGGCGGAGACGACGAACCAGCCGATGATGCCGGCCGCGACTTTTCCTACGGCTGTGAGCAGTTGTATGTGCGGCTGCAAGGGATCGGCGGATTGACGCTGCGTGACAGCTTCCACCTGGGCCAGACGAT
>DATNEM010000009.1:0-3394 GCA_035552995.1 Acidobacteriaceae bacterium | reverse complement strand
TTGCCGCCGGTGCGAATGACTGCATACATGGTGGAACCCTCAAAGCGCGCAGAGACAGCAGGATTGAAGTCGGCTGAGTCTCGCGCAGATTGCAAAGCTTGTTGTCCGGGGCGCGGATACGGGACTTGCGCCTGGGCTGGCAATACGATCCTTCCGCCTGCCAGCCGGCGAGTCCGGCAAAAGCCGCTGCATCGCCAAACTTAAAAAGTGTAGCACAGGGAGGTTTGAAGGGCATGTTCGTATTCGTAATGACAAAGATCGAGGCGGTGGCTATTTGCCGCCGCCCTGGTAGAAGAGCTGGACGGTTAGCTGTATATCATTTTGGCCGAAGGCGTTGAGGTTGAGGCGGTTGTTGGCGCCGAACTGCTGGTGCTCGTAGCGCAGCTCCGGCCGGACGCCCCAGTGCCGTCCTCCGAAGATGCTCGCCCCGGCGCCCAGGGCGTAGTAATAGCCGCTCTGGCTGGCCGTGGTGATGAAGATGTTGGTGGCGAAGACTTCTTTCTCGTTGACGGCGCCCCCGCCGGCAAGCAGGTAGGGAGTAATGCGGCCAGGCGCGACGAGGGAGAACCGGCCAAACCCGCCGTAGGTCCTCTGATTGCCGCTGTCGGTGATGATGCTGAGGGTTTCTGAGCCAAGCGGTGTGTAGGTGTATTCGAAGCCGGCAGCCACGTAGTGGCTGAAGTTGAAAGCGCCTGACCCGCCCAACACGTAATGGGAGCTGCTTGTGACGCCTTTGACATGGGTGTAGCCGAACGTGAAGGCGGCATCGCCGGAGCCTGAGGCGACCTGCCCGCGCAATACAGCCGGAAGTGCGAACAGGAGCAGCGCCGAGAGGCAGAAGGTTCTGAAGATGCGAAACATGAATCTCTCCTTGTGCAAGTGGATGCTACGAGCAGCTCAGCGGCGAAGCAAGCTTCGTGCGGCTGTTTTCCGGTGAAGAAGGCTGGTGGCTCTTCTCGTTCCTTGTAACGGTGCTCCCAGCATTCTAGGCAATGTTCGGTGCATGTGAGGCTTCTGGTTTTCGACCGGCTGGATTCCGACAGACAAATCTGGAAGACTTTGGGGATGTGTCCCGTGTGTTTTGCGATTGCGCTTTTGGCTCTTCTGTTGACGGCAATGCCCGCAGTGGCCCAGATGCCGATGCCTCCAGCGAAGACGGCGCAGGCCAACCCGCCCAGGCAGAGCGAAGGTGAAGCACCCGGCGGGAATCAGAAACAGGACAGCCGGCAGATGGATGACATGGGCGATATGGACATGGGCGACATGCCGGGTATGGGCATGCCCGCCGGTCCGGCGGCGAAGCTGCTGATGGAGGAGTCGTCGGGCACCAGCGTGCAGCCGCGCGGCTGGACGATGCCCATGGTGATGATGAAAGTCGGTTCAGGGCCGGGCGCGTGGCAGTTGGCGTGGATGGCGCAGGCGTTTTTGACGGATGTGCAGCAGAGCCATGTCGCGACTCCCGCGGGCGAGGTCAAGCGTGGCGGAGACAAGCTCTACTCGACGAACTGGGGGATGTTGAGCGCGGAGCATGCGCTGGGCGGCGGCGCGATGCAGTTGCGAGCGATGCTGAGCCTGGAGCCGGCGACGATCACGCGGCGGCGGTATCCGGAGCTTTTTCAAGTCGGCGAGACGGCGTATGGGCAGGCGATTGAGGATGGGCAGCATCCGCACAATTTTCTGATGGAAGCAAGCGCGCAGTATGCGCACCGCGCGGGCGACGCGGTGGTCAATTTCTACTATGCGCCGGTGGGCGATCCGGCGCTGGGGCCGACGGCGTATCCGCACCGTGCGAGCGCGGCGGAGTTGCCGCAGGCGACGCTGGCGCACCACTACGAGGACTCGACGCACATTGCGGACAATGTGGCGACAGCGGAGCTGGCGTGGACGAAGCTGCATCTGGAGGCCAGCGGATTCCACGGGCGCGAGCCGGGAGAGAACCGGTGGACGGTGGGCTTCGGCGCGATGGATTCGTGGAGCGCGCGCGTAACCTGGCTGCCGGCGAAGGATTGGGCCGCTCAGATCTCGACGGGACGCATTCGTCATCCGGAGGCGCTGGAGGCGGGCGATGAGGAGCGAACCACCGCGTCGGTGGAGTATGCGAAGGGGGAGCGCGCGGCGAGCCTGATCTGGGGTCGCGATTACAGGACGCGTGTTGGCGCGCGCAGCGGATATGCCGTGAATGCGGTGACGTTGGAGGCCGTGACTCCGGTGGGCAAGAAGAATTACGTCACGGGCCGCATGGAGTGGTCGCAGAGGGATGAGTTGTTTGCGGCGCAGGGTTCGGCGTTGCCAAGGTGGATCGACGTGACGGCGTTTACGGGCGGCTACACGCGCGAGCTAGGGCAATGGCGCGATGCGGACGTCGGCATCGGCGCGAATGCGACGGGCTACAAGGTGGATGATCTGAGCGCAATCTCTTCTGTGTACGGGACGAGGCCGTGGGGAGCGAGCGTGTATGTGCGGGTGAGGCTGAAGGCAATTCCCCACCCATCCGCGCCCTGAACAGTTCCCGAGGGCTAAAGCCCCTTGGCTTCAGCTACCCCGCAATGCCCGGACTGAAGTCCGGGCCTATCTCAGAGACAAGAGCAAATGCGGGGATTCTTCGCCAAACCACCCCCCAGCCACCAAGCTGGCCGGGGACCCCGGCTGGCTCAGAATGACTGCGAAGAAGAGTCGAGGGTGCGGTAGGCTTGGGGCATGAAGCCGATCAAGTTGTTTCGCGTGGCGGGGATTCAGGTTTATCTGAGCTGGTGGTGGTTCCTGCTGGCGATTTATGAGATTCAGGCGCGGCGCGGGACCTACAGTTCGACGGGGTGGAACGTCGCGGAGTACCTTGCGCTGTTTGCGATTGTGCTGACGCACGAGTTCGGCCATGCCTTCGCGACGCGCTCGGTGGGCGGACGCGCGGAACGCATCATGCTGTGGCCGCTGGGCGGCGTGGCGTACGTCGATCCGCCGCAGAGGCCGGGCGCGACGCTGTGGGCGATTGCGGCGGGGCCGCTGGTGAACGTCGCGCTGGCGCCATTGCTATATGCGGCGTATGTGCTGACAGGCGGATCCGCGGCTTCGTTTTGGGCCTTTTCCTACGCGGGAACAGACCTCAACCATTTTTTCTCAGCGATCCTGTGGATTGACATAGTTCTCTTTGTCTTCAACATACTTCCCATTTACCCGCTGGACGGCGGGCAGATTCTGCGCAGCCTGCTGTGGTTTGTGATGGGACGCGGGAAGAGCCTGATGACGGCGACGGTGATCGGGTTCTTTGGACTGTTGGGATTTGTCGGGCTGGCGCTTTGGTACTGGACGCACGGCGATGGATTCAACGCCGCCTGGATGCTGCTGATTGCGTTTTACGCCGGCAGCAATTGCTGGAGCTCGTTCCAGGTGGCGAAGC
>DATNEM010000008.1:0-5207 GCA_035552995.1 Acidobacteriaceae bacterium | reverse complement strand
GTAGTTCACGCCCGCCGGCGGAGCCTGCCCCGAGAGCACTTTGCGGATCTTCACGATCTTCAGATCAACGTATCCGGGAAACTTCACCGCTACCGGCCGGAAGTGGTTGTGATAAGCATCCAGCATCTCCTGCTCGCGCTTCGGGTCCACCGCCAGGTCGCAGTACAGCACGATCGGCTTCGCGGCGCCATTCGCGGCCTGCCCCATCAGCTTCTCTGCGCCCGCTGCCAGCGGTGCTGCGCCCAGTAGGCCTCCATACTTCAGCAGTGATCTACGATTCATCGCTTCCTCTCTCTTGGTGTTAGGCGTGCGCTCCAGACCTATTGAGCGTTTGCAGCAGGCGGGCGACGCGGTCCCCGCATCGGAGGAGCAGCCATCAGTTCGTCCTTCGCAGCCATGTCCTTGGCCACGCCGACGATCAAGAACTCCAGCGGCGTCGTCCCGGTGTTCGCAATCGCGCGGCTCTCATTCAGCCGCACCGGAATCGCGTCCCCTGTATGGATGGGAGCCTGCTCCGTTCCGATGTTTGCAGTCCCGTCTCCCGTAATCACGTAATACACCTCAGCCAGGTTCGGCAACGCCCGTGGGCCCACCGACGCTCCCGGCGGAATCACCAGATGGTCAATGTACGCCCATGTCGTGGTAAACACCGTGGGCGGCAGCGCCCGTCGATACTGCACCGTTCCTTTTCCGCCGTCCATGGCCTCCATAGGCCGCAGCAGGGTCTTGTCCAGCCTGAAGTTGATGAACTGCGGCACCGGGTCAAGCGTCTGATGCTCCAGCGAATCGTTCAAGTCGAAGTTGTCATACGTCTTCGTCATGCCGACGTTGATGTTCAGCCACTGCAACGGCTTGTCCGTGGGGTTGTAGATGCCGTGCGCATGCCCCATGCGGTCGGGCACCCCCGCCGGCCCCTGTATCAGCGACGTGCGTCCGTCGATCGTGAACTGCGCCTCGCCGTCCAGGATCACGAACATCTCCTCGCACTGATTGTGGAAGTGCTGCCCAATGCCACTATGCGGATTGATCACACCGCGATGGAAAAAAATGAGATTCGGCTCGATCGCTCTCGCGCCCAGCAGCGCGCCGAAGCTCATCGATCCGGCACCCTCATGCACCCCGGTCTGATGTCCCATCCTGCTGGGGTCATAATGACCGATGCGGTGCGCGAGGTCTTGCGGCCCCGGTGCGGGCGGCTGAGCCACGATCGTTCCAGTTATGGCGAACGCCGCGGCAGATAACAGGACGATGCTTCTCGATGCAAACATTACAGTTCCCCCTCAATTGCGAACGCGATTGCGCTTCAGCAGCGTCGCTGCGTCGTGAATGGTGTCACAACCATAAATCAACAGAAAGGAGGGCCTGTCAACTTTCCGGCCGAGGAATAGTGCACTTGTACCACTCCGAACGATAACCGGCGAGCGTCGAAGGCGTTAGATCGAAATCCCTTCCAGCGGTGAACTCGCCGTCGCATACAGCCTGCGCGGCATCCGGCCGGCAAGATATGCCTGCCGCCCCGCCAGCACTCCATGCATCATCGCCTCCGCCATCAGGATCGGGTCGCTGGCCTCCGCAATCGCCGTATTCATCAGCACGCCGTCAAAGCCCAGCTCCATCGCCAGCGTCGCATCGGAAGCCGTACCCACACCGGCATCCACGATCAGCGGCACCTCGGTAATCATCTCGCGCAAAATCCGCAGGTTCGCAATATTGCGCAGCCCCAGCCCGCTGCCGATCGGCGCGCCCAGCGGCATCACCGCCGACGCCCCTGCGTCGATCAGCCGCCGCGCATACACAATGTCATCCGACGTGTACGGCAGCACCGTGAACCCTTCCTTCACCAGCACGCGCGTCGCCTCCAGCGTCGCCTGAATGTCCGGATACAGCGTCGCCTTATCGCCGATCACCTCGATCTTCACCCAGTCCGACAGTCCCACCTCGCGCCCCAGCCGCGCCGCTCTGATCGCCTCCTCCGCCGTGTAGCACCCCGCCGTATTCGGCAGCAGGAAGTACCGTTGCGGATCGAGAAAGTCCAGCAGCGATTGACGCGAGCGATCCAGATTCACGCGGCGCACGGCAACCGTCACCATCTCCGCGCCCGACGCCTCAATCGCCGCCTGCGTCTCGCGCCCATCCTTATACTTGCCGGTCCCGACAATCAGCCGCGACTGAAACGCGCGCCCCGCAATCACCAAAGGTTCCATAAATGCAGTTTACAGTTGCCAGTTCTCAGTTGTCAGTTGAGCGTCGGGCCTGCAATACCGGAGGAGCAGCGGGCTTCAGCCCGCGGAAGCGGGTTCAAACTTCCGGGCTTCAGAGGGTGCTGAAAAAGTCGAGATGATCATATTTTGGGAGTAGCAGCGGGCTTCAGCCCGCGGTAAAGCAATGCAAAATCAATGCGGCTTTAGCCGCGGGTTCTTCCTCATCCCGTGGAGTCGTACTTTTTCATCACCCTCTTTAGCCCCGGAATTTAGAACCACCACCCCAAAGCAAACGGCCCGCGCTCATTGAAGAGCAGCGGGCCGTCTGGCGGTGATCTGTGGGGTTTGACCTGAGGCGTCCATCTCGGACAAGCCTCTCGGCGCTGGATTGCTTTCGCCGAACTTTCAGCCTGGAGCGGGACGCGCTCTAAGCCTCAGTCACCTCACGTTGTGTACTGCAACTATTACTGTCAATTTTCATAGGCTTGGACCATCCTCCTTTCCCGTGTGCCTTCACATTAATCCGCATACGCCAGGAAATCAAGTCCGCCGCGCTCCCACAATCTGCATCTCACCACATTGCTGTTCGAGGGATCGACATGAAGCCTGCAACCATCATCGGCATCTTGCTCATCATCGTTGGGATCGTCGGCTTCGCCGTCGGCGGCTTCAGCTACACTCGCCACAAACAGGACGCCAAAGTCGGCCCCGTCGAGATCGGCCACAACTCCACGCATACCGTTTTCATACCACCCATCCTCAGCGGCATTGCCCTCCTCGGCGGCATCGGCCTCGTCGTCGTCGGCGCGAAGAGTTAGATCATCGCCAGAAGTTGGCGTTCCCCCGGAAAGGCGAGTACGCCGCATCGTGCTCATGGCTTGGTCCCCGCAAGCGCGACGGTCTTTGCAGCAATCGTCCGTCTTCTCTTCCGGCATTCATACGCCGATGTGACAATATCAACCGATGCCTTCATCGTGTGTGCGAAAACTCTTGCCGCAGGCCGCTCTGCGAGCGCTGCTAGCTGTCTGCCTCATCGCCGGCGTCCGACTCTCCGCGCAGACCTCGCAGAAATCCTCCCATCAGCCGCTCGACACCGCCCAGGCCGACTCCCCGCACCCGCAACCCGACACGCCAGCCATCTTCCCCCACTCCGATCGCGCGCGCTACTTCATCGCCGGACAAGGCAACATCATCTTTCAGGCCCACGCGCCGTTTCACTCGCCATATGACGGCCCCAACAGCATGCTCTCCCGCGGGGAGTACAAAACCTCGCTCGTCGGCACGCTTTTCCTCGGCTATGAGCTGCTGAAGAATCCTTCCCGCCATCTCGATCTCATCTATGACGAAGAATCCGCCGGCGGCCGCGGCATCTCGGAGGCCCTCGGCCTCGCCGGCTTCACCAACCTCGATGTCGTCCGTAACCCGACCCTCGGGCCCACGCCTTACCTCGCCCGCGTGCAGGTGCATGGCACGCTTGGCCTCTCAAGCAAAATGACTGAGGCCGACCGAGGCCCCTTCGCTCTCGCCACAGAAGTCCCCGAGCGCCGCATCGAACTCCGTGTCGGCAAGATGGGTCTGCCCGACACCTTCGATCTCAATCCCGTCGGCACCGACAGCCATCTCCAGTTCCTCAACTGGACCGTCGACAACAACGGCGCCTGGGACTACGCCGCGGACACCCGCGGCTACACCTGGGGCGCCATCGCCGAGTACGACGACAAAAATTTCTCCGCCCGCTACGGTCTCGCCCTCATGCCCACCGTCGCCAACGGCATCGACATGGATTGGGCGCTGCGCCGCGCCAGTGGCCAGAACACCGAACTCGAGTGGCGCCACAACCTCCTGGGCTCTCTTACATCGCCCGACCGCAAAGGCGCCCTCCGCCTCCTCACCTACACCAACCACGCGCATATGGGACTCTATCGCGATGCAGTAAACAACTTTCTCGCCCACAAAATTACTGCGCCTGACATTACAACGGTCGAGAAGTTCGGCGCGGTGAAGTACGGCTTCGGCCTCAACTTCGATCAGGAACTCACAGACAACGCGCGCGCTTTCGGCCGCTTCGGCTGGAATGAGGGCCAGCATGAGAGCTACGCCTACACCGAGGTCGACCAGACCATCGAGTTCGGCGGCGACTATTCGCTTGCCAACGGCCTCTTCGGCTTGCCCGGCGGCCCCCACAGGCCTCAGGACAAGCTCGGCCTCGCCTTCGTCTCGAACGCCATCAAGCGCGACCACCAGAACTACCTCAAACTCGGCGGCCTCGGCTTCCTCCTCGGCGACGGCAAACTCAACTACGCACGCGAAGATATTCTCGAGGGCTACTACACCATGCACGCATGGCGCGGCCTCTCCTACGCGCTCGACGGCCAGTTCATCTCCCATCCCGGCTACAACCAGGACCGCGGCCCCGTCCTCGTCGAATCTCTCCGCATGCACATCGACTTCTGAAGTTTTGTTTGTCATTCCCGAAGGGAATCCGCGTTTGCCTTTCGCCGTCATCCTGAGCGCCCTGTGCGAAAGCCCCCTGCATTTGCTTTTCGGCCCGAGCCTTCACAAATCCGTGCCCCATTCATCCCGCTCTGCGGGATGAATGGGATCGAGTCACCACTCTCCAAATCGCCATCACGCTGAGCGGCCATCGTTCAGAATTCTTGTCAAGCCCTCCAGCATGAACTTCCGCCTCTAAACCTTTACATCCACAAGAAATATAAATTTGCCGAAAGTGGCATTTAAGATATGCGCCATTCGGTATCCTTAAAGCAGTAGGAATAGCTTGGTAGTGGGTCAGTTTGAATTTGCTTTGAAAGAGCGTGGCTTCAGCCACGCCATAAGCTGGCCATTCCTGAGGGCGCGGCTTCAGCCCCTGAGGTCAATTTTTCAAAATGACCCATTACCGAATATTCGCCACGCGCGCGACGGGTCAGCATCGGCAGAAACTCGGCAGCATCCTGTAGTCGGCAATTCAGCAGTCGGAAATTCGCAGTCGGAAACTTCGCAGTC
>DATNEM010000007.1:0-27534 GCA_035552995.1 Acidobacteriaceae bacterium | reverse complement strand
CGCTCCAGAACGAACGGCGGCAGAAAGCGCAGCACCGTCTCGCTGGTCCTGTTAATAATGATGCGCTGCGCCATCATTTCAGCAGCCGCGCGCTTGGCCAGCTCGGCGGAATCAAGCTCGATACCCAGCATCAATCCCATTCCGCGCACTTCAAGGATGCTGTCGTGTTTCTTCTTCAGCACTTCGAGCTGTTGCTTGAAGTATCCGCCCACCTCACGCACATGCGCGAGCAGCTTCTCCTGCTTCATCGTGTCAACCACGGCGATGG
This sequence comes from Acidobacteriaceae bacterium, assembly GCA_035552995.1. Lineage (GTDB taxonomy): Bacteria > Acidobacteriota > Terriglobia > Terriglobales > Acidobacteriaceae > Edaphobacter. Next base: position 27,266 of record DATNEM010000007.1, on the reverse strand, counting down.
CGACTGCACATGCCAATGGCCCCCCACCGAAAGTAGTCCCATGCATGCCGGGCGAGATTGCGCGCGCTGCCTCATCCGTGCAGAGCATCGCGCCCATGGGCAGGCCGTTGGCGATGGGCTTCGCCAGCGTGGTGATGTCCGGCTGGATGCCGTAGTGCTGGTACGCGAACCACTCGCCCGTGCGGCCCATGCCGGACTGGATCTCATCGGCGAGCAGCAGCGCGCCGGTCGAGTCGCACAGCTCGCGCGCGGTTGCGAGGAACTCCTTCGAGACCGGCCGCACGCCGCCCTCGCCTTGGATCGCCTCAATGCAGATGCCGCAGACATCGCTCGAAAACTTCGCACGCAGGTCAGCCACATCGTCAAAGCGCATGAACTCAACATCCGGCATCACCGGCGCGAACGGCTCGCGATACTTCTCCTTGTGCGTGGTCGCGACCGCGCCCATGGTGCGCCCGTGGAAACTGTGCTCTATGGCGAGAAACTTTGTGCCGATTTTTTTTCCTTCAGCGCGCAGCACGCCCGCATGCGCGCGCGCCAGCTTCAGCGCAGCCTCCCACGCCTCGGTGCCGGAGTTGCAGAAGAAGACGCGGTCGAGGCCGCTCATCTCCGTCAGCCGCATCGCCAGCTCGGCCGTGTGCTCGTGGTAGAAGAGGTTCGAGGTGTGCATCAGCTTCTTCGTCTGCTCGACGACCGCCTTCTCCACCGCGGGATGCCCGTAGCCCAGCGCGACGACGCCGATGCCGCTCAGCAGGTCGAGATACTCAGCGCCCTGCTCGTCAACCACATGCACACCCTTGCCGCCTGTGATCAGCAGCGGGTTGCGCTCATACGTCTGCAGCAGCAGCTTCTTCTCCGCGGCCTGAATCGTCTCCAGCTTCGTCATGCGACCATCACCTCCGTCCCGTCATGGACCTTCGTTGAGATCAAATCCGGCAGCAGATGCGCCGCCTCTGCCGGCAGAATCCTTACTCGTTTGACGCCGCTCAGCAGCGCCTCGCGGCACGCATTCAGCTTGGGCAGCATCCCGCCGGAGACAACCGCCTGCCGCTCCAGCTCCGGCACCTGCTTCAGCGAGAGCCAGCGCATCACCTCGCCGTCTGCACCCTTGACGCCCGGCACGTCGGTCAGGAACACCAGCGCATCGGCCTTCGTGCAGATCGCGCACGCCGCAGCCATCTCATCCGCGTTAATGTTGTAGTACTCGCCATCAAAGCCTAGCGCGATCGACGAGATCACCGGCACCGCGTCCATCTTCCAGATTGCTTCCAGCCACAGGGGATCGGTCGCGGCAATTTCGCCGACGAATCCGAGGTCCGGTACGGTCTTCTTCTTGCGCGCGCGAAAGACGTTCCCATCACCGCCCGCAAGACCCATGGCGGAGATGCCATGCGATTGCAGCGATGCGACGAGCGATTTGTTGACGCGCCCGGCGAGCACCATCAGCGCCGCATCGCGCGTCTCGGCGTCCGTCACACGCAGGCCGCTGATGAACTGGCTCTCCTTGCCCATCTGCTTCAGCGTCTGCGTCAACTGCTTGCCGCCGCCGTGCACCAGTGCAACCTGATTGCCGTCGCGCACCAGCTCCGCGATCGCCTTGCCGCACGAATGCAAAAGGGCCTTGTCTTCGATGGAGGCGCCGCCTAACTTGACCACGTATCTCACTTCAGGCCCTCCGCTTCGTCCCAGCCGCACATCACGTTCATGTTCTGCACGGCCTGGCCTGACGCGCCCTTCAGCAGGTTGTCGAGGCACGAGACCAGGACCAGCCGCTGCTTGTCCTTCGCCAGCTCAAAGCCGAGGTCGCAGTAGTTCGTGCGGACTACGTGCTGAATTTGCGGCAGGCTTGGCGTCTTGCGCACGCGTACCAGCGGACTGGTCGCGTAGAAGCTGCGGAGGCAGGCCTCGATCGCCTCCGGTTCCGTGCGCGCGGCCAGCCGCAGGTAGATCGTCGAAAGAATTCCGCGCGGAATCGGCAGCAGATGCGGCGTGAACTGCAGCTGGTCGCTCGTCACTCCAAGCTGCTCCAGCATCTCGCCCGTGTGGCGATGTCCAAAGACCGCATACGCAGAGAGATTGTCCGCCGCGTACATAAAGTGCGTCTTCGCCGTCGCCGCCTTCCCCGCTCCGCTCACGCCGGATTTCGCGTCGCAGATGATCCCGTGTTCAATATCCACCAGCTCCGCAGCGATCAGTGGCTTCAGCGCGAGAATTACCGACGTGGAGTAGCACCCGGGATTCGCCACCAGGCGCGTCGACTGCTTCGCGAGCTCCGCGCGATGCAGCTCCGGACAGCCAAAGACCGCCTCGTTCTGCAATTTCTCCGCGAGCGCAGCGTCCTTATCGCGCAGCTTGTAGACCGCGCGGTTCGCGATCTCATCCAGACGCCACGCGCCGCTCAGGTCAATTACCTTCACGCCATGATCGAGCCACTCCGGCGCCCACTCGCGCGACGTTTCATGCGGCAGCGCCAGAAACACAATCTCCGTGCCCATCTCGCGCACCAGCTCCCAGCTGAACGCGCGCACCTCGGGCAACTTCTTTCCTTCTCCCAGTGCGAGCTGCGGCTGGATGTCCTCGAACGCAACACGACCGGTCGCGGTCTCGTCCGCCACGCGGCCCAGAAACAGCGGCCTGGTCTCCGCCAGTCGGGGATGATGCAGCAGCAGGCGCGCCAGCTCGCCGCCGGCATAGCCACCCACACCGGCTACAGCGGTCTTTACCGTCGCGCGCGATCTTTTGCTCACGCTCTTCGCCGTCTCCGTCTCCGTGCTCACTGCCTGCATCGCAATCCCTCACAATTCCTTCCGCGATCCTCGCGGCCCAATTCCAATTGTCCCGATCTCCGGGACTGAGGATGAATCAATGCAACTACCCGGTCTAGCCGATGTAGTCCTCGATGCGCGCCTTCAGCCGTCGCGCCTGCTGCTCGTCCGGGCAGATCACCAGCACCGTGTCATCGCCGGCCAATGTCCCCACAACCTCCGGCCAGTCCTCGTAATCGATGCCTGCGGCTACGGGCTGCGCCGCGCTGGTGGTGGTAATGACGATCAGCTGGTTCATCGCCTGCCGGACTTCGAGCCCGAAACCGCTAAGCACTTCTCTGATCCCCGGCAGCGCGTCCTCGTCGTCCTCCGGCGGCGGCGCGGTCGGCAGCGAGTAACCCTGCGGGCCTTTCGACAACCGCAGCTCGTGGATGTCGCGCGAAAGCGTCGCCTGCGTCACATGGAAGCCGCGCCGCGCCAGCCTGCGCCGCAGCTCATCCTGGCTGGGCACTATCGCCTGCGCCAGCACATCGCGGATCGCGGTTTGTCGCTGCTGCTTCATCGCAACTTCCATCTCAACAACTCATTTCCCGTTTACGAAAGGCCCAAAGGCGTAGAATCGAAATGTCAGCCAGCCTGCTGCTTTCACCCCAAAACGCGCGATGCATAAAGATGCATCTATCATGTATAAATATACAGCGCGATCTTGTCAACCCTGAAATCTGACTCCTTGTCGTCTTGGCGGCCTTTGCAGCCGCAATGGGATGCCTGCTCGTTAACCTCTCAGCGCACTATTGATCCGATTCGACTCCCCGCCCGCGCTCGCCTACACTAGTGGTTTCACGTCCCCTCAAAACCACTCCCCACAGGCGGCGCGATGGAATCCGCAACCACCCCGGAATCAGTTCAAGAGGTCGGCCACCTCACCGGCGCCGACCGTACTCCTCCCGAGCAGATCGTCGCGGCTCTGCGCGGCATTGAGGTCCTCAACGGCCTCACCGACGCCGAATATCTCTGGCTCGCGACGCACGGCACCGAGCGCAAGGTCGGCCCCGGCGTGCTCATCTTCCGCGAAGGCGATCCGCCCTATGGCATGAACATCCTGCTCCGGGGCGAAATTCACGTACGCCGCCGCCAGTCGGGCAATATCTCGCTGTTCATCGCGCGCATCGGTCAGATCTCCGGCCTGCTTCCCTTCTCCCGCATGAAGGGTTACGGCGGCGACGGCTACTCCGTGGGAGACGCATGGTCACTCGACATCGCGAAGGAAGATTTTCCGGCCATGCTCGCCGCGATCCCGTCGATGGGGCAGCGCGCGGTCTCCACGCTTCTGGACCGTGTGCGCTGGGTCACGCGCATGGAGATGCAGGCGGAAAAACTTACCGCGCTCGGTAAACTCGCCGCCAACCTCGCGCACGAGCTCAACAACCCGGCCTCGGCCGCGCAGCGCTCCGCCGCCAGCCTCTTCGGCGAAATCCGCCAATTCGGCGACCAGAAGCAGCAGCTCGGCGCCGCGCTGGAACAGGCCGGACTGTGCGAGGAGTATCAGGAATGGACCCGCCGCACGCGCGAGAAGATGGCGGACTACAACAGCCGCGCCATCCTGCCCGACAATCCACTCGACCTCGCCGATCGCGAGGAGCTCTTCCGAGTCTGGCTTGAAAAGCATGGCGTAACGGAAGCGTGGGCGATCGCCGGCATCCTGGCCGAATCGCCCATGACCATCGCGCATCTGGAAGAGCTGTCGACGATGCTGCCGCCGGTGGTGCTCGCGATCTCCGCCGCGTCCTTCTCGAGTTCCTTGCGCGTGGAGCGCATGGCCGAGACCGTCATCAACTCGACCGTCCGCATCTTCGACCTCATCACGGCCATCAAGGACTACTCCTACATGGACCAGGCGCCGGTGCAGGACATCGACGTGGCGCAGTCGCTCGAAAACACGCTCGCCATGTTCGCCTCGCGGCTGGAGCACGTTCGCATCCTCCGCGAATACGCGCCCAGCGTGCCGCTGATCTCCGCCTACGGCAGTGAGCTCAACCAGGTATGGACTGAGCTGATCCAGAACGCGCTGGAAGCGATGACGCCCGCCCATCCCGTAGCATCGGCGCCGGCCAATGGCAGCACGGCGGGTTGGATCGGCAACCAGCCTCGCAGCCAGGTAGATGGCACGGGTGCGGCCTTGCCCGTCGGCACGCTGACGCTACGCACTAGCCAACTGGGCGAGATGGTGGTCGTGGAGATCGTCAACGATGGCCCCGGGATTCCACCCGAGATACTCAACCGCATCTTCGAGCCGTTCTTCACCACCAAACCGGTCGGCAAAGGCCTCGGCCTTGGCCTCGATTCCGTCAACCGCATCGTCTCCAAACACAACGGCACCGTCGGCGTGGAATCGAAGCCCGGCCGCACCTGCTTCCAGGTCCGCCTCCCGATCGAACGGGTGCGCGCGTATTAAACGGAAAAGGCAGGCCATAAGCCCGCCCCATCCGCTTTGATCAGTGAAATCCGTGAAGATCCGTGTTAAGCCTTTTGCCCTGACCGGCGACTACGTCGTCACTTCCACGCCGCGCCAGAAGGCTACGTGGTACTTCACGCTGCGTGCAGCCGGCTTCGGGTCGGGGTAGTACCACGCCGCGTCGGGATTCTCCTGCCCATCCACGACGACCGTGTAGTAGCGCGCCTGCCCCTTCCAGGTGCAGCTGGAGGTAGTTGAGCTGGGCCGGAAGAACTCCCGCTTCACCGCCTCGTCCGGGAAATACACATTTCCCTCAATCGTCTCGACCTTGTCGCTTTCCGCCAGCGTTACGCCGTTCCAGACTGCCTTTGCCATAGGTATAACCTGCACTCTCTCAATAGCTTACGGTCGCGGGAGCCATTGCCCACGCCGTCCAGCCACGTCGCTTCCATCTGCTAGTGTAGCAGAATCGGTGCAGAAATGGGAGTCCCCATACCGCTTCCCATTTTGTCCCTACAGAATTGTGGATTTTCGCGGCGCGATGCTTGTCGTGCCGCTTTTGATACCCGACTAAGCGACAGCCTACCCTTTGGCAGCTTCCTGCCTGCGCGCTTCTAAATTCTTGAGCATGAACTCGTAACGCTGCCTGGCAGAGGGATACTTCGCGATCAGCGCCGCAGTGTTCCTCATAAAGGGGCCGTTCTGCTGCTCGGTGTCCTTGTGGAAGTGATGATACTTGGCGTAGATAAGGAGCCCTTCAGCGTTCGAATCCAGAAAAAGATCGCCATCCAGCGCACCGCGCAGCACCAGGGAAGCAGCCATCTCCCAATAGCTCATTGCTTGCCGCCAGTAGGCATTTTCTTCGGTACCCCGCGCACGCGAGACGGCGCGTAGCTCGTCCACATCTTTTGGATCGAAGTCAAAGGTGAGGAACTTCCGCGCCTTGCGCAGCGTCTCCTCCTGCCGAAGTTCATAAAGTTGGAGGATCAGTCCCGCGTCCGCAGCTGTTGCCATGCTCGCCCATCCTTTTCGTTTTTGTTGTTCAGGATTTAGAGGAGCGAAGCAGCCGCGGAGTCGCAATTTTTCATGCTTTAGGCAAAGACAGGCGAAGAGTCTTACACGCGAGGCCGGACGAGGTCCCTAGCGCCAAGTCGCTCGGTCTTCAGACCCCAGCCTCCACCAGCGGCCTTGTCTTCTCCGGGTCGGGCACCGCCAGCGCCGGTGGCTCCGGCGGCCCGGCGATCTTCTTCTGATAGCCACACTCCGGCGGAAGCTTGGTTGCATCTTCCTCGGGCGCGCCCTTCTTCTTGCGCCGCTTCGGCAGCGCCTCACGGTTATTCGGGCAGACGAGATACGTTCCCTTTGCGTTCTGCAGCTCCAGCAGATATGCGCTGTCGCACTTCGGGCAGGTCTGGTTCACCAGCTTCAGATTGCTGGCAAAGTCGCACTTCGGATAGTTCGTGCATCCATAAAACGTGTCGCCGCGCCGCGTCTTGCGCACCGCGATATCGCCGCCGCACTTCGGGCACGGAACATCCAGCAGGTCCTGCTTCACGTATTTGCACTTTGGGTAACCCGAGCAGGCGATGAACTCGCCATACTGCCCATCGCGCTTCAACAGCGGCTTGCCGCACTTGGGGCACGCCTCGTCCAGTTGCACCGGCGGCTTCTGCTGCACCTTCTGGTGCAGCTTGCGGATGGTCCGGCACGGCGGGTCGGCGGAGTAATCCGGGCAGCTCATGAACGGCCCGAACGGCCCGTTCTTCAGCACCATCTCCTTGCCGCAGTTGTCGCAGAACTCCTTCTCGGGAACATCGTCCGCGCCCGGCGCACTCAGGTCCGGCTTGGCTGCCACGTTCTCCTTGGTGAAGTCGCAGCTCACCTGCTCGACCGTCACCTTGCGGCCTTTGCCGGCGGCATCTTCCAGCGCCTCGCCGACCGCCGCCTGCATCTCCTTCACATCCGCGACCTCGCGAGTAAAGACCTGATTTGCCTCCTCCACCGCGCGCACCGTCATCGGAAAATGCAGCGCCTTGGTGATCTTCTTCGTCACGGCCTTGGCGTCCTTCTTCCACGGCGCCGCGCCCACCGTTACCGGCTTGGCCTTCGTAAAGTTTGAGCAGGAAAAGAAGCTGCCGAACTTGCCCCACTTCAGCACGAGCGGCGCGCCGCACTTCTCGCAGACTTCCTTCGTCGGCTCCTCCATCCGCTTGATGTCTTCCATCTTCTTGCCAGCTACTTCGAGTTCCTTCTCAAAGTAGTCGTAGAAGCCATTCAGCAGATCGGTCCACTTTTCGTGGCCCTCTTCCACCTCATCGAGCTCGGTCTCCAGCTTCGCCGTGTATGCGGTGTCGAAGATGTACGGGAAATTCTTCACCAGCAACCCGGTCACGACCGTGCCGATCTCCGTCGGCACAAAGCGTCCCGCGATCTTCTTCACATAATCGCGGTCCTGGATCGTATTGATGATGGACGCATACGTCGACGGCCTTCCGATGCCGCGCTCCTCCAGCACACGCACCAGGCTGGCTTCATTGAAGCGTGGCGGCGGCTGCGTGAACTTCTGCTGCGGATCGAGCTTGATCAGGCCGAGGCCCTGCCCATCGTTCAGATCCGGCAAGCGCTTCTCCTCATCCTCATCTTCCGCATCGCTGTCCTTTGTTGCAGCGGTCGCCTCAGCTTTCGCTTGCGCCCTTGCCTGCTTGTCTTCCTCCTCGAACTTCAGGTGCCCATCGAACTTCAGCACGCTGCCCGAGACGCGGAAGTCATAGGCCAGCTTCGCTTGCGCCACAATATCCACCGTCGTCTGGTCGAAGATCGCCGGAGTCATCTGGCTCGACACGAACCGCTGCCAGATCAGTTTGTACAGGCGGTACTGCTCGTCGGTCAGATACCGCCGGATCGAATTCGGCGTGTACTCCACGCTGGTCGGACGGATCGCCTCGTGCGCGTCCTGCGCCTCCACCTGCGCGGCCTTCTTGCCCACATATTTGTTCGGCGCGTCCGGCAGATACGCATTGCCCAGCTTGCCGATAAACCCACGCACCTCGGTGATCGCCTCCGGCGCCACGCGGGTCGAATCGGTACGCATGTACGTGATCAGGCCCACCGTTCCGTCCGAACCGATCTCGATGCCTTCATACAGCCGCTGCGCCACACCCATGGTGCGCCGCACATTGAAGCCCAGCCGCTGCGCCGCGTCCTGCTGCAGCTTGCTGGTGGTGTAGGGCGCACGCGGATTGCTGCGCCGTTCCTTCTTCTCCACCGAACGCACGCTCCACTTCGCGTGTTCCATATCCGCGACGACATCGTCAACCTGCGCCTTCGCCGGCAGCGCATTCGCGATCCACTGCTCTTTTCCGTCCGCGTCCGTCCCATTCGCGACGCGCGACGGAACGCCGTTCACGCCTACAAACTTCGCGACAAAACTCTGCTTCCCGCCCGCATCCAGTTCGGCGTCGATGTTCCAGTACTCAACGGGCTTGAACGCGTTAATCTCCGCCTCGCGCTCCACGATCAGCCGCAGCGCCACGGTCTGCACCCGGCCCGCGCTCAGTCCGCGCCGTACCTTGTCCCACAGCAGCGGCGACACCTGATAGCCCACCAGGCGATCCAGCACACGCCGCGTCTGCTGCGCGTCCACCAGGTTCTCATCCACATCGCGCGCATGTTCGAAGGCCGCCTTCACAGCCTTCTGCGTAATCTCGTTAAACGTCACGCGCTGCAGCTTTGTCTTGTCCTTCATCACCGGCAGCAACTGCATCTTCAGGTGCGCGGCAATCGCCTCGCCCTCGCGATCCGGGTCAGGCGCAAGATACACAAAGTCCGCCTTCGCCGCCGCCTTCTTCAGCGCAGCAACCACCTTCTCCTTGCCGGGAGACACGATCAGCGTCGGCTCAAACGTCCGCTTTTTCAGCTCCACGCCGATGTCGTTTTTCGGCAGGTCCATGATGTGGCCGATCGAGGCCTCCACCTGATAGTCCTTGCCGAGATACTTATTGATCGTCTTCGCCTTCGCGGGCGACTCTACGATCACCAGTGACCTTGCCATTGTTTCCCTTCACGTTCCAAAACTGTGTGCGCGGCTGTCTCGCCGCTGGTTTGCCATCGTTCCCATGCACCCTAACACGGATTCGGCCGGAACGCGAAACCCACCCACGCTAAAAATCGTTGAGGGCCAAGCGGGAATCTACACCCATAGACTCCGGTTCTCAAAATCCGTTTCAACTTCAGGAGGGCAAGCTACCGCATCTTGGCGGCTCGAAAGGCGCTCATTTCAAGCCCATTCGCATCCTTAATATAGTTGCGGAAAAATTTCTTGCGATCACTCCATATCGAACTTGTCATTCTGAGCCGTAGGCGAAGAATCCCCGCATTTAAATCCGCGTCCATCCGCGCAAATCCGCGGTCGTGCTTCAGAACCTCCGCACATAATTCTTGCCCGGCATCTGCTTCACCCGCCCTCGCAGCTCCAACTCAAACAGCGCCGCGAATATCTCTGCCGATCCCATCTGCTGTTCCAGCGCCTCGATCAGCTCATCCAGTTGCGTCGCCTCATCGGGCCGCAACCGCTCCAGCACCCGGCGCTCTTGCTCCGGCAGCGCTTGGTCCTCTTCGCCGAATAAAGATGCCGCTCCATTCCCTTTCGATTCATTGCCCCCGGCAACGCCTGTTGTTTGTTCAAGTTGCAATTTGATCTCCGAAGGCAGTTCCTCCCACACATCCTCCCAGGTAGCCGTCAGCTTGGCGCCCTGTTTGATCAGCGTATTCGGGCCCCACGCATTCTTGTTTGTCACATTTCCCGGCACCGCGTACACATCGCGGTTCTGCTCCATCGCGCAGCGCGCGGTGATGCGTGTGCCGGAATACTCGCCCGCTTCCACCACCAGCACGCCCACACTCATGCCGCTTAGAATCCGGTTTCGAATCGGAAAATTCTGCGGGGCCGGAAATGTGCCCATCGCGAACTCGCTCACGATCGCTCCGCCCTGTTCCACAATCCGCTCCGCCAGCTTTTTGTTCTCCTTGGGATACACGACGTCGATGCTGGTTCCCCACACCGCGACGGTCTTCCCGCCGGCATCGAGCGCGCCTTTGTGCGCCGCCGTGTCCACGCCGCGCGCCATACCGCTCAGAATCACCACGCCGCGCCCCGCCAGGTCCCGCGACAGCATCTCCGCCATGCCCGAGCCGTAAGGCGTCGGATGCCGCGTGCCCACCACCGCAATCCCCGGCCGGTTCAGCAGCGCCGCGTCGCCGCGCATCCACAGCACCGCCGGAGGATCGTAAATCTCCTGCAGCCGCTCGGGATATTCCTCGTCCGCGCGTGTCAGGAAAAATCCGCCCGCCTGCGCGATCCTTTTGGCCTCTTCTTCCGCGGCCTTCGCAGCCCGCCCATCAGCGACAAACTGCGCGGCCTTCGCCGGCAGACCCGCCGCTTCCAACTCCGTTAGGCTCGCCTCAAAAACCTGCGCGGCGTCGCCGTCGAACCGCGCCACTGCGTGCGCCGCGCGCCGCGGACCCATCTCCGGCGTCAGCACCAACGCCAGCCACCCCAGTCTCGTTGTCTCGCTTGCTGCCCTGATCGTCATTCAGCGCTTCCTGCTCTGCGTCGCTGCTCTCGATTCGTCCTACAAATGGATCATCAGTGCTGTTCCGGCTTAAGCCCCGCGCGGCCCAGCATGCTGAAGAACTGCCGCTGCGAACACATGTCCAGCGACTCCGCTACCAGCTTGCCGTCGCGATCGAACACAAACGTGCGCGGCTCGCCGTCAATGTGGAATGCCTTGCCCGCCGCTCCGTAGAAACCCATGCCGCCATTGTCGAAGAGCACCTGCGGCTTGAAATTCATGTGCGACATAATTTTGTAGACCTGCGCCGGGTTCTCCTCCGTGATGCGCAGAATTACCAGCCCCTGGTTGGCATAGTGCTCGTGGATCAGTTCGAGGTCCTGCGTCTCACGCATGCACGCGCTGCAATCGGTCGCGAAGAAATTCACCAGCACGATCTTCCCCTTCAGGGCGGAGAGCGTCACCTTCTTGTTGTCCAGGTCTTTCAGGGTGAAGTCCGCCTTCTGCACCTCGGCCTCGTCCGCCAGCACTGCCTGCGCAGCCTTGTCCAGCATCGGATCGTTCAGCGAGGTCTTCACGCCCGCATACCGCGCCATCCTCGCCAGCTCGATGTACGGATGCGCCGGCAGGCCATCTTTTGCCGCCGGCTGCGGCGACTCCTTCAACGCCGCGGCCAGAGTGTCTGCCGCCGACTGCATCGCCTCCGCGCCGTTCTGCCCCTGCGTCGAAATCACCGCCAGCTGGTCAGCGTATTCCACCTTCTTCGTCCCCGGCGGCAACGACGCAATGTCCTTGCTCAGGTTTCCAATTGCAAGCGCACGATCCGCATCGGCCATCGCCGGCGGACCTCCGCGCATGCCGCCGTAGAAGTTCAGCGCGCCCAGCTGCTTCTTGATCGCCCCCTCGTTGGCCTGCCCCTGCACCGCAATCGGCGCGAGCAGCGCAACCGCTAGTGCCATGCACACCCGGTTCATCATGATCGAAATACTCCCTCGGAAGGTTTCTGGCGACACAATTGTAGCCGTCGCGTACCGCTCTGCACACTTTTCTGGATACCGGAAGGACGCTCAACCCACGCCTGGAGTCTCATTCTCATCGCACCGCTTGCAGTTCAGCAGCACGCCCACCTTTCCGGCGCGGCCCTCCTCGGTCGTCACCCACTCGCGCACCGTCCACGGAGGATCGTGCCGCACATGCTGCCTGTGGCCGCATTCCAGCAGCGCCCGCCAGTGGCCCTCCTCATAGCGATCGAAGCCGACTATCGCACGTTGCATTCATCCCACGCTTCCCGCATCTCCTAAACTAGACTCTTGGCCCCGCACTCCTCAACCCGGCTCCGCGTCGCTGCCATCCGCTTCCTCAACCCGGCGCCGCTCATGTGGGACTTCGACCACCCGCCGCGCGCTGCGGCCCTCGTCGAGCGCTACGAGATCCACTCCACCACCCCTGCACTCTGCGCCGACGAGTTGCTCTCCGGGCGTGCCGACCTCGGCCTGATCCCAATCGCCTCGCTCACGCCAGAACTCGCCATTGTGCCGGGCTGCGCCATCGCCTCGCTCGACCGCGTCCGCTCCATCCAACTCATCGTCAAGATCCGCGATCAGCAAAATGTGGGTGCCCCATTCATGCGCGACCATAAGGACGCGCATGGGTGGGGTGAGTCATTCGACGGCGCCAACCTCCCTTTCGTCGACTCCGCCCTCTGCTCCGTTCGCACCATCGCAGCCGACACCGCCTCGCGCAGTTCGCTCGTCTACGCGCAACTCCTCTTCCGCAAATTCCTCAACCCCCGACCTGAGTCAACTCCGGAATTCATCCAAGCCGCAGCCGACCCCATCGCCATGCTCGCCGGAGCAGACGCCGCATTGCTCATCGGCGACCCGGCACTTCTCGCTCTCGAACAACGCGACCGCGTCGAAGCCGCTGCCGGTCCATGCCTCTGGCTCGACCTCGCGCATCAGTGGCGCGCACGCACCGGCCTTCCGTGGGTAGCCGCCGTCTGGGCGGTGCGACCCGAATCCCTCGCCACCGCGTCCGTCTCTCCAGCCGATCTTGTCGCTGACCTCACTCAATCCCGCGATCACGGTCTTAGCAACATCGATGGTCTCGTCGCCGAATGGTCCCCGCGCATCGCTCTTCCGCCCGAGACCATTCGCCACTACCTGACCCGCAATATCCACTACACCCTCGACGGCGACTGTATCGCAGCCATCTCGCATCTTCGCGCCCTCGCCGCGGAAGCCGCACTCCTTCCTCCTCTCCCCAATCTTCGTTTCCTTTAGGACGGGCGTCACGTGATCGTTATTCTGGGCCGAAGGCCCAGAATCCCGGTATTTGCTTCTTCGGTCCGTGGTCTACTGGCTTTCTCCGCGACTTCGCCGCCCGTCCTCGCGTCTTACCCACAATGACCGCGCCCGCGCCAGCCCGCAGCTCCCTCGTCTCGCTCGGAGCCGCGCTCCAAACCACCGTGCAGCAGGCAACCAGCCGTGGACGCAGTCCCCTCATCCACCTGCTGCTCACCTTCGGCATCGCCGGCGTCTTCCTCGTCTCCATCGTCGATTCCTCGTTCGTGCCACTGCCCATCCCCGGCATCACCGACATCATGACGATCGTCCTCGCCGCGCGCAAAGCGAATCTAATCCTGCTGGTCGCTGCCGGCACAGCAGGCAGCTTTCTTGGCGGCCTCTTCAGCTACAAGGTTGGCCATGCCGGCGGCATGGCATTTCTTGAGAAGCATGTCTCCCCGCGCATTCTCAAGCCGGTCTGCAGATGGATGGAGCAACACGCCATCCTCGCCGTCGCGCTGCCCGCCGTACTTCCGCCGCCCATGCCGCTCTCGCCTTTTGTGCTCGCAGCCGGCGCGCTCCAGATGTCGCGCAAGAAGTTTCTTACCGCGTTCACCATCAGCCGCGGCATTCGCCACAGCGCCGCCGCTGCCATCGGCGTTTATTACGGGCCGTCCGTCCTGCGCATCTGGAACGCACTCATGCGGAAGTGGGGCACACCAATCCTCATTGCTATCTGGAGCGCGATCCTGCTCAGCGCCGGCTTCGCCTTCTGGAAGCTTTGGAAGGCCTCACGCGACATGCGCAATCAAAACGCCGCCGCGCCGGCCGGTTCTCCCGAACCTGCCCACCACGCAAACTGAGAACTGAGAACTAACAACTGACAACTGCTTCTCACATCTCCCAGCGCAGCAGCGTCGCGCCCACGGTAAATCCAGCGCCCACGCTGGCCAGCAGCGCCAGTTCGCCCTTGCGCAGACAGCCCTCTTCGACGGCCGTCTGCATCGCCATCGGAATCGTCGCCGCCGTGGTGTTTCCAAAGCGGTCGATGTTGATCACCACACGGTCCATGGGCATCCCCAGTCGCTCCGCAGTCGATAGGATGATGCGCTTGTTGGCCTGGTGCGGGATAAAGCACCCCAGCTCCGCGCCGGTGACGCCATGCCGCTTCAGCACTGTCTCAGCCGCCTCGGCCATCTTGCGAACCGCGAACTTGTACACCGCCTGGCCATCCTGATGCACCACATGCATCTTCTTCGCGACGGTTTCCGCCGTCGCCGGGTGCAGGCTGCCTCCGCCGGGCATATACAGGCTGCACGCGCCGGAGCCATCGATCTCATGGAAGAAGTCGATGATGCCGATCTCGTCCTCCCCGCACGGCTCCAGCAACACGGCGCCGGCGCCGTCGCCGAACAGTATGCACGTCGACCGGTCCGTGTAGTCCACAATCGAACTCATCACGTCCGCGCCAATCACCATTACCTTCTTGTGCGCGCCGCTCTCCACCAGCTTCGCACCAACCTGCAGCGCATACACAAATCCCGAACAGGCCGCCGAAAGGTCAAACCCCCACGCGCCCTTCGCGCCGATCTTCTGCTGCACCAGGCATGCGGTCGCCGGATACAGCATGTCAGGAGTCACCGTCGCCACGATGATCACCTCAACCTCGGTCGCGGCGATCCCGCGCCGCTCGATGCACTGCCGCGCCGCCTCCGCCGCCAGATCGCTGGTCGCAACGCCCTTCTCCACAATGTGGCGCTCGCGTATCCCGGTGCGCTCTTGAATCCACTGGTCGTTAGTGTCGACCATCTCCATCAGGTCGGCGTTCGTCAGCAGCCGCGGCGGCACATACGTCCCAATAGAACTGATCTTCGCCCGCACATTCTTGCGCAGCGGCTCCAACGTCAGACTCAAGCTCTCACCTCGATCAACTCTGGAAGTCCGAAATCATTCTCACCCACCAACCCACGCCGCACAAGTATCTTGCGCTACCCGCGCATTACGTGCAGAGAAAAGCGGCCTCTGTGGCCGCCTTCAACTGACAACTCAGAACTAACAACTGGAAAGAAAAGCGCCGGGCTACCCTACTGCGCCCGCAATGACCCGTTACCGTTGCTTCCTTCCGGACCTGGCGGGATTGGCGGGTTTACGTCGCGTAGGACCCGGCACTGATCGAGTCTAACATTGTGGGTGGGAGAGCCTCCACCGCATGAACGAAGCTGTGCCGCCATGCACCGCCGCTGAAGTCGAGGCGCTCTACCGGCTATCCGTCAGCCAGCAACAACAGATCTGTGACAAGTACGCTCATCGCCACGTCCTCATCGTGCGCCTCATCGCCGCTGTGCTCGCCGCTGCAGTCCTTCTCGCTGTCGCTCATCTGCTGACCACGCTCTGGCTCCTGATCGCTGCGCTGCTCCTCGCCCTATTCGCCTATTTTTTTCATCTGCAGCCGCAGGTCGCACACAACTACCGGCTGCTCGAGTTCCATGAGCGCAACCTCGCACGCGCCAGCGGAGTTGCCGTCCAGTCCGGCCGCACAGGCCTCGAACCCGGCCAGGAGCGCCGCATTGCAGATCACCTTTACGTGCGCGACCTCAACATCCTCGGGCCTGACTCCCTCTTCGGCCTCCTCGCCACGGTTCGCACCTCTCTCGGCGAGCGCGGCCTCGCGGACTATCTTCTGCGCCCCGCAACCCACGCCGAATCCGTCGAGCGCCAGCAGGCCATTCAGGAACTTCTTCCCCACGCCGATCTCCGCGAGCAGATCGCGATGCTGGGCAACTCGCGCTTCAAGCAGGTCTCCACTGCCATCATCGACGAGTGGCTCGACTCCCAGCCCCCAGCAATCCCTCGGGGATTCCGCATCGCGCTATGCGTCACCGTCGTCCTCAACCTTCTGCTTCTGCTCGCCGGCATCCGGCATCTTCTCCCCTGGGACACCGTGCGCGAGAACATGGCTCTCGTGCTGGCACTGCAAGCCGCCATCGCGCTCTTTCTGCGCCGCCGCCTCTCAGAAATCATCAACACCAGCGCCGCACTCCAGCACAACATCCGGTTGGCAGCAGACGGAATCGCCCTGATGCAGCCGCTGACCTTCCGTTCACCAAAACTCGTCGCGCTGCAACGCCTCATGCAAGGGCCGCCTTCTGCAAGCTCTGCCCTCAGGCGCCTCGATAACAGTCTGCTCATCCTCGAACAGCGCGCGCATCCGCTCGGCTTCGTGCTCTCCCTTCTCCTGGCGGGCGGCACACAAGCCGCCATCTTCATCGCAAACTGGAAGCGCCGGAACATCGCGTCCATGCGTCTCTGGCAGCAGGCGTGGTCGGAGTTTGAAGCGCTCAATGCGCTTGCCAACTATGCCTTCGAGCATCCCGAGCACGCATGGCCTCAACTGCTGCCTCCAGAACACCCGCCGTGTTTCCACGCCGCTGCGCTGGCGCATCCGTTACTCCCCAATGCCGTCCCCAACGACATCGAGTTGGATGAAGCGACACGCTTCTATCTCATCAGCGGCTCCAATATGTCCGGCAAGTCCACGCTGCTGCGCTCCATCGGCATCAATGCCGTCCTCGCCTACGCGGGTGCGCCAGTCTGCGCTGCGTCCCTTAGTCTCACACCGCTTACGCTCGGCGCGTCCATCGCTCTCGTCGACTCGCTCGCCGAAGGCCGCTCCAAATTTCTCGCCGAGGTCCAGCGCCTGGCAGCAATTCTCGATGTAGGCCGCGCCGCGTCGGTTCTCTTCCTCGTCGATGAAATCTTCTCCGGCACCAATTCCGATGACCGCCGTACCGCCGCTCACGCTGTCCTGCGTCAACTGCTCCAGACCGGCGCGATCGGCGCGCTCTCCACCCACGACCTCGCCCTCACCTCACTCGTTACCAGCGCCAACGGCGGCCTCAACGTCCACATGGCCAGCCCGGACCCCGCCGATCCGCTCGCCTTCGACTACAAGCTCAGGCCGGGCATCAACACCGCCAGCAGCGCGCAGGCAATCCTCCACCTGATCGGCATCGAAACCTGAGGATTCAGCAGCCAGAGTAGAATTCCTCTCGAAATGAAGATCTCTCTCGTCGTGACTCTCCTCGCCTTCACCTTCCCGGCGCTCGCGTCCGCAGCCGACGTGCACGTCCGCGTCGATCCCGCCGCGCCGCACGCCAATCCCGGCCAGGAGAACCTCACTACCTTCCCCACCATCCAGAACGCGCTCGATCACCACCCCTTCGCCACGCCCAATCCCGATGGCACGCCCGGCCGCGTCTACATCGAGATCGCGCCCGGCACCTACCACGAGCGCGTCATCGTCACGCAGAACCACGCGAACATCACGCTCATCGGCCTTGGCAAATCGCCCGAAGACGTCGTCATTACCAACTCGCTCAACGCGCGCACCGCCGGCGGAACTTTCTTCACTGAGACCGTCGAGATCAACGGCAAGGGCTTCGAGGCCGACAACATCACCTTTGAGAATGCCGCCGGAAACACCGGCCAGGCCGTCGCCGTCGCCGACCGCGGCGACCGCTCCATCTTCAAGCACTGCCGCTTCCTCGGCCATCAGGACACCCTCTTCGCCGACTACGGCCGCCAGTATTACGTCGACTCCTACATCGAGGGCGGCGTCGACTACATCTTCGGCAACGCCGCCGCCGTCTTCGACCGCGACGAACTGCACTCCAACGGCCCCGGATCCATCACCGCGCAGTCGCGCACAGCACCCACGCAGCCCACTGGCTACGTCATCCTCAACTCGCGCGTCACCGCCGACCTCACCGCGCCGCCTATTGACCCAAGCGCTCCGGGCGCGCAATCCACCGCGCAGGCCCGCCGCATGATTGGCCTCGGCCGTCCCTGGCGAACGTATTCGCGCGTCATCTTCATCAACACCTCGCTGCCCGCCGAGATGAATCCCGCCGGCTGGAACAACTGGGGTAATCCCGCCAACGAGTCCACCGCCTACTACGCCGAATCCGGCTCAACAGGCCCCGGCGCCTCACCCTCCACGCGCGTGCCCTGGTCGCATCAGCTCACCGCCGCCGAAGCAAAGCAGTATCTCCCGCAGAGCTTCCTCGCCGGCCCCGACCACTGGAACCCCATCGCCGAAGCCGGCAGGCTCCCTTAGTCCTTCTGTAAATCGTCTTGCCGCATAACTCCGGGCCCGTTTGCTCCCGGCGCCTCCATCGGCTCACTCTTCTCCGTTACCGCTTCGCTCGATCCGGCAGCCGGGCTCACCTTGATCGGGGTCTCCGAAACCGCGATCCCCTTCCGCGCCGCCGCCATGCTCAGCACGCGATGCGCGTACGTCGACACCAGCGACACGCCCTCCGCATACGCAGCATTCGGATTCTTCGTCCCGCCGTTGTACGCGCCCTCCGCCTTCTCCACGTCGCCGTTGAAGTGTTCCAGCAGTTGGCTTAGCAGCAACCCCGCATACGTCGTCAGCACATGCGAATCCACGTGGTCCAGGTCGAGCTTGTCCGGCGGCCGCAGACGCTCCGGCAGCTGCGTATAGTCCCGCTTGCGCTTGTCCTTCAGATACAGCGCATGGACATAGCGCAGCGTCTCCCGCGTAATCTGCCATGGGCCGATCGAGTAGTTGCTCACCAGCACACGCCCTTTGCGCCGCTTCAGCACAATGTCGCCTCGCTGCGCCCGCCGTTTCCAGACGGAGTGCTGCAGGTCCCCGCGCACATCGAGGTAATTGTTCTCCATCGCGCCGATCCCCAGCAGCATGCTCAGCGGGATCTGATAAAACTTCGCCACCTCGATCATGTCCGCCGCGAACTCCTGCGACTGTTCCTCCGAGAGCGCCGGTGGAACAGGCTCAATCTGCTCGCGTACCCTGCGGTCCGTCTTCACCTTGAACAGGATGAACCGCCCCACAGCCGTCGTCAGGTAGCTCGCCGGCAGCGACAGCAGCTTCTCCTGCACCGGCTTGTTGTACGCCTCGTAAAACAGCTCGGTCTGCTTCTTCCACTCATTCACCTGCGCTTCTGCCGCCACCTCCAGCCGGAAGCGCTCGATATGCCGGGCCGCCTCCAGCTCGGCCAGGTACGCTCCTCCGGCCAGCAAATCGTTCGGCAGGAGGATGTAGAGCCGGTACTTCGGCTCGCCCTGCCCTCCCTCCTTCGACACCATCAGCACATTGCCCGCGTCAACCTGCTTCAATCCGCGCAGATATTCGAACCGCAGATACGCCGTCAGCTCATCGTCGTACTCGCCCACCTCGCCCAGCAGAGTGCCCAGTTGCACCTCCACCTTCGTCACGCCGCCTTCCACGCGCACCACCGGCAGGTCTCTTGCCGGCGGCGCCGCCGGACGCGGCGGCGAATGCCGCCAGACCCACACTCCCAGCCCAAGCGCAGGCGCCACCACGGCTACAACGCTCCAGGCCAGCACCGGATGCGCTCCGAACCAGCCGCGCTTGATGCGTGTTCTTTTTTCGCCGCCGCTTTCCGTCTGGTTCTTCACTGGCCGCAAGACTAACCCGCTCGTCGCCCCGCCGTCATCCGCGCGCGACATCCCGCCCGCCGCCGCCCTCTACAAACTGAGGCGCCCGCATGCGGACGCCTCATCACTGCGCAACATCACTTCGCTTCACTTCTTTGCTGTAGTCCTCACCGGCAATGCAAACACGTAGTAGCCTTGCGTCGTATTCGGATCGTCCTGGAACATCCTGCGCGCTGTGGCCCGGGTCGTATCGCCCACCTGCGCGCCTCCCTGAGTCACCACCGGCATGTGCCTCTCCGCGCTCACCGCGATGTACTCGCGGCCTGCAACCTCATACACGGCGGGGATGCCCTGCGGATCGGCGCCCGGTGTGTCCAGCGTCGCCAGCTCCTTGCCGGTGTCCTTGTCGTAAATATGCACCTTGGAGTCCGACACCACACTCGCGATCACCAGCCCGCTCGCCGTTACGACAGGGCCGCCGCGCGGCCAGAAGCCGCCCGTATTGGTGATGCCCTTGGCTGCCAATACGTCGATCGTGCCCAGCGGGACCTGCCACTTGATCGTGCCGCTCGTCATGTCATACGCCGTCAGCGTCGACCACGGCGGCGAGATCGCCGGCAGGCCCTCTTCGGAGTTCATGTAGCCATACCCGGTAAAGTAGCGCGTTCCCGCCGGCCCCAGCCGCGGAGCCGGAGCCGCCGGCGGCCCTGCATTCATAAACCGCGACAGCATCTCGGTAGATATCGTCGACTTCTCCGGCGCCTTCAGGTACGCAATCAGGTTGTCCAGGTCCGTCGTACTCAGGTTCGGGAATGCCGGCATCGGCGCGCGGCCATCGTGGATCAGCGCCCGCACCATGTCCGCGCCTCTGCGGTCCACCACGCCCACCAGCGACGGTATCGCCGGCGGCTGGCCCTTCAGGCTCGCCTGATGGCACAGCGTGCAGTTCTGCGCATAGATCAGCATGCCCTGCGTCTCGGGGGGCCCGCCAAACCCGCGTCCGCCGCCTCTTGCCTGCCGCTCCGCCAGATGCAACAGCGCAGGCGCGTCCTTCGCGACCACATACACGGTCTTGGTCA
The DNA here is from genome assembly GCA_035552995.1 of Acidobacteriaceae bacterium. Classification (GTDB taxonomy): domain Bacteria; phylum Acidobacteriota; class Terriglobia; order Terriglobales; family Acidobacteriaceae; genus Edaphobacter. The sequence goes on along the minus strand of DATNEM010000007.1, from coordinate 6,668 downwards.
CCGGGTCCACCGCGCCCGAGCCCCAGTTCGCGCCCCCGTTGTTGCCCGGTATCTGGATTGTGGTGCCCAGGCTCGGCGGCGTGAAGATGCCCTCGTTGCGCGCGCCCTCGATCGTCTTCTTGATCTCCTCGCGTTCCTTCGGGTCGGTGATGTACGGATCAATGTCCTTGGCCGTAAAGCTCTGCCGCACGAACGGCGGCACATGCGTCGGGAACGGCTGCGTCGGCCAGCTCTCCTCGCCCGGCACATCGCTCTTCGGCACCGGCCGCTCTTCAATCGGCCAGATCGGCTTGCCCGTCATGCGGTCCAGCACGTACAGGAATCCATCCTTGCCCGGCTCCGCAAGAATGTCCACATCCTTGCCGTCATGCTTGATCGTCAGCAGCTTCGGTCCGACCTCGAGATCGTAGTCCCACAAGTCGTGGTGCACGTCCTGGAAGTGCCACAGGTATTTCCCGGTCCGCGCATCCAGCGCCAGAATGCAATCGGCAAACAGGTTTTTGCCGTGGCGTTCGGCGCCGTAAAAGTCATACGTCGGCGAGCCCAGCGGGATATAGACGATGCCATGCTTTTCATCCAGCGACATCTCGCCCCAGTTATTCGTGCCGCCCTCATACTTCCACGCGTCCTTCGGCCACGTGTCGTAGCCGAACTCGCCCGGATGCGGCACCGTGTGGAACTGCCACACCAGCTTGCCCGTCACCACGTTGTATGCGCGGATGTCTCCGGGGGGCGAGTCATACTCCTCGCCCGTCGTCGACCCCATAATCAGCAAATCGTCGAAGATGCGCCCCGGCGTCGAGTTGCCGATCGAGCGGACGCTCTCCACCGGACGGCCCAGTCCCGTACGCATGTCCACCGCGCCGTTCTCGCCGAACGTGGTGATGTCCTTGCCCGTGCGGGCGTCTACGGCGCGCAGCATGTTATCGGCCATAAAGATTACGCGCCGGTCGCTGCGGTCTTTGCTCTCCCAGTACATCAGGCCGCGATGCATCACGGATCGCGCGCGCCCCACATCATGCACCCAGATCTCTTTACCCGTCGCCGCATCCACGGCCGCCACGCTGTTGTTCTTCCCGACGACGTACATCACGCCGTCGATCACAATTGGGTTCGACCCATAACGATAGCCGTTGTTGCCGGTGCGATAAAACCACACCTGCTGCAGCTGTCCAGCGTTTGCCTTGTTGATCTGCGTCAGCGCCGAATACTGCGAGTCGTCCGCCGCTCCGCCGTATTCCTTCCATGTCGTATAGGAAGCGCCCGCGCCCGGTCCTGCCGCCTGCACTTTGGGAACCCGATGTCCACAAACCAGTGACGCCGCAACCATCACCCCAAGACCCGCGGTCGCCCCGACCGCCTTACGCAACGAGATTCGCATTCGACTTCGCACTTCCCCTGAGAGCTTTGTTCGGTATTCGGCCTTGGTGCTCCGTAAACGGCCCTAACGGAAAAGACGAACTCCCGTATCTAATTGTTGCGGCGGAAATCCGAATTATTTGCACACTCGAAAAAATTCCGCTGCACCTTCGCCAGCCTCGCTCTGGCGGACCGGCCCTTCATTTTGCTTTATGCTTCGCGGTTCGCGAGCGAATTCCCTATTCACGCGTCTCTTCATCAGACTGCGAGCCAAAATAAACCTGTAACTTGCATTTCGGGTACCCGCGTCCATGCGTAGTCATGATGAACAGGAGAGATTCGTCCAATGAAGCTTGCCCTTGTCATACTTGCCCTCAGCGCCCCACTCGCCCTCGCGCAGGCCGTGCAGCAACCAGCGCTTCTCCCTGCCTGCGCATCCCCGGCCAGCACCGCCTTCGATGTCGCCAGCGTCAAGCCGATCGACCAGGACAGCGGCAGCTTCAACATCAACACCCGCGCCGACTCCCTCAAGGCCGACGGCGTCCTCTCCCACATGCTCGAGTTCGCCTACAACCTCCATAACTTCCAGCTCTCCGGCGGCCCAGGCTGGCTCACCACCGCCACCTGGGAGGTCTACGCCAAGCTCGACCAGCCGCCTCCGGACTGGGCATCTCTCACCAACGATGCGCGGAATACGATCAACCGGCAGCGCATGGCCGCAGTGCTCGCTCAACGTTTCGCCCTCAAATGCCACTTCGAAACGAAGCAGCTTCCCGTCTACAACCTCGTCGTCGCCAAAGGCGGCCCCAGGGCCGGCCTCGCTCCCACTCCCGCCGATGCGGCAAAGAAGGGCTCCTACGGCACGCACGGCAATAACCGCAGCAATCGCATGGAGGCAACCGGCGTCCCCGTCACTTCCCTGGCCGCCAATCTCTCGCAGTCGCTCGGCCGCACCGTCATCGACAAGACCGGCCTCACCGGCCTCTATAATTTGACCCTCACCTACACCGCAGACCCCGACGCCACCTCCGCTTCCTCCGCCGCGGATCCCGCCGGCCCCACCATCTTCACCGCCCTCGAAGAGCAGCTCGGCCTCAAACTCGAATCCGCCAAGGGCCCCGTGCCCGTCCTCGTCATCGACTCCATCGACAAGCCCTCGGACAACTAAGGCGCATACTGCTAAGCGCCGTCATCCTGAGCACAGCGAAGGATCTCTATAGTTGCCTTTTGGTATTTCCGGGTGTCAATGCCCTGCCGGCAGGCTCCAGATATCCAGAACGCCAGAGGTCTCGCGCTGATTCGCGCTGCCCTCGGGTAATGCAATTCTGCCGTCGACAACGATCGGGCTGTTCCAATGGCCTCGCCCGCATTTCAGGTCGGCGATCCGTTTGCCCGTTGTAGGGTCATACACCCCAACGCTGCCGCGCGGATTGTAGATGTAGAGCAATCCGTCAGCGATCACTGGACTGGTTCCGCTGGTACCGTTCTTCCATACTTCTACTAGCTTGCCGTCCTTCAGCGTCCACGCAGCCGCGCCGCCGTAGTCGGTCGCGATCAACCAGGTCTCTCCAGCATGGTGCCAGACCACCGGGGCCGTCAGAATCATATCGCCCGTGGGCGACGACACCGTCTGCAACTCCTGGCCCTTGTGTGCAGCAACGCCGGCGATCTGCTTGATGCTCAGCAGCCGGATCTTCGCGTCCTTGCCTCCCTGCGCCAACAGGCCATCCCCTAACAGCACCGGAGAGGTCGAGCCCAGATCGAGGTCGTCCTGATACAGCCAGTCGTTGTTCTTCGGCGTGTAGTTGCCCAGAATCTGGGTTGCAGTTGGATTGAGTTCGATGACGGAATCGCCCCAGTCCGTCGTGCCGTTATAAGGTCCGTTGCCCGTAGCCACGAAGATGTTGCCGGTCGCCTCATCGATCACCGCGCCCGCGCGTCCCCAGATTGCGGATTGTTTGGATGGGCAGGAGTTCGGGTCCAGCGGCTCAAGACGGTTGCTGCACAGCGAGTTCCACACGTGCAACGGCCTGCCGCTTGCCGCGTCAAGAATCACAACATGGCCCTGGTACGGTGGCCCGTCGCCAAAGTGGCCTCCGGTTACCGCGATGATATGGCCATGAAACTCACGCAAGGGCGAGTCAATCTTCTCCCTCTGCGGCAGTCGCGTGATTGGCGTGGTCCACACCGCGTGGCCGTCGGAAACCGCCAGCTTCTGCACCGCGCCATCAGGCGATGCAGCATAGATGAATTCACGGTTGGGGTCGGCGACCGGCGTGCTGTTGGTAATTTGCGGCGAACCTGCCCAGCTGGAGTAGCGGGGCGGCGTGTACTCCCACAAAATGGTTCCATGTTCCGCATCGACAGCGATCGTCTTGCCGTAGGACGTGGTCACAAAAAATACGTCGTGCCTGGAACCCTTCACCGTAACACCGTGCAGATAGATCGGGGACGCATCCACGGTGCCGTCCAGCTTTACCTGGAGCCGCGTCATCGACGCAACGTTCGCAGCGGTTATTCCGGTGGGCGCAGTCGATGCGCCCGAGCCTTCCAGGTCATAGCCAAACTGCGTCCAATCGTGCCCCGCCGGCTCGGCGGCCGCCGCGCTTCCAACGACTACCAGCAACAGCAACACGCAATGCAACCACCAGCGAAATCCGCCTCCAGCAACACGTTCAGTCATATCTGCCCTCAGCCCCAAGTATGCCATTCACTGTCGGAGTCAACTCTCGACACGGAATACGCTTCGCCGAGGATTTAGGTTCCTTGACGATATTGCGTTTACCGCGGGGGCGAAGCTCCTCGTCATCGACTCCGCCCAAAAGCCCCCTGAGAACTAGCCTTGGATCCCGTCATCCCGACCCTGAGCGACGTCGAAGGAGGAGGGCGTTACCACTCCGCGTAGTCGAGGGATCCTGCGTTTGCTTTCGCTCGCACGCATCACCAAAGATTCCCTTCCCACCCACCCCATCCATCCATTACCCTTCCAGCCATGCGCCGGCCACTACTTGTGCTCGCCGTTCTCGCGTCTTCCTGCGCTGCCACCTTCTGCTTCGGGCAGTCCAATCAGCTCGATGTCTTCACCGGCCCAGTCACCTCCATCTCTCCCTCCGGCGCCTTTGACGTCGCGGGTATGCACATCACCCTCGCCCACCCCGTCGAGATCTGCAACCGCGTCTCCGAAAAATCCGGACTCGTCGAGCGATGCCAGGACAGCACATCGTTCTCCGCATCCGATCTCTTCATCGGCCGGCAGCTGGAACTCTCCGGCCATCACTCGGGCAAACACACCTTCAAGGCCTCCAAAGTCTTCATCCTTCCGGCCACCACCGGTAAGATTAGCGGCGCCGCCATCATCGATCTCATTCCGGCAACGCAGCCCACCAATCCCGACGAGCACTTTATCCGCGCTGACGGCTATCTGCTGCGTATCACGCCGGAGACAAAATTCAAATTCACGGCGCCTCTCAAATCCTTTGCTGATGTAGCCACCAATCAGTGGATTCAGTACTCAGGCACGCAGCTGAACGACGGCACCATCACCCTTAACTCCGCGGCCGTGCTTCCTAACACCATTTCAAATACCGAAAATAAGATGCTCTACAAGAGCGATTACGACCCCTCTGCCGTCCCCGACGACGCGCACGAGAGCGCGGTTAAAAAAGCTCTTGTAGGTGCCGATGTAAAGAAGATTCCTCCCTATCGCGACGCCGCTATGCAGGCCCGCGTGGAACGCATCGGCAACTCGCTTGTTCCCGCCTACCAACGCGTGCTTCCCGAATCGGATCGCACCAAAGTTGTCTTCCGGTTTCAAATCATCGACGAAAAACGATGGAGCGATGCCGTAAACACCCCCGCCGGCGTAATCCTCGTTCCCCATCAACTCGTGGAGCGCATGCAGAACGACGATCAGCTCGCCACCGTCCTAGCCGATAACATCGCCGAAGCCCTGGAGAAGGACGCCCTCCGCATCCGGCCTGTAGCCACCGCAGCTCTCGCCACTACGGCCGCAGAGTACGCAACGATCACCGTTCCCGTAGTCGGCCTGGCGACCGGCCTGAGTTCGCTGGGTCTCCAAGGCCGCGAGGCGCATGAAATCATCGCCCAGCTGGCGCAAAGCGGCCGCGTCAGCCTCTGCCTGCTCCATGACGCCGGCTACGACATCAATCAGGCTCCAATTGCCTGGTGGCTGCTCGCCGGCAAAAAAGACAAGCCCCTCGATCAGGTCAAGCTGCCCATCCGCGCCGAAACCCTTTACGACTCGCTCGGCTCCGCCTGGCGCAATCCCGCCATGACCGGCCCGCCGCCCGCGAAGCCTAGCGCTGCTTCCCCCGCTGCCGGCGCGTCATCCACAATTCCCTGAGCCGGTTCGAGCCCTCCGCCGCACCGCTCGATGTCCTCGTCATCGACTCCGCCCAGAAGCCCTCCGAAAACTAATCCGCTGATATTGTCATTCCGCAGCATTCACCGCCTCGCGGCGAATGCGGAGGAATCCGCTTTTGCACTGCATCGTCATCCTGAGCGCAGCGAAGGATCCTGTCGTTGCCTTTAGTGTTATTCCGGGTGCCAGCACCAATCCAACCAGCAACTTCACCTCAACATATTCGCCTGCGCTGCGTCCATCGGATAGAGTCATCGCACAACACCATGCGCATACGTCCCGTTGCCCTCATGCTGGTCGTCGCCCTCGCCGCAGTCGCTGGTGCACAGACAACTCCCGCGCCACCCGCGTCCGCTGACGCTAAGCCTCTCGCCTTCGAGGTCGTCACCATCAAGCCGGACAACGTTAGCCGTGGTTGGCGTCTACAACCAACCTCAGACGGCTACACCGGGACCTACATCTCTCTCTATAAGCTCGTGCAGGAAGCCTATGGTTTTCCCGACCCCAAATTGATCAGCGGCGGCCCGGACTGGATCGACAAGGACAAGTTTGACTTCGAAGCCAAATTCGATCCCTCAGACATTCCTAATGCCAAAGATCTCACCTATCGCCAGCGCGCCGATATGCTCCGCGCCGTTCTCGCTGACCGTTTCCAACTTAAAATCCACTTCGAAAAAAAGGATTTTCCTGTCTTCAACCTCGTGGTCGCAAATAGCGGCCCCAAGATGCCGGAGTGGAAGCCCGGCAACCCGGCGAATGAAGACAATCCCGAAGGATGTTTATTCCGCCGCAGCAGGGCGGGTTTCGTTGAGGCTGAAAACTGTCCTGCAGGTGCTCTACTGCTTCAACTGCGATACATCACCGGTCGCCCCGTACTCGACAAAACGGGCCTGACGGCTCACTACCATGTCGAGCTGCACTGGACGCC
>DATNEM010000006.1:0-8694 GCA_035552995.1 Acidobacteriaceae bacterium | reverse complement strand
GGTCCAACTCCTTACGCGCAAGGGCCTCGACTGGACCCACCGCATGAAGCCCATCGCCGATGAGGTCGCCCGCCTCTCCGCAGCATCCTGCACCCTCGACGGCGAGGTCGTCGTCCTCCGTCCCGATGGCACCACTAGCTTCGCCGATCTCCAGGCAAGCTTTCAGGAAAGCGCCAAGCACCAGCTCACGTACTTTGTCTTCGATCTTCTCCACCTCAACGGCCGCAACACGCGTTCGCTCGCGCTCTCCGCGCGCAAAGCCCTCCTCGTCGACCTCATCGCCAACGCCAACTCCGACATCCTCCATCTCTCGGACCATCTCGGCGGTGATGGCCCCGCCATTCTGCGCAACGCATGCCGCATGCATGCTGAAGGCATCGTCTCCAAGCGCGCCGAAGCCGCATACTGCGCGGGCCGTTCCTCCGACTGGATCAAATGCAAATGCCTCCATGAGCAGGAACTCGTCATCGGCGGCTTCACCCTGCCCTCGGCCGGACACACCGGCATGCACGGCATCGGCGCGCTGCTCCTCGGCTACTACGCTCCAGGAAAAAACGGCCAGCCCGCCAAACTCATCTACGCCGGCCGCACCGGCACCGGCTTCAACCAAAAGACCCACAAACTCCTGCGCGATAAACTCGACGCCCTCCCCCAGCCCAAATCCCCCTTCTACAAAGAGCTCCCCGCCGACCAGCGCCGCGGCGCACGCTGGGTACGCCCCGAACTCGTCGCCCAGGTCCGCTTCGCCACATGGACGTCAGACAACCTCGTCCGCCAGGCTGCCTTCCTCGGCCTCCGCGAAGACAAGCCGGCAACTGAAGTCACGTGCGAGACCTCCGCACCCACACCCAAATCTTCGCGCCCACAAAACCCCGCATCCGAATCATCCATGAGCGAAAACAAAAAGGAGCCGAAGACAGCCCGGGTGGCCCATTCATCGCCGGCTTCATCGCGCGTGAGCGGAAAAGGACCATTGCGCATGGGCGGGGGAAAAAATGCTGGGGTGCCCAATTCGTACGTGCGCGCCAGCGCGCGGACGGGAGGGGAGAAGAACGCTCGCACGACGAAGAACGAACAACGGGCAATGGACAACGCCCTCCCTCACCCACCCATTCGCCTCACGCACCCCGACAAAATTCTCGATCCGCTGTCCTCGCTCACCAAACAGCAACTCGCCGACTACTACTTCGCCATCGCGCCATGGATACTCCCGCACATCGCCGGCCGCCCGCTCACCATCGTCCGCTGCCCGGAAGGCTCCTCCAGCCAGTGCTTCTTCCAGAAGCACGTCAACGCCACCCTCCCGCCCGGCATCGGTTCCGTCATGGTCACCGATAAAAAGTCCGGCGTGCCCGAGCCTTACATCACGCTCGTGGACAACTCCGCCACACCCACCGCCCTCGCCTCGCTCGCGCAACTCGGAGTGCTCGAACTCCATCCCTGGGGTTCCTGCAACTCGGACCTCGAGCATCCCGACCGCCTCATCTTCGACCTCGACCCCGACGAGCATCTCCCCTGGTCGACCGTCGTCGCCGCCGCGCACGAACTCCGTGACCGGCTCAAGAAACTCAAGCTCATCAGCTTCCTCAAGACCACCGGCGGCAAAGGGCTGCACGTCGTCGTGCCGTTCGCGCCATCACTCGCCTGGCCTGAGGTGAAAGAACTAGCGCACAAATTTGTCCTCGCCATGGAGCGCGAAAATCCGCGCCTCTATCTCACCAAAATGACCAAAGCCGCGCGCGCAGGAAAAATCTACCTCGACTATCTCCGCAATGAACGCGGCGCCACCGCAGTCGCGCCCTACTCGCCGCGCGCTCGCACTGGCGTCAACGTCTCCATGCCGCTGGACTGGAAAGAAGTTGCACCCAACGGCGCTTTCGCCAGCGCGCGCCCCACCTTCTCCGTCGCCAACTTCCTCGACTGGCGCCCCCGCCTCACCAAAGACCCATGGAAAAACCTGCCTGCTACCGAGCAGGCGCTTCCCCCGCCACGCGAATCGTAATTCGGCAAACAGTCCGTTACGGTGCAGCAGTCGCCGCGCGTGGCGGCGCGGCGGCATCTTCCGCACGCGACGCCGCCGCGCCATCCGGAGACCGTCTCCACGCAAAGTAAGCATCCAGCGCTCGCAGTCCCTGGTCATTCGGGACCGGCCCCAGATGCGGAGTTCCCGCAAAGTACATCAGCTCAGGATCGCGGTCGCTGAATGCCGGCCAGCGCGGTTCACCCGGCCCATTCGGGTCACCGTACTTCGTGAAGTTGGTCCAATAGGTCACCATCGCGTCCGAGATCACGTGATCTGCCGCGCTTGGCTGTTCATTTCTCAGCTCATTCAGATGACCGAAGACATACGGAACCTCGCGCCCGTGCGGCGCTCCCTGGCCTGCCTTCGCAGAAGTTGCCGCATACTCCGGATGTTGGTCGAAGTAGTAATAGAAAACCTTCCCTTTGCCCACCTGCGACTGCAGCCGAGCCCATATCCACGTGTGCCAGCCGAACGTTGCGTCGCGGCTCAGGTCGCGCGCCGTCTTCGGCACCGCATCCGTTTCACCTGCGGGATACGCCTTCAGCAGTGCATCCGCATAGCTCCCGTACCGCCTGTGCACGCCTGCAACATAATCCGTCGCTGTCTTGTCGCGCGAAAAGCTGGCCCCTTCGTCTGAGTTGTACCCAATCAGCACCGGCACATCGTTGAACTTCTTCGCCGCATACAGCGTGTACTGGTCCGTCGGGATCACCCAGCCGTCGACAATCGGCCACGCCAGCCCGCGCGTCGCACCCAGCAACTTTTCAGGCGGCAGTGCGCGCAGCTCGGCAAGCGAGGACGCTCCCGCCGTCTTTGCAAACTCCACGCCGCTCCGCTCCGCATCGGCCAGCCCGCGCATGTTCTCGCCCGGCTGACCTGACGGTCGCGAAGGCCCAAACGACCCGCCGCTCTCCGAGATCGCGCCTTCAAACAGTCCCTTCGCCAGCGGCGACGCGCATAGCTGGCTCACCGCGATCCCACCCGCCGACTCTCCGAAGATCGTCACCTTGTCCGGATCGCCGCCAAACGCAGCGATGTTCTTCTTCACCCACTGCAGGCCCGCGATCATGTCCAGCAACCCGTAGTTGCTGGATACATGCTGCGGCGACTCCGCGCTCAGCTCCGGGTGTGAGAAAAATCCGAGCACTCCAACGCGATACGCAATGCTGACCAGTACCACGCCCTTCTTCGCCAGCACCTCGCCGCTATAGGTCGGGATTGAGGTCGCCCCTGCATTGAATCCGCCGCCATAGATCCATACCAGCACAGGGACTTTGTCTGAAGCCGATTTCGCCGGCGTCCACACATTCAGGTACAGGCAGTCTTCGCTCATCCCCGTCGCAGGGCCGCCGCTCTGCTCGCACTCCGGCGCAAACTTGTCCGCCGCGCGCACGCCATCCCACTTCGCTGCGCCTGCGGGCGCCCGCCAGCGAAGATCGCCGACCGGTGGCGCCGCAAATGGAATGCCTCGATAGACCGTCAGGCCGCCCTCGCTCGTGCCCTGGAGCATTCCCTGCTCCACTCGCACCGGTGCCTGTGCCGTTGACGCTACGGGAACAGCGAAATTGACCAGGGCTGGAACAATGAAAGACGAGATTGCAAGCAGACCGACGCGCATTGAATTCCTTTCGGGGATGCACTGCCCATCTTAGTCAGCCGATTGCCGCTCGATAGATTTGATTCTTGCGGCATCACGAATCGAGGCTATCGATCATGGACGCAAACATTCATTGCCCGTAGGTCGCCTTCGGCCCATGCTTGCGGAAGTAGTGCCGGTCCAGCAGCGCCTGTGTCACCACAGTCACCTCTGCCTTCAGCGTCAGCGTCTTGAAGGCCATCTTGGCGCAATACTCCAGCACGACAGCATTGTGCGCCGCATCGTGCGCATTCACGCCCCACGCAAACGGCGCGTGTCCCGCCACCAGGCAAGCCGGCACGGCCAGTGGATCGATTCCCTTGCCGTTGAACTCCTCCACGATCGCCATCCCGGTCTCATGCACGTACCGCCCGCCGATCGCCTCGTCCGTCAGCGGCTTCGTGCACGGCACCGGCCCGTAAAAATAATCCGCGTGCGTCGTTCCCAGCGCCGGGATCGGCATCCCCGCCTGCGCAAAGCTCGTCGCAAACTCCGAGTGCGTATGCACCACAGCGCCAATCGTCTTGAACTCGCGATACAGCAGCGTGTGCGTGTCCAGGTCCGACGACGGTTTCAGCTTGCCCTCGACGATCTTCCCGTCCAGGTCCGTCACCACCATGTGCTCCGGCCGCAGATCGTCGTAGTCCATGCCCGACGGCTTGATCACCACCAGCCCCTGCTCGCGGTCCACTCCGCTCGCATTGCCAAACGTGTAGAGCACCAGCCCACGTTTCACCAGCTCCAGATTCGCTTCCAAAACCGCCGTGCGCAACTCTTTCAATAGCATGGCACCAGCATATCAACCTGGACACGCCAATGAATTGTCATCCCGAGCGCAGCGGTTCGCGTCAGCGAACTGCGCAGTCGAGGGACCTGCTTCTTCTTTTCCTGCCTGTCAATGCCTTCTCATCAGCCACCACAGCGCAACCAGCCCAAGCGTCACGATCACGCTCCCCGGCCACACCCACCATCCGCTCTCGCTCGAATAGCCCACGACCAGGCAGCCGCTCAGCCCCGCGCACGCCAGCGCGCCCACCGCGCCCGCAACCACTGCTTTTGCGATTCTCCCCACCGCAGCCACCTACTGCATCAGGCTCTCTTCGCTCGACCGCAGCCGCAGAATCCGGTCAATCGCATACGGCGCGCGATGGCTCGGCGTGTGGAAGTGCCGCACCTGCAGCTCGCCCAGGAGCCCGATCCCCAGCATCTGAATCCCACCCAACAGCAGCACACCCGCAACGATGAACAGTGGCCCGTGGATCTGCAGCACGTGCTGCCCCGTCATCATCTTTAGCACCAGCAGCCACATTGCCAGCGCTCCGCCGCTCAACATGCCCAGCGCGCCAATCGACCCGAAGAAGTGCAGCGGCCGCGTCATATACCGCAGCAGAAACCGGATCGTCATCAGATCGAAGAACACCCGCACTGTGCGCGAAATCCCATAGTGGCTCTGCCCATGCTGGCGCGCCGGGTTCGTGATCGGAATCTCGCAGATGCTCGCCCCGTACCAGCTCGCCAGCGCGGGGATAAACCGGTGCATCTCGCCATATAGCGGTATGTTGTGGATCACCTCGCGCCGGTACGCTTTGAATGTCGTCCCGAAATCGTGGATATCCACGCCGCTCGCCCGCGCCATCATCCAGTTCGCGCACGCCGACGGAATCCGCCGCAGCAGCAGGTTGTCTCCCCGCTGCGCGCGCCATCCGCTCACCACATCGTACCCTTCTTCGAGCCGCGCAATAAAGTTCGGAATCTCTTCCGGATCGTGCTGCAGATCGCCATCCATCGAGATGACAAACTCGCCCTGCGCATGATCGAACCCGGCGGCCAGCGCCGAGGTCTGCCCAAAGTTTCGCCGCAACCGGATCACCAGCACACGGCTGTCCACCGCCGCAATCTCTTCCAGCAGCCGATACGTGCGATCGCGCGACCCGTCATCCACAAACACCATCTCAAAGGGCTCGCCCACCTGCTCCATCACCAGCTTCACCCGGTCATAGAGCGCGGTAACATTGTCCTCTTCGTTATGAAACGGCACGACGATGGAGTACTTCGGCACACCCTGATGATACGCCCCGCCGCTCCCCGACGCCGTCATCCTGAGCGCGCAGCGCGAAGGACCCATGTATTTGTTTTTCATGTCCTTGCCCGGGGGGAATCAACTATGGTTCGCAAATCCCACCTTCGTGTCTCGACGAGACACCCCACAGCCCCGACAATAGCGCCATGGGAGAAGGTGGAGCAAAGCGGATCGTCGTCGTCCTTGCCATCGCGGCCATCGCGGCCATCGGCGTCTTCTGGTATTGGCAACATGCCAAGCAGCGCGCCCTCGGCAGCGGCAACGTCTACGTCAAAAACCAGGGCGCGGACCAGAGCCAGCCTGCGTCCAACCCGCCGTCCTCACAGAACCCTGCGGCCTCTCAGCCTGCAACGCCCGGAGCGCAGCAATCCTCGGCCGCCACCCCGCCGCCATCTGCCGCAAAGCCCTCCGCCGCCATCGAGAAGATGCCCTCCGCACCGCAGCCGACAGCTCACACCGCGATACCCGCCATGACGCAGCCGCGAGGCGCAATCGCGGTTCCCACATCCGACAGCATTCCGCGCAATCCGCCCAACGGCCTCATCTTCGCCGGCGTCGGCAAGTATCAGCTCTACCGCCAGGGCGACATCACCTGGCGCCTCGACACCAACACTGGCCGCAGCTGCATCATCTTCGCCACAGACACGCTGTGGGCCAAGGTCCGCGTCTGGGACTCCGGCTGCGGCGCAAGCTAATAGACTTGTCATCCTGAGCGAAGCATCGCGTAAATGCGCGATGCGCAGTCGAAGGATCTGCTTTTCTAAACCAGGCGATCAGCCCCGCATCAGCCCCAAGAACCCCGCCGGCCGCACCTTTGCATTCGGAAACACGACTTCTAGATTCTTCGCGCCCAGCGTCTTGTACGCGGCCTCGCCCAGCACCGTGCGGAAGTCCGTCGTCACCGCCAGATCGCGGCCCTCGTTCAACTGTTCGTTCTCCACACCGGGCCACTTCCCGTACACCTTGCCGCCCTTCACCGTGCCACCCAGCACAAACATCACATTCGCGTGCCCGTGATCCGTGCCGCCGGTCCCGTTCTGCCGCGCCGTGCGTCCAAACTCACTCATCGTCACCAGCGTCACGTTCTCCGCGTCGTCGCCCATATCCCGCCAGAAGGCCGCAATCGCCGTTGAAAACTCCGTCAGCCGATTCGCCAACTGCCCATTCGCGCCGCCCTGGTTCTGGTGCGTGTCCCATCCGCCAATATCCGTAAATGCCGCCTCCACTCCAAGGTTCGCTTTCATCAACTGCGCAATCTGCTTCAAACTATTCCCGAACGCGCCCGCCGGATATTCCACACCCGCGAGCGGCCTGTACTGAGCCGGGTTCGCAGCCTTCAGCATCTTCACCGCCTCAAACGTCTCCTGCCCCGTGCCCTGCAGCACCGTGTCCGAGCTCTGGTCATACATTGCCTGGAACGCGTTTGAGATCGGCGATGTCGTCTGTCCGCGCCCGCCTACGGAAAAGTCCGCCAGATTGTTGAGCGCGATCGCCGGCATCTTGCCCTGCAGCGTTCGCGGAACCTGCGCGCCCAGCGCCACCGCGCGAAACGCCGACGCCTTCTCCTCCGGGGCCGCCTCCAGCGCGCGATTGAGCCAGCCATCCTCGGTTGACTTCAACCCCGGCGTGCCGCTCTCCATGTAGTCCTGCGCATCGAAGTGGGATCGCGTCGGGTCCGGCGACCCCGCCGCATGCACGATCGCCAGATGTCCCTGGTCATACAGCGGCTTGAACGCCGCAATCTGCGGATGCAGCCCGAAGTGTCCATCCAGGTCGATCACTTCGTTCTGCTGGATCGCAATCGTCGGTCGCATCGCATAGTAGTTCTGCTCGGTGTACGGCACCACCACATTCAGGCCGTCCACCGCCCCGCGCTGGAAGATCACCACGAGCTTCTTCTTGTTCGCCGCCGCGGTGGTCATCTCCGCCAGAACGCTCCGCGAAAGAAATGCCGGAATCGCAGAAGTACCCACCAGCGCCAGCGCGCCATTCTTCATGAATATCCGTCGCGAAATCGCGCGCCGCTCCACATCCCGCCCACAGATGTCACAGCCCCAGTCACTCACATCCGCCGAATTCCAACCTCTGCTCGCCATCTCACTTCCTCCTCGCTAGAGCGGCAGACAAGCCACGCCACTTCGGCGCGACAAACTAGTCCCTAGCAACTAGTCCCTAGTCCCTCGGCGCGTTTAGCGCCGTTGAAATTCCGGCGACCCCAGCATCAGCCCCGCCATAATCGCAGCCTGCCGATCATCCGCCTGCTGATTTCTTAACGCTGCCGCCGCAGGGCCGCCCGCGCCAAACAGCCCCGCCAACTGTCCGCCACCCCCGCCCAGCAATCCACCGCCGCCAGTTTGGAACTCCTTCGCCGCCTGGATCGCCGCCGTCGTGTCATTCGACTGGCTCAACACCGCCATGCGCGTCTTCTCGCTCAGCGGCTGGTCCAACAAAATCGTCTCCAGCCTGCGCTCCTTTGCAGCGACCTCAGGATCAATCGTTCCGTCCGCGTTGGCCATGTCCGCCTTGCGCGGCGTCACAGTGCCTATCAGCCGCGTCCAGTCCGTGCGCACCCCCGGTAGCATGTCGCCGGCAAGTACCAGCGCAAAATTCATGCGGTTCACCAATGCGCCTGTGTTGGTCCACCCCTCGCTCTTCCAGCTGTATCCATTCGGCGTCTGCATGCCGTACAGCGGCATACCCAACTTGTCCAGCGCCGCCACCAGCGCCAGCGAATTGTTCACCTGCGCGCCGCTTGCGCGCACAGCCGAGATCACAAACTCCTCCGGCGTCTTTACCTTCGCATGTGCCGCCGCGGGCGCCCAGAACTCCTGCGACTCGAACATTGTCCGCAGCACGGTCTTGATGTCGCCGTCCGACTTCAGATACGCCTGCGTCATCCGCTCCACCAGCGCTGGCGACGGATCGTCGCTCACAAATCGCACCGCCAGCTTCGTC
>DATNEM010000005.1:0-3813 GCA_035552995.1 Acidobacteriaceae bacterium | reverse complement strand
AACTCTGTTCATGGGCGAGACAACGATATCACTTTCAAAAAGGCCGACGCATTTGAGGTGGTTCGAGGGAGAGAAGCAGGAATGGGGCCCCAAAACGCATCCATTGAACGAGACGTGGATACTGGAGCGAGAGGTGTTTCCGATGGAGTATGTGAATCTGGGGCGGACGGGGTTGAAGGTTTCGCGGATATGCCTGGGGTGCATGAGCTACGGCACGGCGCCGGCGGGGCAGCCGCTGCGGCCGGGATCGAACACGTGGAGCCTGAATGAGCAGGAGAGCGCGCCGTTCTTCAAGCAGGCGCTTGATCTGGGGATCAACTTTTTCGATGCGGCGAATGTGTATGCGATGGGCGACAGCGAGCGCGTGCTCGGGCGTTTCCTCAAGTCGAATGCGAAGCGCGAGGATGTTGTCGTCGCGACCAAGGTGAACGGCGTGATGCGCGATGGGCCGAACGGCGGCGGGCTATCTCGCAAGGAGATTTTGTTCGAGCTGGACGAGAGCCTGCGCCGGCTGGGCATGGATTACGTCGATCTCTACTGGATCCATCGCTGGGACAAGACGACGCCGATCGAGGAGACGCTGGAGGCGCTGAACGACTGCGTGCGCGCGGGCAAGGTGCGGTATCTGGGCGCGTCGTCGATGTGGGCGTGGCAGTTCTCAAAGGCGCTGTATACGGCGAAGGAGCGCGGATGGTCGCGCTTTGTGGCGATGCAGCCGCACTACAACCTGCTGTATCGCGAAGAGGAGCGGGACATGCTGCCGCTGTGTGTGGACCAGGGCGTGGGTGTGCTGCCGTGGAGTCCGCTGGCGCGCGGCAGGCTGGCGCGCGCGTGGGGCGAAGCGGGAACGAAGCGGAGTGATGCCGACCCGTTTGGGAAGACGCTCTACTCGCGGACGCAGGAGGCGGACAAGGCGGTGGTGGATCGGTTAGGAGAAGTGGCCGCGGCGCGCGGGGTTCCGCGGGCGCAGGTAGCGCTGGCGTGGATGATGCAGAAGCCGGCGATTGTGGGGCCGATTGTGGGCGCGACGAAGGCGAATCATCTGGAAGATGCCGCTGCGGCGGTGTCATTGAAGCTCAGCGCGGAGGAGATGAAGCAGTTGGAAGAGCCGTATGTGGCGCATCCGGTGCTGGGGCTGAGCTAGGTTCGAGGGGCGTGGTGCGAGGTTCGAGCCGGGTGCAAGGGGCAAGGGCCGAGGTACACCCACCCGTCCGCAAAAAGCGCGTACGGATGGGGGCATCCGAGCTTAGGTAATCGATAGCGAATGGGCGATAGATGACAAGCACTACTGCTGGTCGGCGGAGGCCATGGCGTAATAGCCTTTGCGGGCGTCGAGCTTGAGGTTCTTGCCGCAGCTGAGTTCGACCTTGCGGTAAGTGCCGTCGGCCTTGGGGTTGCTGGGGCGATAGCTGAGCAGATATTGCGTGCGCAGCTCGTCGGTGATTTGCTGAAACGCTTCCTGGAGTTTTTTGCCGTTGTTGCCGACGTTGATGACGCGTCCGCCGGTGTCCCCGGCGAGCTTGTTCATGTCCGCGTCACCGACCTGAAAGCCGCCGTAGAGCTGGCCCTGCCGGTCCGCGATGAGGATGACATAGACGATGGCGTTGGCCTTCTGCGCGGACTCGATGGCGCCCTTGAGGTTTTCCTGCGAGCCAACATCGCCGCCGTCGGTGAGGAGCACCAGGACCTTGCGGCCGGTCTCGGGGCCGAGCTTGTCATGCGCGGCGAGATAGACGGCGTCAAACAGCAGCGTGCCGCGCGGGTCGCCATTGCCGGTCATGGAGCCGGTGCCCGCGCCGGTATTGATGGTGGCCTTGTTGAGGGCGCGGGAGATCTCGCTGGGCCGGTTGGTGTAGTCGGCGAGCAGATCGACGTTGATGTCGAAGCTGATGAGGAACGCCTCGTCCTTGGGCGTCATCACGTCGCGCAGGAATTCGGAGCCGGACTGCTGTTCCATGGGCAGGACGTTCTGCTGCGAGCCTGAGGTGTCGAGCAGGATGCCGATGGTGAGCGGCAGTTTTTTCTCCTGGGTGAAGTCCTTGATGGTCTGGGGAACCTTGTCCTCGGAGACCGCGCAGTCGGACTTGGAGAGGTTGGTGACGAAGCCGTCCTTGTCGCGCGCGGAGAAGAAGACGTTGACGAGGTTGACGTTCACGTTGATGGTGGGTGCGTCGATGTCGGCGACAGGTTGGGCGGGTGCGTCGCTCTTTGGAGGCGGCGCGCTGACCGAGGGGGCCTCCTGCGCGGAGAGCGGGCGCAAAGCGAGCGCCAGAACGAGTGTGGGAGAGAGTGCGGCAGCGAGGAAGCGAAGGCGCATGGCGTTATTCACTATTAAACGACGGATTTGCTGGATAGTTGTCAGCCCTCAGATGTTCAGCTGGGCCGCAACGAAGGGCGTGGTTTTGCCGTCCAATGGTTGGACGCGCTCGAGAGGCCAATGGATGACGCGGTTCACGCCGCGCTGGTAGTCTCAAGAGGCAAAGAATCGAGGGTTGGATTGAGAACGAAGATGCAATGGGCGGGGCTCGGCGCCGGTTTGGGGATTGGATCGGTGGCGCTGATGCTGATGGGCGCGCAGGGGCAGCCGCCGGCGATTCCGGATGCGCCGACGCCGCGCGTGAGCCTGCCGACCGGCGGAGTGACACCCGGGGCGGGTACGACGTCGGTTTCAGAGCCTGGGGACACGGCGCTGCCCCCCGATACGGCACCGACCGCAGCGGGAACGGGAACGGCCGCAGGTAATCAGACACAACCTCCGAATCAGGAAGAGATCGTTGGACCCACCATCCACGGTAAAGGCGTCTCCGAGGTGAACATCCCCTTCACGGTGAAGGATGGGAAGGGCCAGATGGTGGCCAACATCCGCCAGCCGGAGATTCAGGTATTTGAAAACGGCCGCATGATGCGGATCGTGAAATTTGTGGACGAGGGCGATATCCATCCGCTGGCGGTCGCAATCGTGATCGACCAGAGCCTGGGCAAGGAGCAGATGGACACGGTGAATGCGGCGCTGGGCTCGCTGCAGAGCGCCTTCTCGCGCTACGACGAGATTGCGGTGTTCACCTACAACAAGAGCACCAAAGAGGTGACGCAGTTCACCGGAGCGCAGAGTCCGCGGGCGTCGCAGGCGATTGAGATTTCCAAGGCGTCGGGACGCGATGAGATGCTGGCAGGCAGCCTGGGCGGCCCACTGGCGCAGAACTTGGTGCTGAATGATCAGAACTTCGATCCGAACACGTCGTCGAACCGCGGGCACTCGAGCCTGACGATCAATCCGCCGCGCGAGTCGCACCCGCTGTATGACGCGATCCTGACGGCTGCGACCTCGCTGACCACGCAACCGGTGGAACGCCGGCGCGTCGTGTATGTGATCTCGAACGGTCAGGAGTACGGCAGCAAGACCAAGGGCAAGCAGCTGCTCCATTATCTGCAGACCAACGGCGTGGAGGTGGATGGCACGCTGGTCGGCATCCAGACGGCGCTGCCGGTGGTGGGGATGCTGGACCGTATCCATCTGCCGCTGCAGATGCGGGACAACGTGCTGACGCCGCTGGCGAATGCGACGGGCGGCAACGTGGACGCGGAGTTCCGTGCGTCCGCGATCGAGCGCGGCTTTGCGAAAGTCGTGGGCGAGGTCCGGAACCGGTATGTGGTCACGTGGGATTCGCCGGAGGACTTTACCGATGGCAAATCGCGCACGCTCAACATTACGGTCCTGCGGCCCGGGCTGACGGTGATTGCGCCACCGCTCTACTATCCGGAGGCCCAGGAGTTGCGACAGCGGCCCGCGACCGGGCTGGGTGCGCCGCCGAC
>DATNEM010000004.1:0-4473 GCA_035552995.1 Acidobacteriaceae bacterium | reverse complement strand
CAGGTGGGCTGCGCGGTGAACTGCCAGTTCTGCCTGACGGCGAAGCTGGGGGTGAAGCGGAACCTGACTGCCGGCGAGATCGCGGGGCAGGTGGCGGCTGTGCTGAACCGGCACAAGGTTCGCCTGGGGAGCGGCAAAGGCGTGGAGACACCAAGCCGAATCAATCTGGTGTTTATGGGGATGGGCGAGCCGTTCCTGAACTATGACGCGTTTATGAAGGCAGTGCATCTGCTGCGCGGGATGGGAATTCCCGAGTCGAGGATGACGGTATCGACGAGCGGGATTGAGCCGGCGATCCGGCGCTTTGCCGAAGAGCCGGTCCGGCCGAAGCTGGCGCTGAGCCTGAATGCTCCGAACGATGCGATCCGGCGCGAGATCATGCCGATCACGAAGAAGTGGGACATCGCGGCGCTGCTGGAGGCGCTGAAGACGATTCCGTTCGGCAAGCGCGAGTATGTGACGTTTGAGTATGTGCTGCTGGGCGGAGTGAACGATCGGCCGGAAGACGCGCGCGAGGTGCTGGCGCTGCTGCGTGGCATGAAGGCGAAGGTGAATCTGATCGTGTGGAATCCGGGGCCGGGGATCGAGTACAGGCAGCCCAAGCCGGAGGACGTGGCGGTGTTTCACCGGATGCTGGTGGACGGCGGGATTCCGACGTTTACGCGACGGCCGCGCGGGCGCGATATTTACGCCGCGTGCGGGCAGTTGAAGCGGACGGTTGATGGTTCGCTGCAACTGGTGAACCTCGGGTAATCGGCTGGGCTGAGATGAAAGAAGCACGTTCTTTCGCATTCGACTTGAGCCGAACGCTATGGAATGACAAGCACAATCGGACTTTAGCTATGGGCGGGCAGGCAGACGCGGAACGCGGTGCCCGTGTGCCGGGAAGCTTCGGACCAGGTGCGCAGGCGGATGGAGCCGCCATATTTGCGGACGATGCCCTGGGTGATCCAGAGTCCGAGGCCCGTGCCCTTGCCGGTCTTGGTGGAGAAGAATGGTTCGAAGACACGATCGCGGACAGCGTCCGGAATGCCGGGCCCGTTGTCGGCGACGGTGACACACGCAGTCGAGGATTTGTCGACGCGGGTGACGCTGACGTGGATCTCGCCGCCGGAGGGCGGCATAGCGTCGATGGAGTTGACCACGAGGTTGGTGAAGATCTGGCGGAGTTCGCCGGGGCGTGCGAGCACACAAGCGTTGGGCTGGTAGCGGGTGAAGACGTGGATGGAGCGCACTTGCAGGGTGGGCTTCTGCAGCTTGAGGACTCCGTCGAGAAGATCGGCGAGGTTGACGACGCTGGTGCGCGTGGTATCGCGGTAGAAGGAAAGTGTCTGCTTGGTGATCTCGCTGACGCGGAGGACTTCGGAGACAAGCAGTTGTGCGTATTTGCGAGCTTCGCGGTCGAGAGACTGATTCTCGACCAGGAGATAGCCGAGGTTGAGAATGGCTTCGAGAGGATTGTTGACCTCGTGAGCGATCGAGGCGGCCATGCGGCCGATGGTGGCCATGCGTTCGGACTCGATGAGCGCGGCCTCGGCCTGTTTGCGGCCAGTGATGTCGCGGGCGATCTTGGAGATTCCGACGATGCGGCCTGACTGGTCGCGAACCGGCGATATGGTTAGGGAGATGTCGAGGATTTGACCGTCTTTGCGCCGGCGCTTGGTCTCGAAGTGTTCGATGCGCTCGCCGGCCCTCATCTTGCGGAGGATTTCGGCCTCTTCAAACTGAAGTTCCGGCGGAATCAGCAGGAGGACAGACTGGCCGATGATCTCGTCGGGGTGATAGCCGAAGATGCGACTGGCGGCGGCGTTCCACGATGTGATGATGCCGTTGAGGTCCTTGCTGATGATGGCATCGTCGGAGGAGTCGACGATGGCAGCAAGCTGCAGACGCGCCTCCATGGTCGCGGGTGGGGTATTACCCTCGTGGGCCTCAAAGGGGAATTGAACTGCTGCAGCCAATCGAGTTGCGCCTCCGGAGTTGGGTTGATCGGCATCGGTGCCGCGCGCCGTAGGACTACACCGGCAACCCAGTCTCCGGTACGGCTGAATGTCGGCTTGCACACGTGGGATGCATAAGCCCGTGGTGCGGTTTGCCTATCGAAAGCAGGATTCAGAAGGGAAACGGGGTCGGAATGCTCCAAACCGGGCCCTAGTTGGCGTAGGGCCGGGATTCTACCCGCGGCCGGATGCGAGGGGATCGCGCGCGTAGGCGAGTTGGAGGAGGGCCTCCGCGACCCGGTCATAGTCATGGCGCAGGACATCACCCTCGTGGACGAAGCTGCCGGAGATGGGCTCGACGCCGAGGGATCGTATCCGGGCGAGGTCAGCCTCAATGGGGGCCTGGCCCTCGCGCGCGTACTTGTTCAGCAGTGTTGGTGAGATGGGAGCGGTGTTGATGAGAGCGTAGTCGAAGAGCTTCGGCAAGCGGCCAGCGAGCGATTTTGAGGTCGATCCGATCTTGCAGTGCTCCAGCATGCGCTCGATGTGCTGGGAATGGGTAAGGCCGAGGGACTCATTGGCCTGAGTCATGAGGTTGCCGATATAGACACGGACGGCCCGGGATTCGGCAATAGCCTCCGGAATGCCGCGCACGAGCAGGTTGGTGATGAGCGAAGTGTAGAGCGAGCCGGGGCCGAGGGTGATGAGGTCGGCGTTGGCGATTGCCTCCAGCGCGCCGGGCAGCGGTTGGGCGTCCGCCGGTTCGAGGCGGAGCTCGACGATGCCGTGCGGGCTGGCAGTAATGGCGGTCTCGCCGAGGACGATCGATCCTTCGTCCATCTGCGCGGCGAGGGTGACGTTGGAATTGGTAGCCGGATAGATCCGGCCGCGCGTAGCGAGAATCTGCGAGGAAACCTGCACGGCCTGGGCGAAGTCGCCGGTGATACCGGAGAGCGCGGCGACGAAGAGGTTGCCGAAGGAGTGGCCGTCCAAATCGCCTTGATGGAAGCGGTACTGGAAGAGGCGGGCGAGCAGGTGCTCATCCTCGGAGAGCGCGACCATGCAGTTGCGGACGTCGCCGGGCGGAAGGATGTTGAGGTCTTCGCGCAGGCGTCCGGAGGAGCCGCCGTCGTCCGTGACGGTGACGATGGCTGCGAGGTCGCGGATGAGGCAGGGATGCGATGCCAGGAAGGGATCGACACCGCGGCCGGTGCGGCGATTTTCGGCGGGGACGCTGCCGGCGAGAGCGCGGGCGGTCTGGTCGATGGCGCGGCGGGCGCCGGTGGGCGTGGGGACGTAGCGCTTGAGTCCGCGGAGAAGTGTGGATAGGCCAGTGCCTCCGCCGATGGCCACGACGCGGAGCGTGCGGAGACTAGGGAGCTCGGATTGAGAGGATGAAGACACTAGAGGCCAGTGTAAACGGCCACAGTGCCCTAGACCTCGGGGTAGAGGAGTTCGGTGAAGCGGGGATCGTCGGCCATGTCCTGGAAGTCGGAGTCGGCGCGGGCCTGGATGCGGTTTCGCGGGTTCAGGCGAATGGCTTCGGTGAGCTGCTCGAGGCAGGAGTGGGAGTCGCCGGTCATGCTCGCGAGGACGGCGAGGCCGTAGAAAGCGTAGTCGGCTTTGGCATTGGCGCCGAGGATCTGTTTCAGTTCGCCGCGGGCGTCTTCGTAGTGGCCGTGGTTGAGCAGCGAGATGGCGTAATCGTAACGCTCTTCCATCGAGGCGAATTTGGCGCCGGCGCCTGCCTTGGCGGCCTGCTGCTGCACGCAGGCGGCGATATACATGCGGATGCGGTCGGCGAGTTCTGCGGGCGCCGAGGCGAGCATGTGGTTGAAGGCGGCGTGGGCCTTGTCGTACTTGCCGTCCTGCAGCAGGCGCAGGGCGGTTTCGTATTGGGCGAGAGCCTGGGCGCGTGCGGCGTCCGCGGGTTGGGTTCCTGCAAGGGTTCGCGGCTTCTTGGCGGCGGCGTTCTTCATTGGGTGCGGGTCCTGGTTGGAGCAGAAAAGACTTGGCTGGAAATACGGTGTTCATCGCAGTTTCAGCGATGTGGGTCGGCCGTGGGCGGGACCTTCTCGTAGAGAGATTTCGCTGCGGAGGACGTATCTCAACATGCGGATTCCGCCGATGGCCTCGATTTGGGTTTTATACGCAGAGTTAAGGCGAAGGTCAACTCGGCTTGCGGGAAGTGGAGTGGGAATAAATGGCGGGGTTGAGTTCGGGATCGTTGTACATCTTCATCTGGCGATAGAGCTTGAAGCGGCGAGTGCCGGAATGGACCTGCTTCCATAGGTCGTCGAGACAGGCCGCGAGGTCGGTGCGCTGTTCCCTAAGCAGAGCAAGGCGCGCGCGGTTTTTCTCGCGATGGGCCTCGGTGGCGGAGGCGCGCTGGGTCTCCTCCTCGGTGTGGTAGAGCTTCAGCGCGAGGACGGAGAGGCGGTCGATCATCAGGCCGGGCGATTCGGAGTTGAGGGCGGCTGAGTGATTTTGTGCGCCGGCAGCTTCGAGCAGCGTGCGGTCGATGGTTTCGACG
>DATNEM010000003.1:0-16593 GCA_035552995.1 Acidobacteriaceae bacterium | reverse complement strand
AGCTTGCGCTCGAACTCGCGCGCCCATCGCCCCGTGGTGAACCAGCCGTCCAGCGCCGAGTCGACCACGGACATCATGTCGCCGGCATCGATCACCTTGCCGGACACGGGCACTGTCGACTCGCCCGGTACGAATTCCCGCGCGTGGAACTGCTCCGCGTGAAACTCCGCTGTCAAAGCGAGGATCTGCTGCCGCAGTTGTTCCGCTTTCGAATCTTTGACGTCATCTGCCATCTTCCTTAACGATACACATCCACGGTTTCCCCCACCCGCCTCGTGAATCCCCTCAATCACTAACGTTCCGGCGTGAAGCCATGCCATTCGGCCGTGCGTCGGATCTGCTCCTCCAGAGGCACCGTCTCGCGCAGTCCCAGCAGTTGCTCCGCACGCTCCACGCAAGGCACATATCTGGCGGGCGCTGCGCCTGCAATTGGGTGTTTTGCGACTTGAATTTCAGTCCGGGAGGCGAGCGTTCGTGCCACCGTTTCGGCCAGCTCCCTGATGCTCACGTCACGCGCTGAGCCGACATTGATCGCCACCAATGCAGGCGCGCGAAAGAGCATGGTCCAGAGCCATACTATAAGGTCTGTCGCGTAGAGATACGACCTGCGCGCCGTCCCGTCGCCGCCGATGGCAATCGGCCGCCCCGCGAGTACATCGCCGATGAAGTTGCCGATCGCGAAGTGCGCGTCCAGCGCCAGGTGCGGCCCGCAGAATGCCCAGCAGCGAGCGATGGCCGTCTCCAGCTCCGTGCCGCGCGTCATCTCTGCGCAGAGCGCCTCTGCTTTCCGCTTGCCCTCAGAGTAGGCGTTCACCGCGTCCACCTCGCCGGGAGCGGGGACATACGTCTCAGGCACATGCGTCATCTCGGCCGGCTGCCTGCCGTAAACTGCGCCCGAACTTGTCAGCAAAAATCGCTTCGTCCCGCGCGCCTTCGCGAACTCCAGCACTCGCCGCGTGCCATCAACAATGGTGGACAGAACTTCATCCGCGCTCTGCTGCACTACCGCTTCGGTTGCCGCGTGGACTATAAACGGGAACTCGCCCTCCGGAAAGTCAAAACTTCGCACGTCGCCTTCATGCAGAGTGATTGCCCCGTCATTGGCCAGGTGTGGGCATTTCGCCGCGAACTTTGCGGGATCGCGGGTCAGGACCGTAGCCTGCGCTTCCAGCTGCAGTTCGCGGTTCACATGGCAGAAGCTCTCCACCAGCCAGCAACCGAAGAAGCCCGTCCCGCCCGTAATGAAGATCCGCTGCCCACGGGCCCGCTCCCACATCTCGCGTGTTTCATTCAACACCAGGTCGAGATCGCGCCTGGCCAGCGGCGGCAACGCCTTAGCCGTCATGCCTTGCTTTTCGCCTCGCTGCGTACAGTCCCGAAGTCCGGCCCAAAGTAGCAACGCTCCACGACCATGCAGAAGATGTGTTCGAGCGCGAGTTGCGACTCCTGAATGTTCATCGTGACCGTCGAGGGCACGATCACGTTGATGTCCGAGAGCTCCTTCATCGCGCCGCCGCCGTTGCCCGTATAGCTGACAGTGTGGATGCCCATGGCACGCGCCTGCTTCAGGGCCAGCACACAGTTCTTCGAGTTGCCGCTGGTGGAGATCGCTAGCAGCACATCTCCCTTCACGCCCAGTGCCTCTATCTGGCGCTCGAAAACGTGCTCATAGCCGTAGTCGTTTCCGGCGGCGGTCAGGATGCTCGAATCGGTGGTCAACGCGATCGCGCGCAGCGCGGGCCGGTCCTGCTCCAGCCGCACAACGAATTCCGCCACCAGATGCTGCGCATCCGCCGCGGAGCCGCCGTTGCCGCAGACCATCAGCTTGCGGCCCGCGCGCATCGCGTCCGCGGTGATGCGTCCCGCCTCCAGCACGGCGGCGTGGATCGATTCATCCTGGAGCACCGCCGCCAGCGTCGCAGCCGACTGCTCCAGTTGGCGCTTTACCAGATCTCGAATGGGTTCCCCCTACGCACTCACCGGCGCTGCAATCCCCTGCGGCGCGCTCTGCTTAGGATGCGCCAGCGGATACTCAAAATTGATGCGCTCCCGCTCCACGGTGTGCGGCCGGTTCTGCACTTGAGTGTAAATCGACCCGATATATTCTCCCATCACTCCCAGAAAGAGCAGTTGCAGCGACGAGATGAAAAAGATGCCGACCAGCAGCGGCGCGAGTCCAAAGCTGAACGTCGACCAGAACACCAGCTTCAGCAGCAGGTACACAAAGCCGATGAGAAACGAAAAGCTCGCGCCGGCAAACCCGGCGAGCGCAGCCAGTCGCAATGGCACCTTGGAGTTGCTGATAATCCCCAGCATTCCAATGTCGTAGAGCGTGTACCAGTTGTTCTTGGTGATGCCGAACTTGCGCGCCGGCTGATCATACGGCAGCTTTACCGTCGGCAGGCCTATCTCGGCAATCATGCCGCGGAAATACGGATAAGGATCGTCGAAGGCCCGCACCAGCTCCATCACCTTGCGGTCGTACAGGCCGAAGCCTGTGTAGTTCTGGATGGTCTCGATCGAGCTGAGCTTTTCCAGCGTAGCGTAATACTGCTTGCGCAGCCAGAACATCGCCGAGTTTTCTTCGCTGGTGCGCTTAATGCCGAGCACGCAGTAGGCGCCGCCCTCCCAATGCCGCACCATGTCGGCGATCATCTGCGGCGGGTCCTGCAGGTCGGCGACAATGCTGATCACCGCGTCCCCCCGCGCCTGTAGCATGGCGTGGATGGGCGAGCGGATATGCCCGAAGTTCCGCGTGTTCACAATGATCTTGACGTTCTTGTCCTCGGCCGCGATCATCTTCAGGACCGCCACCGTGTTGTCCCGCGATGCATTGTCGATGAAGATGTGCTCGTAATCGTATTCGCCGAGCGCTGCCACTACCTCGCGCACCTGGTTATACAGGTTCAGGACGTTGTCCTCTTCGTTGAAACAAGGTGTAACGACGGAGATGGTTTTCTTTCCATTCAAAGCGCAGGTTCCTCGACCGGCCCGGCAGACAATGTTTCTCTATTCCCGCTTTACCGCCAGCCCGCGGCCAAAGATGGTTTTGCGCAGAGACGGTATCTGCGCATAGGGGCTCTCGATGTCGTCAATGCTGATGGCCTGATCTTTTCGAACGGGCTTCAGCAGCATCTCTCCGCTCATCAGTTCGCGGCAGCTCAGTTGCCCCTGTTGCAATGGAATCGCCAGGTAAACGTCGTCATCGCAGAGCGAATGCCCTTCAGGTAAATCGTATTTGGCATATACGCCGCGCACCAGGGCATCCAGATAATCGACTTCTTTCTTGGGCGGCATGCGCTTCTGGGTGCCCGGAGCGCCGCACATCTCCTTGGCCTTGTGATAGGCCTTGAACCACTGGTCGATCTGGTGCGGCAGGCTGCAATATGGGCTCAGCTTTACGCCGTCGGTCGCAATGTCGATATGCCGCTCCCAGGTCCGCGCGCCCTTGGCGTAGGAAAGCATCATGGAGTTCGTCCAATCGGAATACTCGTGGGTCGAGTAGCCGATCGTATTGTTCGGGTATCGGTTGCGCAGGAAATCGATCTGGTTGATTTCCAATTCGGAGTCTTCGGCAGGATAGATGGACACGCAGTGATTGATCGCCAGCGGAATGTTGCGGTTCCCAAAGAAGGTCACAATGTCGTCCATGTCCTTCAGGGACGAGCCTCCGGTGGAGACGACCACCGGCTTCCTTGTCTTTGCGATCTTTTCCAGCAGCAGCCAGTCGTTCATGTCCGAGCTTGCAACTTTAACGATTGGAATACCGAGGCGAACACACAAATCCACCGACCACTCATCGAACGGCGTCGCTGTGGCAATGCAGCCGGCCTGGCGAATGGCCTTGACCAGCGTCGCGTATTCCTCATCGCTCAACCGCGTCTCCAGCGTCTTTTTCACATAACGCAGGTCGGAGCGATCGACGAAATCCTTGTGGACGAAGTTGTCTACGTCGCGGAATTGAAGCTTAATGGACGCGCGCACGTTGTTGAAGCGCACGACCTGCGCGAACTCCTGGATAATCTTGAGCCCGCGCTCCACGTTACCGAGATGGTTGTTCGCCATCTCCAGAACGAACAGGTCTTCGAAGATGTCCTTATCAATCAATGTTCCGCTCCTGGGCAGCAATCGATGCAAGTTCCGCAAATGAGTTGCAGCGGAAGGCCACTGGCGCCTGCGCCTCTATCGATTCGCCGCCATAGCCGTGGGTCATCAGACAGAACGGCATTCCCACGTCACAGGCGGCTCTTGCATCGTCCATTGTATCGCCGATCATTAAGCATAAATCCGGCTCCAGATGCCACTTTTGCAGCAGATAACAAAGCATTTCGTGCTTGGTTGAATATGGCGGCTGCCTTATATCGCGCGTCACAATTTCATCGAAGGAATCGAGCGTTCCCTCGGCGGACAATATTCTTTTGGAAATATGATGCGGCTTGTTGCTCACGACAAAGAGGCGTCTACCCTGACCGCGGAGGCTCTCGAGGGTGCCGGCCGCATCCGGAAAGTGCGGCGTCAGTTTCCATCCATCGCTGTCGTAACTCTGGCGAAATGCCGCCACCAGACGGTCCAGTTGGACGTCATCCAGCGTTACCGCCGAGATGTTAGCGAGTATGGTTCGGATGGGCGGCCCGATCAAAGTGCGGAGGTCTGTCTCGCCCATCTGCAATCCGCAGACAGTGAATGCAGCACTCACGGAATGATGTATCCCGGGCAACGAATCCAGAAGTGTACCGTCGAGGTCAAAGAATAGATTGGTTGCAATCCGGCCCTCTGCGGTTGTCATTGGCGCTCTTTGGAGACGAGCATATTTTCCGCCAGTTCTTCTGGCGGAAGAAACGGGTACATGTCTTCCAGGTTGGGCGTCTGGATTTTTCCATCCGGCAGAATTCTGGAGCGCAGCCGCGGCTCAAACTCCTGTGCCACATCGAATTGCACATCGAAGAGTGACGGGCCTGGGACCGCCAACTGGGCCTTTACCATTTCGAGATCGGACATCCGCTCCACACGAAAGGACGGAATGCCGTAGGCTGCACCGACCTTCATCATGTCCGGGAACGAAATACCGCTGGTGGCGCCGGTACCGATGAGCCGTCCCTGAAAGAAGCCGTTCTGCGTCTGGCGAATGGAGAGATAGCCACCGTTGCCGAGCACAAAGATTTTGACCGGCAGCCGGTGTGTCACTACCGTTTGCAGCTCCTGAATATTCATCTGCAGGCTGCCGTCTCCTGCCAGGCAAATGATTCGACTTCCTTTGGCAACGGCGACTCCGATAGCGGCAGGCAGATCGTAGCCCATCGATGCCGACCCTGAGTTCGAGATCAGCCGCATCCCTTTCTTCAGCTTGCCTGCCTGGTAGGGAACAATGCATGCGGTCGCATTGCCGCAGACCACCGCATCTTCGTTGTCCAGGATCGCAAACAGCCGGTCGATGAAGTAATACGGATTCAGTGGAGGGCCTTCACTCTTTTGCCGCTCCTGCACGACTGGATATTTCTCTCTCCATTGGCGAGCGCGCGCAAGCCAGTCTTCATGCGCATCGCAGGGGCAATCACCGCTTTGCAGTTGCCGCAGCATTTCTTCCAAAAAGACCTTCACATCGCAATGGATGCCGATGTCCGGCTTGTGTAGCGGCTTGTTCAATTCCTCCGCATCCACATCGACCTGTATCTTCGTCGCGAAACGGGCAAACGAATCCCAGTTGTAGCTGGTCTGGCGGATATTCAGGCGCGATCCCAGCACCAGCAGCACATCGGAGTTCTGCACGGTGAAGTTGCCCGCGCGTTCTCCAATCGTCCCGGGCCGGCCACAAAACAACTCGTCATCGGACGCGATCAGGTCATGCGTCCACGCCGTCACCACAGGAATCCTCAGCTTGCGGATCACGCTGTCAAAGACATCCAGCGCGCCGGAGAGGCGCACGCCTGTACCGGCAAAGATCACCGGCCGCTCCGCCGCCGCGATACGCTGCAGCGTGTCTTTCACCTGCGCCGCGACGACCGCGTTGTCCCACTTTGTCCGGTCTTCCTCCGCGTCGTAGTGCCTGAGCTTTGTCTCGTCGATCTGCGCGGACTGCACATCTACTGGGATATCGAGCCAGCAGGGCCCGGGTCGGCCATTCTGTGCGAGGAACCATGCCTTTTCCAGGTGATAGGCAATCGTTTCGGGATCGTCGACCCAGACGGCATACTTCGTGATGCCCTGCACCATGCGCACGATGTCCACTTCCTGGTCCCCCAGCTGGCGCAGCTTGGTAAGACCGTAGGTGCGCATGCAGGTTTCGCGCTTTACCTGTCCGGAGACGATCAGCATTGGAATGGAATCCGTCCACGCCCCGAAGACGCCGTTCAGCGAGTTGATCGCGCCCGGCCCAGTGGTGACATTCAGCAGCCCAGGCGTGTTCGTAATACGGGCGTATCCTTCGGCCGCCATTGCAGCCGCCTGCTCATGATGGGTGCAGACATAACTTAATCCGGATGTACCGATCGAGTCGTTCAGATGCATCGCACCGCCGCCCGTCACCAGGAAGATATGTTTCGCTCCCCAGTCCTTCAGCCGCGCAAAAACGTAATCGGAAAGTTTCATCATGGGTGTTGCGTTAGTTCCCCCGTCTGGCTCAGGCCCCAGCACCAGAGTACAGTGTGAGCAGGCAAGTGGCACCAGCCCGGAGGACGCAGAACCTCAAATGTCTGTTTGCTAGGCTATGGAGGGCGTTCGTCGCTTATGCACCACCGAGGAGCAGTTCGTGGCCCGTATCTTCGCTGTCCTGGCAATGGTCATTGCCGGAATTTCCTCTCTTGCGCAAAAAGTGGATTCAGGTTGGCCAACTTACGGCGGCGATCCCGGCGGACAGCGTTTCTCCTCCGCTACCGAAATTAACCGCGCCACCATCTCCCGTCTCCATCTTGTCTGGACCTACCATACACACGCGCTCGATTCACGGGTTCCGGGCAGCTACGCAGCGTCCTTTGAGGCGACTCCTGTCCTATTCCACGGTCTGCTCTATCTCACCTCGCCTTTCGACGAGATCATCGCCCTCGATCCTGTTACCGGCACGGAGCGCTGGCACTACCAGCCGCCGTTGGAGACTCTGGTCGAAGCAGACATCACCACGTCCCGCGGTGTCGCGACATGGAGCGGCGGCAGCCGCGGAGCCTGCGCGTCGCGGATCTTTGTGGGTACGAACGACGCTCGCCTCTGGGCCGTTGATGCCGCCGACGGGAAGCCCTGCGACGACTTTGGAGACCATGGCAGCATCAACTTGAAGGCCGGACTTACCGGCCTGGCTGCAACGTTTCACATCACCTCCGCGCCTACCGTGTTGGGAGACGTGGTGGTCGTCGGATCCTCCATCTCGGACAACACCGCAGTAAACATGGCTTCTGGAGCCGTCCGTGCCTACAATGTACGCACCGGCCAGCCTGTCTGGAAGTGGGAGCCTATTCCGTGGGGAGCATCCCAAAATCCCCCGACCGGAGCGGGAAACGTATGGAGCACCATCGCGGCGGACCCGCAGCTCGGCCTCGTTTACGTGCCAACCGGAAGCGCCTCGCCCGATTACTACGGAGGCATGCGTCCGGGCGACGACCGCGACGCAAATTCAATCGTTGCGCTGGATGCGACCACGGGACGAAAAATTTGGGCCTTTCAGGTTGTCCATCACGATCTCTGGGATTATGACATTGCGAGCGAGCCTCTGCTCTTCGCCTGGCATGGCAATATTCCGGCGATAGCAGTCATCCCAAAAACGGGGATGGTCTTTGTTCTGGACCGTCGCAATGGCAAGCCGCTCTTTCCCGTGGAGGAACGGCCAGTGCCGCAGAGCGACATCCCGGGCGAAGACACGTCGCCAACGCAGCCCTTCCCCGCGTTGCCCTCTCTTTCGCCCACTGCATGGTCTGCCGATCTCATTAGCCCGGACCGCGATGCGGCCGATCGCGATTCCTGCCTGCGCCAAATCTCCGCGCTCCGCTATGAAGGCATCTACACCCCGCCATCGCTCAAAGGCTCACTCGTCTTTCCAGGAGCTATCGGCGGAATCAACTGGGGCTCGACCGCCTATGACCCTGTCTCCGGCGTCCTCTACGCAAATACAAACAGTCTTCCGTACTTCGTTCAACTCGTTCGCCGTAAGACGTTCTGGCGCGACCCGGTAGTGGTGACGGTTCGGTCCAAAGCCGGCATCCACGTGTTAGTCGGTCTCGCGGTCGCCTGTGCGCTGATTTTGCTTTGGCGGTGGCGCAGGCGAGGTATGATACCTGCCGCGACGGTCCTGGTCCTAACCATTGTTGCGACCCTCTTTTGCTTCTGGCTGAGGCATCTGGCGCGGCGCGGTCTGCTCATTACTCCGGAACAGCAAAGGCAACTATCTTTGCACGCGGCATTCGGCGACGATCGTTCCCCGCAGATGCTCGCTCCCTACTCTCTGTATCGCCATCCCATCTACGACTCTCACGGTCAGCCCTGCTCCGCTGAGCCGTGGGGGAGTATCTCCGCCCTCAACCTCCAGACGGGGACCATGGCATGGCAGGTGGCCCATGGTACGCAGATTGCCGGGCGTCAGACCGGAGCAGCCAGCCTTGGCGGAGTGATGGTCACCGCCGGCGGTCTGCTTTTCTCCGCCGGGACCCGCGAGCCGATGCTGCGCGCATACGACAGCTCCACTGGAAAAGAACTCTGGAAAGCAGAGCTTCCGGTCCCAGCGCAGGCCACGCCGATGTCCTATTCCGTCCATGGCCGCCAGTTTGTCGTCCTCGCCGCCGGAGGTGACGGCCTCTGGGGAACGCCGCAGGGCGATGCCGTTATCGCCTTCGCTCTCCGGTAAACCAGCGAGGGAACAGCCTATGCATTGGCTCGGTCTGGCTCCATCTGGAGCTGGGTATACGGCTCAGCCCACGTGAAGAGCTGGCCATATTTGTCGGATGACCAGGCTTTATAGCCGATCTCGCTGAAGATCGCCTCCAACGGCCCCGCAGTATATTTCCCGTCCACCACATGGTTGCTTTCAATTGCGAGATGGATTGGATTTTCCTGCAGAAGAGGCTTGCACGCCGCGATGACGCTGAGTTCCGCCCCCTCAATGTCCATCTTGATGTACTGCGGCACGCCGTCAAAGCGCGCGCACGCGTCCTCCGGCGACAGCGTCTCCACCGTGCGGCTGTGTTGTACGTCGGAATGGGCCAGGGTCTTCGTCAGGCCGGCGCTCATCGTTCCATCCATGCAGAACGTCGCCGTGCCTGTCTCGTCCGACACGGCAGCCTTTACCGGAACCACATTCTCCAGCTTGTGCAGCTCGATATTGCGCAGCAGAAAATCGAAATTGGTGTCGTCCGGCTCGAACGCGATCACCTTGCCGGTCGGCCCCACCATCTGCGAGAAGAAGTACGCTGTCAGTCCGGCGTTCGCGCCTGCATCCCAAACCACGTCTCCAGAGTGGGGGCAATAGGATGACGTGTACGCCTCCATGCTGTCCTCCTCGGCCAACGACGGAGCATAAAAGCTCAACCCGTACTTACGATACCGGTGCAGGCCGGCCTCGGAGAAATCCAGCGTTTCCCGCCCATTCCTCTGCACCGCCTCCAGCGTCTCGAAGAAACTCTGCCAGGAATGCACCACGAATGGCACGCTGATGATGTCACGGTCACCCAGCACAATCTCCTGTTGCCCGCGACGCAGCGCAATGCGCCCATCGTGTACATGCATCCTCACGCCATTCATTGCCGCCTGCAGACGGAATGCTGCGCGCAGTGCCGGGCTTTGCGGACCGCCCCGCAGCAGCTCTCTCTTCAAGACGTCAATCATTCAGCTTCGCCCGGTCCTTCCCCAGCGCTGCTACTGTATCACCCATCATCGCGCAGTATGCTTCAGGGAAGCACCAGGGGCCGTATCAGGCTGCCTGTCTGCGGATTGCTCCTGCGGCGGTTTGCATAGCGGCAGGAGGTTCAGCCCAGGTGAACCACTGCCTGAACTCGGTCGACGACCACGCCCTATACCCGAATGCATGAAGCATTGGCGGAAGAGGCCCAGCCGTATATCTCCCATTCACTACATGGTGGCTCTCGATCACCATATGGATCGGATGGGCCTGAAGCAGCGCCTTGAGCGCTGGGACCACGCTCAACTCCGCCCCCTCAATGTCCATCTTGATGTACTGCGGCACGCCGCCGTAGCGTTTGCAAGCATCCTGGGGCGACATCGTCTCGACCATGCAGGTGTGTTTCTGCGCAGGGTTTGCCAGCGTCTTCGTCAGGCCTGCGCTCATCGTTCCATCCATGCAGAACGTGGCCATGCCTGTCTCATCGGAAAGGGCCGCCTTTACCGGCACCACATTCTCCAGCTTGTGCAGCTCGATATTGCGCAGCAGAAAATCGAAATTGGTGTCGTCCGGCTCGAATGCAATCACTCTGCCGGTCGGCCCCACCATTTTTGCGAACATAAAGGTCGTCATTCCGGCATACGCGCCCACGTCCCAGACTATGTCACCCTCGGCCGGCCTGTAGGAGCTCTGATACGCATCCATGCAGTCATCCTCAGCGATGGATGGCGAAAAAAAAGACAGCCCGGTACGCCGGTAGCGATGCAGCGCGGGTTGCGAAAAATCCAGCACCCGGCATTCCCCTCGCTGGACGCCCTCAATCGTGTCGAAGAACAGCTTCCAGAGGTGTCCCACGAACGGAACGCTGACGGTGTCCCGCGGGCTAAGCAGGATCCTCTGCCGCCCCTTCGTCATTACGATGACGCCATCGGTCTTCCTGAGCCGGATACCGCGCATCAAGGCTTGTAGACGAAATGCCTGAAACACCACCGCGCTGTTTGGCCCTGCTTTCAGCAGGCGGTTCTTCAAAGCTCTGAGCATGAGTGACCCACCGAATGTTCAGTTTGGGGTGATTGCTCTGATGCTCTCTCTTCGCAATCGGGTTGCTGCATTATTGCATGTCATACTGATCGCTGGGATTTGTGCTCCAGCACTTCGGCCGAATTCACACGATTGCTTCAATCGTCCTAACGGAGTCCTCGATGAAAGCTGTCATCCTTGCAGGCGGTCTTGGTACGCGCCTCAGCGAAGAGACTACCGTCCGCCCCAAGCCCATGGTCGAGATCGGCGGCCGCCCCATCCTGTGGCACATCCTCAAGCTCTATTCCAGCCAAGGCATCAACGACTTCATCATCTGCCTCGGCTATAAGGGCTACGTCATTAAGGAGTACTTCGCCAATTACTTCCTGCATACCTCCGACGTCACCTTCGACATCGCCCACAACAAGATGACTGTTCACGACTCTGTCGCCGAGCCCTGGAGCGTCACGCTCGTCGACACCGGCGACGACTCCGGTACGGGCGGCCGCCTGCGCCGCGTCGCAAAATACCTCCAGGGCGAGGACGCCTTCTGCATGACCTACGGTGACGGCGTCGCCAACGTGGACATACAGGCGACCATCACCTTCCACAAGAACCATGGCAAGCTTGTCACCCTCACCAGCGTGCAGCCGGTCGCGCGCTTCGGCGCGCTCGGCATCAAGGAGTCCAACGTCTACGCGTTTCAGGAGAAGCCGAAAGACGAAGGCGGCTGGATCAACGGCGGCTTCTTCGTGCTCTCGCCCCAAGTTATCGCCGAAATCCACGACGACCTCTGGATGTTCGAGCGGGAGCCGATCGAGGCGCTCGTGGCGCGCGGCGAGGTCCAGGCCTATCTGCACCGCGGCTTCTGGCAGGCCATGGATACGTTGCGCGATAAACACCAGTTGGAAGAACTGTGGGCCTCCGGCAAAGCGCCATGGAAGACGTGGTAGGTTAGTCCGCCGACGGCTTCTGCACGCTGTCGATCAGCAGCGTGCTTACTGTCCCCCGCGTCGCCGTCAACTTTAGTCCCAGCTGTTCCTGCACCGCGGTAAACAGCGGTGGGCTCTGGGTGTCATCTGCCGCCTTGCGCACTTCGCCGCCGTACTGCGACTCCATCTCGCCATGAACCCTCCAACCCACATCTCATTCTTGCTTGCACGCCCTCGCACATTTATTTACCGCGTCGCCCTCAAATATCCCGCCTGCCTGTAATACTTCGCCGCTCCCGGATGCAGCGGCACGTCGCACGGCGACTTCCACACCGTATGCACGTTGTACGAGAAGTTCTGGTTCGTCCACTGCAACTCATCCTGGTGCTCGTCCAGCGCCTTCGCCACCGCATACGCAAAGCTCTCCGGAACATCCGCGCGCGTGTAAACCACCGTCCCATTGCGCACAATCGTGGGGATCGGCCTTTCCACCCCGCGCAGCAGCCCCACCGGAATCGTCCCGCGATACCGCAGCGGCGTCTCCGCCAGCTTCTTGAGCACCGGCTCCGGAATATCCAGATAGTTCAGCTCGAACTTCTGGCTCACCTGATACAGCACGTTCCACTCCGGCGCAGAAGACAGCGCCCCGCCCTGAATGATCACGTCGAAGTTCTCGCGGTCCGCGAACGTAGTGCCCACATATCCGCCCGCCGCCGTAATCGCATCCACCGTCAGCCCATAGTGCGCCAGGATCGCCGTCACCATCTCGTCCGTCCGCGACGCATAGATTCGCACCGGGCGTTTCTCGCGTACGCGATCTCCGACCTGCCCGAGGTCGGTGATCCCCGTCTCGGCCCGCGCCGCTGCCACCAGCCACCACGGCGACTGGATGTTCGCGATCATGCGCAGGTTCTTCATCGGCTTGTCGCGCGCATACGGCCCTGTGCCGTCATACGCCTGGCACATAAGCTGTTCTGCAGTGGCCCCAAAGTCGATCGGCCCGAGACCAGGATCGTTCGGTGGCGCCATCGCCACCGACACCGCAGGGTCCTTCTTGTAAGGCGGCGGAACCCGTGCCTCCGCCACAATCCGCGCCGAATCCACCGCGTTGCAGTTGTGGCATATCTGCACGTCGTAGCCGTAGAACTGCATCGCGCTCTTCACCACCTGCGCCATCGCGCCCCATGGACACAGCCTGCATGCCCCGCCAAACACCGGCCGCTTCACCGCAATTCCCGTCGTGGAACCGGCTGCCGCCTCCTTTGCGCTTGCAACGCCGCTCCGTGGCGCCGCCCCACTCGCGGAATCGCTCTGCCTCGCGTGCACCGCCCGTGCAGCCGTCAATCCCATAGCAATGACACCTGCAGCCACCCACCAGCGCCCCACTCGCAGCATAGTTTGTCCTCCCAACCGGTTCGCCGGAATCCTAGCATTCCTAATTGCCGGAAATCACACCCCCGATACGTTGACAGGTCCTTCCAGCCAATGTTTTACTTCTCGCGCGATAAGCAACCCACATTGCACGATACACAACGAGGGGGCCCTCTCGAACTGTGTCGACGGAGAGAACGGCATGAAGCTTTCCTACTATGCACTCACGTTCCTGATCGGAATCGTCCTCACGGTCCACCTCGCGATGAACGGCAAAGTCGGCGCCGTGCTCGACAACCCCCGCGTCGGCAACGCGCTGTTCTGGTGCATCGGTGCGGTCATGGCCGTGCTCATCGGCCTCTCCGGATGGCAGGCCGGCGCGCTGAAGCCTCTGCGCGACATCAATCCCATCCTGCTGTGCGCCGGACTCCTCGGCGCGTCGCTGGTCTTCGGAATCGCCTTCCTCATTCCCCGCATCGGGGCCGCCAAGCTCACGCTCATCATGCTGGCCGGCCAGATTCTTGCCGGCCTCGTCCTCTCGCATTTCGGCTGGCTCGGCTCGCCGAAGAATCCCGTCTCCACGCGTAACATCCTCGGCGCGGTAGTCATGTTCGTTGGAGTCTTCCTCGCCACTCAATGAAGCAACATCCGATCGCTCCTCTCATGGCAAAATCTATCCATGACTGAAGACACCGCGCCCAAGCCCTCCTTCGTCCGCAAAACCGGCCTCAGCCCCAGGGAGCAGAAGCTCCAGGCCCTCCGCGAGAAGCTCGCCAACGCCAAAGCCGGCGGCAAGCACGCTCAGAACGCCGCGTCGTCCTCCGGCGGCTTCAGCGCCAAAGGCACGGTCGCCCGCAAAACCGCCTTCCAGCGCAAAGCCACCTAGCGCCCGGGCGCGTGCAACTCCGGCACGCGCGGGCGTATCCTTCTCTCCAGTCGCTGGAGGTGCGAAGATGAGCGCCCAAACCCTCAACGTCAACGGCGTCGCCATCCGCGTCGATGCGCCGGGCGACGAGACCCTTCTCTCCGTCCTTCGTTACCGCCTCAACCTGACCGGAACGAAATACGGCTGCGGTGAAGGCGAGTGCGGCGCGTGCACTGTGCTGCTCGACGGCAAAGCCGTCCGCTCCTGCCAGACCGCGCTGTCCGATGTCGGCGCAGCGAAGATCACCACCATCGAAGGCCTGGAGCGCGGCGGCAAGCTCTCACCCGTCCAGCAGGCGTTCCTCGACGAAGGCGCCTTCCAGTGCGCCTACTGTACCTCCGGCATGATTATGGGCGCCACCGCGCTGCTGGCCGCCACGCCGCATCCGTCCGAGTCCGAGATCGTTTCGCGCATGAACGGCAACATCTGCCGCTGCGGAACCTATCCGCGCATCGTCGCCGCCGTGCAGCGTGCCTCCACCTTGGCCGCGAAAGGAGGAACGCGATGAACTCCCTCCTCGACGACACCCAAGTTCCTGATGAGATCGGCCTCCGCTCGCCGAACCCGCTGCATCGCTTCGCCCTCGATCGCCGCAGCTTCGTCAAGCTTTTTGGCGGCGGCCTGCTGGTTTGCCTCGCAGATGCCGCGTCGGCCCAGGAGTCCGGTCGCGGGGGTGGCTTCGGTGGCCACGCGCTGCCCAAGGAAGTCTCCGCCTGGATCCACATTGATGCCGACGGCAAAGTCACCGTCTTCACCGGCAAGATCGAGGCCGGCCAGAATATTCGCACCTCGCTCGCACAACTCGTCGCCGAAGAACTGATGGTGCCTTTCGATTCCATCACCATGGTGATGGGCGACACCGACCTCGTTCCCTGGGACGCCGGCACCTTCGGCAGCCAGTCCACGCCGCAGATGGGTCCGCGCCTACGCACCATGGCGGCGGCGGCGCGGCAGACACTGACCCAGATGGCCGCGAAGCAGTGGTCTGCCGACGCAGCGACGCTGACGGTTTCCGACGGACGAGTGACGAATCCTGCAACAAAGAAGTCACTCACCTACGGCGAGCTCACGCGCGGCGAAAAACTGGTGACAACCGTCTCCACCAGCGCGCAGCTTATCCCCGCGAAGGACTGGAAGGTCGCAGGCACTCCCGTCCCCAAGGCGCTGGGCCGGGAATTTGTAACCGGCAAGCACCAGTATCCGTCGGATATCGTCGTCGAAGGCATGATGTTCGGCAAGGTGCTGCGGCCGGAAGGCTACAACGCCACACTGGATTCCATCGATACATCGGCCGCCGAAAAAATGCCGGGCGTGAAGCTGGTGCACGACGGCGACTTCATCGGCGTGGTCGCGCCCTCTATGTGGGAAGCAGAGCAGGCCGTCGCTGCTATCAGGGCGAAATGGACCGTGCCGCCCCAGCCATCCAACAGCGGCATCTTCGACTATTTCAAGAGCAATCCGGAACAGGGCGGGCGCGGCGGTGGTGGCGGCGAACGCGGAGCAGACACCGACCACGCAACTCCAGCTGCATTGCCTTCCGACGCCCTTCACCTTGAGCAGTCGTACACCGTGCAGTACATCGCACATGCGCCACTGGAGCCGCGCGCCGCAGTCGCAGAATGGAAGGACGGCAAGGTGACGGTCTGGACTGGAACGCAGCGCCCTTTCGGCGTGAAAGATGAGTTGGTCGCTGCATTCCATCTCGATCCCGCGCAGGCCCGCGTTATCCAGCCGGACATGGGTGCAGGTTACGGCGGCAAGCACACCGGCGACGCAGCCGTGGAGGCAGCGCGGCTCGCGAAGGGAGCCGGCGTGCCGGTCAAGCTCGTGTGGACGCGCCAGGAGGAGTTCACCTGGGCTTACTTCCGCCCCGCAGGGCTGATGGAGATGAAGGCCTCGGTTGCACCAGATGGCAGGCTGCTCGCGTGGGAGCACCACAATTACAACTCCGGGCCTTCAGGACTGGATATGTATTACACCGTTGCTGCCGCGCCAGTGACGCAATATCACGCCGCAAAATCACCTCTGCGGCAAGGCTCCTACCGCGCCCTGGCTGCCACTGCGAACCACTTCGCGCGCGAGAGCTTCATCGATGAGCTCGCTCACGCCGCGAAGATGGACCCGCTCGCATTCCGCCTGAAGAACCTCACCAACCCACAGATCGCCGCAGTGCTCAACGCTGCCGCGGAAAAGTTCGGCTGGGCCAATGCCAAACCCACACCCACGCGCGGCTTCGGCATCGCGTGCGGCACGGAGAAGGGCGGCTTTGTCGCCACCTGTGCGGAAATTGCGATCGATCCCACAACCAAGAAGGTGACCGTCGTCCGCGTGGTGCAGGCGTGGGAGTCCGGAGCAGTTGTAAACCCCGACGGCCTCCGAAACCAGAACATGGGCGCCGTCATGCAGGGGCTTGGCGGCGCGCTGTTCGAAGCAATCCGCTTCGGCAACGGCAAGATCGACAACCCACACTTCGCCGACTACCGCCTGCCCCGCTTCGCAGACATGCCGAAGATCGAAATCGTCCTCATCGA
>DATNEM010000002.1:0-10212 GCA_035552995.1 Acidobacteriaceae bacterium | reverse complement strand
CGACGGCATCCCCGTCTCAGCTCACGAATCCATTTCTTCCTTACTCGGTCCAGACCGCCGCTACTTCCGCCCAACTCTGCGCAGCTTCCTCGCCGCGCTATTGACCGGCCGCATCCGCTCAGAAGAAATCGAACGCGAAGCCATCGCCCAGATCCGCAAGCTCCAGGCCGCCGGCATCGCCGTCACCCATATCGATACGCACAAGCACGCGCATATCTTCCCCGCCATCGCGCGCCCGTTGCTTCGCGCCGCGGAACAATGCGGCGTCCGCGCTATCCGCGATCCCTTCGAGCCCGCCTGGTCTTTGGCTCTGCACCACGGCGACATCAAGCGCCGCGCTGCCATCCGCCTGCTCTCCGCACTCCGTCCGCGCTGGCATGCGCTTCCACAGATTCGCGACCGGCGCATCCTCACAACGGATGGCACCGTCGCGATCTCCACCACCGGCGTGCTCGATTCGCAAACACTGAGCCGCGTTCTCGCCGCGCTGCCAGACTCCGGCACTTACGAACTCTGTTGCCATCCGGGCTACAACGACGCAGACCTCGACCGCGTCACCACCCGCCTGCGCGCCCACCGCGAGATCGAACGCGACGCTCTCCTCGCGGAAATCCCGCGCCTCCGCTCAAACCCGGCATCACCCGAATTCATCCACTTCGGCACTCTTCAGCCGACTCCCAACGAAACTACGTGGCCTGACGGACAACTGAGAACTGAGAACTGAGAACTGAGAACTGAAAGAGCAAAAGCCCCGGATCATCTCCGAGGCTTCGTCTTCCCGGTCCCTGGTCCCTGGCAACCAGTCCCTATCCTTAAGCGACCGCCCTCCGCTCCCGTTCCTCGCGCGCCGCTTTGCCCTTCTCCATGTTCACGCTCACAATCTTCGACACGCCCGGCTCCTGCATGGTCACGCCGTAGATCACGTCCGCCTGCTCCATCGTGCGCTTCGAGTGCGTGATGACGATGAATTGCGTCGTGGCTGACATCTCCGCGATCAGCTTTGCAAACCGGCCGACGTTCGTCTCATCCAGCGGCGCATCCACTTCATCCAGAACACAGAACGGCGCGGGCTGGTACTGGAAGATGCCCACCAGCAGCGACAGCGCCGTCAGCGCCTTCTCGCCGCCTGAGAGCAGCAGCACGCTCTGTAGCTTCTTGCCCGGAGGCGACGCCACGATGTCGATGCCGCTCTCGGCGACGTTCTCCTCGTCCGTCAGCCGCATAAACGCCTGGCCGCCGCCGAACAGCTTCGAGAACGTAACGCCGAAGTTCTCGTTGATCACCTTGAAGGCTTCATCGAACTTCACGCGCGAAACATCGTCGATCTCCTTGATCGATGCCTGCGTGTTCTCGATTGAGTCGATCAGGTCTTTGCGCTGCGTCTCCAGGAAGCCATGCCGCTCGGCCGTCTCCTTGTATTCCTCGAGCGCCATCATGTTCACCGGCCCCATCGCCTCCAGCCTGCGCTTCAGCTCGCGCGAGGCCTCTTCTTCCGCAGCCAGCGCCTCGCCTTCAATCCGCGTGATCGCTTCATCGCCGCGCAATTCCGCAGCTTCGACGCTCAGGTCGCTCACGCACGCCGCTTCAATGTGCTCGATGTCACTCACCAGCTTCGCCGACCGCGCGCCAAACGCTGCGCGCTGTTCGCGCTGCGTCTCGGTCTCATGCCGCAACGTGCGCAGCTTCGCATCCAGCACCGTCATCTGAGCGCGCAATGCACCGGCCTCTTCGCTCAACCGCGCGCCATCCGCGAGCGCGACCGCTCGTGCCTCCGTCAGGGCCTCGTGCTGCCCCCCCAGTTCGCTCGTCTCCTGCTCACGCCGCACACGTTCCGCGCCCGCAGCCTGCATCTGCTGTTCGATCTGCGCAATCCGCGCATTCTGCCCATCGAACATCCGCTGCGTCTGCTCGCAGTTCGCCGCCGCGTTCCTCTGCCGTTCTTCAATGGCCGCCAGCACCGCCGCCGCCTGCGCAGACGCCTGCTGCAGCTCGTCGCGCCGCGCACGCAGACCATCCAGCTGGACCTGCAACTCGCTCGCCTTCGTCTCCAGCGCCTCGCGCTCCGCCTCCAGCGCCGCCGCCTCATTCCTACGCTGCTCGATCGCCTCCTGCCGGTTCCCCTTCGCGTCGCGGTTGCGCTCCATAGCCAGCGACCACTCCTGCAGCCGCCGCTCAATGCGCGCCGTCTCCGACTCCATCTGCTTCAGCGCCGCGCCCGAGTTCGCCGACTCGCGCTCCGCTTCGCGCAACTCCAGCGTCCTCCCATCCAGCGCC
Source organism: Acidobacteriaceae bacterium (assembly GCA_035552995.1). GTDB lineage: Bacteria > Acidobacteriota > Terriglobia > Terriglobales > Acidobacteriaceae > Edaphobacter. The sequence goes on along the minus strand of DATNEM010000002.1, from coordinate 7,938 downwards.
GCAGTCAGCGTGCGCAACTCATGCTCCAGCGATGCCGCCGCCATCTCCGATTCGCCCAACGCCGCAGTCACTGCATCGAGCCTCTGCTGCACCTCGTTCAGCTCGCGCTTCAGCGAGAGTGGTCCCTGCGCACGCACGCGTCCGCCCGTCACCGTCGCGTTGTGGAAGGCCTCGCCGTTCGGGCTCAGGAAGAACCCGCGCGGATGCTCGCTCGCCAGCCGCCGCGCGGTCGCTGCATCCGGAGCAATGTAGCCGTCGCGCAGCTTGGGCAGCATCGTCTCCAGCGAGTTGCCGAAGCCGTTCAGCACGCGCACGCAGTCTTTCAGCGCAACCGCTCCCTCTGGCCGCGACTCCGTCGCCTGCATCTCCCCATGCACATGCGCGCCCTCTTCCGGATGCACCAGGAACGTCGCACGTCCCGCAACATCGGACTCGAGCATACGCATGCCCGCATGGGCCGAATCCCAGCTCTTCACCACCACAAAGTTCAGTTCGTCGCGCAGGAATTCATCCACCACGCCTTCGTACTGCCCTTCGACCTCGAGAAAATCCGCCAGCGTGCCCACCGGCCCGAACCCATGGCCGTTCGCCGCAGCATTCGCCTTGAAGATGTTCCGCACCGTCTCGGTTGAATAACTGTGCTCCTTGATCAAGGCGTCGAGTGAACTGCGTCGGCCCTCCAGCGCCGCACGCTCCGCACGCAGCTCGTCGCCGCGCCGCCGCGTCGCAGCCTCTTCCGTTCGTACCGACTCGATCCGCTGCCGCAGACCCGCAATCTCCGTCTCCAGCGTCTTCAGCCGCTCGGTCACATCGCCAAACGTCAGCGCCACCTGCCCCCGCTGCACGCCCAGCTCTTCCAGCTCGCGCCGCGCGGATCCCGATTCCGCCGTCAGCCTTTCCGATTCGTTCTCCAGGGACGCCAGCGCAGCCTCTGCTTGTGCCTGTTCATTCCGGCTGATTACAGCTCGCTGCATCAGCTGCATCACCGACCGACGGTCCTGCTCCGCCTGCTGCTCCGCCGCCGCAACCGCGCGCACAACCTCCTGCGCCTGCTCGCGCTGCATGTTCGCAGATTCACGTGCCGCCGCCGTCTCCGCCGTCGCCGTCTCGACGAAGCTGCGCTGCGTCTCCAACTCGCCCGCCAGCGTGCGCAACTGCTCGCGCGCCGGCTCCAGGTCGGCCTCGCCGGCGGCAATCCGCGCCGTCAGCTCCGCCACGCGATCCGTATTCGCCGCCATGCGCGCCATCATGCGCTCCAGCTCCACCGCAGCCTCGTTCGCCTTCGCGCCTGCTTCGCGGACCTGCTGGTCGAGCGCATACCCGCGCTCCACGCCTGCCGTGTGCTCGGCGTCCATCGTCTCCAGCGCCGCAGCCTGCTCGTCGATCTGTGTCGTCAGCGCAGCAATCTGCGCCGCGATCGCTGCCTGCTCCGCATCCATCTGCGACATGCGGCTCGCCAGCACCACGCGTAGCTTGCCGCGCAACTCATCGCGCAACAGCCCATAGCGCTCAGCCTTCGCCGCCTGCCGCTTCAGCGATCCCATCTGCCGCGTCACTTCCTCGAAGATGTCATTCACGCGCGCCAGGTTCACCTTCGCCGATTCCAGCCGCAACTCCGCCAGCCGCTTCTTCGTCTTGAAGCGCGTAATGCCCGCAGCCTCTTCCAGAATCGCGCGCCGGTCCATCGGCTTCGAGCTCAGGATCTGCCCAATCCGCTCCTGCCCGATGATCGCGTACGTCTCGCCGCCCAGGCCCGTGCCCATAAAGATGTCCTGGATATCGCGCAGCCGGCAGATCTTCCCGTTCAGCAGATACTCGGAGTTGCCCGAGCGGAACAGCCGCCGCGTGATCGTCACCTCACCCGCACGCACCGGCGAGCGGTTGAACTTCCTCCGCCGAATCTTCAGCACTACGCCGTTTGCATCGGGTGCCACATCCACGGCAGTCTCATCGCCGTGAGCAGGATCGGATGCCTCTGCGCTTTCTGTTCCCTGTTCTTTGTTCTCTCTTCCCTCTGCTATTCCAAGCACCACACCCGGCTGCGCATCCGCGACAGCCTCTTCGGTCTCCTCGGCGCGCATTTTGCGCAGCTCGGCCTCGTCCCAGTCGCCCGCAACCGCAATGTCCCTGGCGTCGGTTTTAGCCTCACTCGACCAATCGCCTTCTTCCTCACCCTCAGCCACCGTGGCTCCGTCATACACATCCGGGTCCACCAGCGTCAGCGACACCTCGGCCATGCCGGTCGGCTTGCGCTCACGCGTGCCGGCAAAGATCACGTCCTGCATATTCGTCCCGCGCAGGCTCTTGGCCGACTGCTCACCCAGCACCCACGTCACCGCATCGGAGATATTCGACTTGCCGCACCCGTTCGGCCCCACCACGGCAGCAATGCCGTCGCCGGACAGATGTACCTCCGTTCGATCGCAGAAGGACTTGAACCCGAGAATCTGTACTCTCTTGAGCTTGAGCAAACCGCACCTCCCAACACCTTTGAATCTGGCCCAACCGCAAATCTCTGTCATACCGCCTGGGTGCCCCATCCAAGCTCTGCTTGGGTGGGATTCATCCGAAGCAACCGACGAGCGGCCTTGGCCTGTTAAACGGCCCTAGCCTGGTTAAGGGCACGGCTTTAGCCGTGCCGTGGAGTTCATCTGACGTATCGGGCTTTAGCCCCTGAGGTCCTTCTCATACGGAGACCGTTCCAAAACTGCCCAAATTCGCACGCCAAACGCTCACACTGCCTGCTACCAGCATGACGCACCGGCACGCCCTTCAATGTACCCGCCCCAACCGGCAGGATCAACAAGATAAACCCCACATTTTGTGGATAAGACGCTACGAATACAACAAATGGGCCATCCGCGCCATTGGACTACAAGAACTAGCCCCCCAGCCTTATCCAGGCCGCCAACCCCATTTTATCGCTTAGTTAACGTCCCCGCTCACACCCTAGCTTGAAACTCGGGTGCCCATCCTTCGCGCAGCGAAGGGTGGGTTACCTTTTGGTTTGTCATCCCCGAAGGGGATCTGCGTTTGCCTTTATGGCGAAACGGAGGGGCACGCCTTCAGGCGTGCCGCAATCGCAATTTGGAGTAGAGCTCTCTTTCGGCATCGTTCAACTGACCGGCAGACCGGTCGATCTCTCGCTTCGTGATCGGTAGATATTTGCCCTTTTGCTGATAGTCGTAATAAAGAGTTCCGTGAATGCCCTTTACGTCGCGCTTGTGGATTGGACTCTTCCACATCATCGACAACACTTCAGACGCGCGAGCTTCTCCCTCCCTGCCGATATAGTCTTCGATTAACTCAATATCTTGACCATCGCCGGGGAAGATTTCACTAAAACCAGCGTCATCAATTTGGAAAATGCTGTAGGCAGCATTCTCCGCCCCATCGATGATTTGAACGTTCTTCATACTTTTGCGCTCAGCCTCTACGCCGATACCGGATCGCAAACTCGTAATCCGCATTCGGCGGAAACAGCTGCGCCACCATTTTCAGCCGCTCCGCCAGCGGCTGCGGCGCCAGCAGCGGATACTCTCGCTCCCGCAGCTCCGAATAATCGAAGTCCACCGTCAGCGAGAGCAGATAGATCGCCACCGCATCCGAGAACGCCGCCGTCAGATACTCCGTCTTGGCCTTCTCATCGATCCTCGGCCTTCCGTCACGCGAGCCGCCCAACCCATCCGCCGCGCCGCCCATGGCAGCCGCCCGGCTCTCCCACGCATCCATGCTGGTCTCGCCGCGCACATCGCTCACCGCCTGGCCCCACACCAGCTCCGCGAAAGCGCCCGCCACGCCCACCTCATCCACAAACGCGTGCCCCACATTGATGAAGAACTCGAACGCCAGCGCAAACCGGTCATTCATCAGCCGCGCGGAGATGAACACTCCCTCCCCGCCCTCACCTGTACCTAGCGCAACATTGCGATGGCAGATTGCCTCATCGGCCAGCGCGGTCGAGTACGCCGGCGCAATCATCGTCGTCTCGCCGCCGCGATGGCCGCCGGTCTCGCCGCCGCGTTCCTCAGCACCGTGTCCCTCAGCGATTGCCAGCGGCACAAAGTAGTACGCCTTCCGCTTCAGCGCCGCGGCAATCCCCACCGGAACCGCCTGCACCATCCGCGCCAGCTCCGCCTCATCCAGCCCGTTCTCGCCGAACGATGCATACCCAATGCCATTCGCGCTGCGGCGCACCGAAGCCTCGCGCGCAGCCTGCGCGGCCTCAATCAGCTTGCCCTGAATCCCCTCCGCCATTGCCCTGACGCCTTCCGCCATAAGACGTTATTCTACCTGTATGGCGCAGCCTCTCCACGCTCCCACATCTGCCGCAATGCCCCGCTCCTCTGTCACACTCTTCGGCATTCCCATCGGCGAACTCGGCTGGTTCGGCTCGCTGCTCATCGGCGTCGCCTCCGGCTTCATGGCCTTCTTCGCCACGACTTTCTGCGCCATCGTCGTCATTCTCATCGTCAACTCCGCCGCACACTCCAACATCGACTTCGCCATCAGCTATCGCGACATCGGCCTCCCCATCGGCCTGGTCGTCCTCGTCACCGCGCTCGGCTATCTCGGAACGCTGTGGACGAAGCGCGTCCTGCGCAAAGCCTGATGCAGGAAGCTCGCCCCTCGCACACCGCTCTCCGCGTCGCCATGCGCCGCGCCGCGCATCAACTCTTCGACGCCCCTCCACTCGTCTTCACCGATCCCTTCGCCGTTCGCATCCTCGGCCCCCACGCCGCTGAAATCGAGCGCACCCCCGGCCGCGATCCCGCCAACAAACCGCGCCCATTCTCGGTCGCCCTCCGCGCCTTCCTCGTCGCCCGCAGCCGCTATGCCGAAGACCTTCTCGCTCACGCCGTAGCCAGCGGAATCACCCAGTACGTCATCCTCGGGGCCGGCCTCGACACCTTCGCCCTCCGCAATCCCCACCCGCACCTCCGCGTCTTCGAGGTCGACCACCCCGCCACCCAGGCATGGAAGCGCGATCTCCTCCATCAAACCAATCTGCCCACTCCCACCAACCTTGCCTTCGTCCCCGTCGACTTCGAGCGCCAATCCCTCGCCAGCCAACTCCTCGCCTCAGGCTTCGACCCCGCCCAGCCCACCTTCTTCTCCTGGCTCGGCGTCGTCCCTTACCTCACCCCCGAAGCCTTCCGCGCCACCGTCGGCTTCATCGCGACCCAACCAACCAACACCGGCCTCGTCTTCGACTACTCCCAACCGCGCTCCGCTCTCCCACCACCCGAGCAGCTCGCCTTCGACTCCCTCGCCTCCCGCGTCCAGCTGGCCGGCGAATCCTTCCAGCTCTTCTTCACGCCACACCAGGTCGCCGCCGAACTCGCCGCCTTCTCAAACCTCGAAGACCTCGGCACTCCCCAGCTCAACGACCGCTACTTCTCCGCTCGCACCGACAACCTCCAAACCATGGGTGCGGCCGGACGCGTCGTCAGTGCCTGGCTTTAGCTCATCAACGCCGTCGCTCTAACCACCGAATCTCTGTGCGATCCTGATGGCACCCAACCGTATTCCTGCATCTCACTACGATGGCTCTGCGCGCAAACTCCGCCACCCGTCCGACACTTCCCAGGAAAGAAAAGAACGAACCAGGAGTAACTCCCCAATGATCCTCCGCACGTCCCTCACCCTTGCCACCCTTCTTCCAGGCTCACTGCTCTTCGCCCAGGGCGCACCGGCCGCTGCGCCCCGCATGTCCGATCCTCCCGCCGCCATCACAGCACCCTCTGCCACCATGCGTCCCTCACTCGAGATACTCAAAAGCGCAATGGGCATGACCAATGTTGACCGCTGGAAAGCCTCCAATGCCATCAAGGGCGAGGCCTCCGCCAACCTCCGCTCCATCGCCAACGATGTGACCAATACCCTGCCTTCGCTGCTCGCCGCCGCCGATGCCGCTCCCAGCTCCCCCGCCAAAGTGCTGCCCGCCTACCGCAACGCCGACGCCCTCTACGACGTCCTGCTCCGCGTCGTTGTCTCGGCGCACCTCGGCGCGCCATCTGACCAAAGCTCCGCGCTCGACCAGGCCCTCCAAAGCCTCGAAGACTCCCGCCGCACCCTCGGCGACCAGCTCCAAAAAGTCGCCCTGAACCAGGACACCCAGGTCACTCGGCTACAGGCCTCCCTCCGCGCGATCCCCCCGCCCCAGCCCGCCCCTCCCGCCCCCGAGCCCATCAAGTGCCCCGCACCAACCACGCGCAAGCACACCACAACAAAGGCCGCGGCAAAACCCACCGCCAAGCCGTCGCCCTCAACACCCACAACATCGCACTGACTATCGAAGCACTTCAGGAACTGACCACTGAGAACTGACCACTGAGAACTGACCACTGAGAACTCGTCTCAGCTCGCCACTTGTTCCTCAGTCGTCGAACCAACCGCCGCAGCCGCAGCCTTCGCCGGCTGCATCCAGTCCAGCGCGCGCATGATGTACCCCTTCATATCGCGCCGCTCGACAATCGCATCCAGAAACCCGTGCTCCAACAGGAACTCTGCGCGCTGGAAGCCCTCCGGCAGCTTCTGTCGCGTGGTCTGCTCGATCACTCTCGGCCCCGCAAACCCGATCAGCGCGCCCGGCTCCGCAATATTCAGGTCGCCCAGCATCGCGAAGCTCGCCGTCACGCCGCCCGTCGTCGGATCGGTCATCACCGAAATGTACGGCACCTTCGCATCGTCCAGACGAGCCAGCCCGGCGGAGATCTTCGCCAGCTGCATCAGCGACACAATCCCTTCCATCATGCGCGCGCCGCCCGAAGCGGAAATGATGATCAGCGGCCGCCGCGTCTCCAGCGACCGGTCAATCGCCCGCGCAATCGTCTCGCCCACTACTGCGCCCATGCTGCCGCCGATGAAGCCGTACTCCATCGAGCTCACCACCACCTCATGCTGTCCCATCGTCCCCAGAGCATTCACAATGGCGTCGTTCAGCCCCGTCTTCTTCCGGGCCTCATCCAGCCGGTGCTTGTAACGCTTCAGGTCGGTAAAATTCAACGGATCGGTCGATCGCAGTTCCAAGTCGACCAGTTCGAATCCGGGGTCAAGCAGCAGTGCAATCCGCTTCTTCGAGTTGATGCGGAAGTGGTGCCCGCACTTCGGGCACACGTTCAAATTCCGCTCCAGGTCCTTCTTGAAGATCGCCTGCGCGCACCCGGGGCACTTGGTCCACAGGCCCTCCGTGCGGACCGTCTTCTCGCCCTCGTTCTGGATCCCGCCGTCGTCGTCCCGCTTGAACCAGCTCATCGGATGCCTTCCTGTCGCCGCTGTCCATTGTAGCGGGATCGCGGGTGGCCGCGCCTCGGGTCCAGGTCTCCATCCCACCTCCGCTCAGGCTGGAGTTCCCGTCACAAGGTCTGTCATCCTGAGCGGAGGCGCATGCGTCAGCAGGCGCCGCAGTCGAAGGACCTGCGTAATGTCTCCCCCCACCCATGCAGTTTGAACCTTTCTCACCTTGATCTCGGCATTCCTGTCTCGTCTCTAGCCCCACACAAAAAATTTCCCCGAGCGCATCGCTACCTCACCCGTCAAGCGAGTAGAAGAATTCCATGGCCGCAATCGGGGAACAGAGCTTGCAATGGTTCGCAACGGAAAGGGTGGCAGTGGATGAGCCAGCCGCACCCGACCTGCCCGCCCTCGTTCGCGAACACTCCGCGCTCCTCTACCGCATCGCGCTCTCCATCGTCCGCAACCCCGCCGAGGCCGAGGACATCGTGCAGGATGTCTTCCTCCGCGTGCTCGAACGCAGCAACCAGCTCAGCAACATCGTCGAGGTCCGCGCATGGCTCGTCCGCATCGCCTGGAACCTCGCGCTCGATCGCCGCCGCCGCATCCGCCCCGAGCAGATGGACGACACCTTCGCCGCCGGCCTGCTCTCCGCCTCTCTGCCGGCGGACGAAATCGTCGCCGAGGCCCGCCGCATGGCTC
>DATNEM010000001.1:0-3545 GCA_035552995.1 Acidobacteriaceae bacterium | reverse complement strand
ACCCTTACCCGCTTTCGACGGCGAACTGCCGCCTTCGGGTTGTTGCCCTGGACCCGTCTGGTTGGAAAACCTTTCTTTTGTTCGTTGTCCTACGATGCACTTCGTTTATCGCACGGTCCGCACCCGCATCCCATCGTGCATCTCGCGATTGTCGATCGTGTTTACCGCAACCACATCGCGATCTGTCACGCCGCCCCGAATCTCTGCCCGTTGCAGGTTCACAATTCCCACTTGCACCGCGGTCCATCGCAAATGCCCATCGATCACGCGATAGACAAAGCTCGTCGGCCCATTCGTTTGCAAGGCGGCGCGCGGGACCGTCAGCACGTCCGAGTGCTGCTCGATCGTCGCCGTCACCATCACATTCGTATTGGGCAGCAGGTCTTCTCTCGAGTCGTCCACCGTAATGATGCATTCCCCAACACTGCGTGGCCCCAGAGCCGTCGCTGAAATGGGCGCCTGCTTGATGTGCCCGTGCCACTCCCGCCCCGGGAGCCCGTCCCAGCGGATCGTCACCGGCTGCCCCGCCGCAAGCTTGCCAATCTCCGGCTCGTCGAAGTAGGCCTTCACCTCAACATGTTTCAGATCGGCTACCCGGATCAGGTCGGCCCCTACCGGCACCCAGTCGTAATTGACGACGTGGATCGCGTACACCGTCCCACCGATTGGCGTGTGTATGTTCGCATTGTTAAATTGATTTTTCGCGGCATCCAGGGCAGCCTGCATCTCTTGCAAGTGCGTTGTGGAATTCCGAATGTCGCTGGGGCTGTATCGGTCTGACTTCTTGTCCTCCAGCGTCTTCAAGCTTGCATTGGCAGAATCCAACCTCTGCTGCGCCGAACTGATCTCCGCGTCCGATGCGGCGCCTTTACGTTGCAACTCCTTCAGAGCGTTCAGCGCTTTCGTGTCCTGAACGATTGCCAGCTGCGCCTGCTTCAGATCCCCTGCGAGCGTGATGCGGTCCTGCTGCGAGCCGCCCTTGTGCACATTTTCGTAGTCCACCCGCGCGGCCTGCAGATCCGCATCCGCAGTTGCCACACGCGAGTAGGCGAACGGATCTTCCATGCTCACCAGCAACTGTCCCGGCTTCACTTTTTCACCGAGTTCCACGTCGACCTTCTGGATCACTCCCGGCCAGAACGCGCGCGCCTGAAACTCGCTCGTCGGTATCACGGTGCCATTGGTCGTCACGCGATTGTCGACATCTGCCCGTGCAGCCTGTGCCGTCAGCACGCCCACCACTTCATCGCGGCGAGCGAGGCCTGCGATCAGAACCACCGCAATCGCGACCACGACCAACCCTGCGATCTTCCATTGTCTGGATGACACTCGAACAGCTTTCATGCGTCTCCTGCACCCCAATAGATGCAAAGAAGCGGCGCGCCGCTTCCGGCGTCACCAGAGCCGCGCGAGTATATGATTCTCAAGAGGATGGCAGCGCCGGCAAAGCTCGAACGCGCTTGGCTCCATGTGCAGGAATCTGCGCTCGCGCGGCTGTCCCGCTTCGCTGCGCGTGGCACTCCCGCAAACCTTCGCACCGGCCTTGAGGGCGAGCAGGCAGCGCTCTTTGACCTGCGCCGTCGCGGTGTCACCATCGTTGCGCGGCGCTGGACCAGCGCGCGCCTCCGCGGCGATGTCGACCTCATCGGCTGGGACGGCGCAACGCTATGCTTCTTCGAGGTGAAGACCCGCACTGCTCGCGACATGACACCAGCGGAAAGTCAGGTGGACGACGATAAGCGTCGCACTCTGCGTTCTTTGGCGCGAGCTTACCTGCGCAGCTTTCCGGCGTCGCAACGCGGTTCGGTTCCAGTGCGCTTCGATGTTGTTTCCGTCTATCTTCTCGGCGCCGCGCCGGAGATCGAGCACTTCCCCGGAGCGTTCGGCTGGAGCTAGGCACTTTGGCGCCCGATTCGGTGTCTAATGGATTGGTGCTGAGGCTGGCGTTTTGCGCCGGCCGTTCCGATGAAAGGAGCTTTCGGATGACGCTGTTGAACGCGCCCGAGTTCGATGAAAAGAAAGAGACCACGCGGCGCAACGCGTGGATCGGCTGCATTGTGGCAGTCCTGGTGATCGCCATCGTTGCATTCACCGGCTTCGCGCTGGGTCACGGCTGGTTCTTTATGAACCTCCCGGCCGAGCACAAGGTGGGCAATCTGCTGGCGGCAGTTGAGGCAAAGGACTACGCGAAGGCTTACGGCATCTTCTACAACGACCCGAACTGGCAGCAGCACCCGGAGAAATACAAGGACTATCCGTTGCAGCGCTTCACCGAGGACTTCACTACGGAGAGCGACTGGAAGGGCCCGGTGAACTCCTACCATGTCGACTTCTCGAAGCGAGACGACACGGGTGTGGTCGTCGCCTCAACCATCAATGGGAGCAAGAACCTCACCATGAAGGTGCAGCGCTCCGACGGCACCATCAGCTTTTTCCCGTTCGTATTGACGCGCGGGATCTAGCTCGCGTTCAGCGCATCGCGCTGGATGTTCTTGAGCTCCGGCAGAATGTGACCCAGCTTTGTCGCGGGCCCGTCCGGCGTGCCCATCGCGAAGTACGCATCGCGGAAGAGCGGGAAGATGCGGTCGTACGTCGCGGCTTCCTTCGCGTCGGGTGTGAAGGTTTTGAACGGCGGGCAGAGAGCGTCTTGCGCCTCTTCGATGGACTTAAAGTCGCCGGCGGCGAGAAACGCAATGATGACCGATCCGAGCGAGGTCACGTCGCCTTCAGGAACCAGCACTGGTTTGCGCAGGATGTTGGCGTAGATCTGGTTGAGCTGCGGATTTTTCTTCGGGATGCCGCCGCCGTTGATCACGCGATGAATCGGCGCGCCGTTTTCTTCCATGCGATTGAAGATGACGCGCGTGTGCATCGCGGAGCCTTCGACCGCCGCGTGCAACTCGTCGGCAGCCGTGTGCTGGAGGTTCCAGCCGAAGGTCACGCCGCCGAGCGCCGGATTGACGAGCACAGTGCGGTCGCCATTGTCCCAGGTAAGGCGCAGCAGTCCGGTCTGGCCGGCCTTCAGATGCGCGCCGGCTTCGGTCAGTTCAGCCACTGATTTGCCTGCGCGCGATGCGATGGCGGCGAAGACATCGCCGACAGCCGACATGCCCGCTTCGATGCCGACACGCGCGGGATCGACCGAGCCGGGCACTACTCCGCAGACGCCAGGCACCAGCGTTTCCTTATTCGAGAGGCCGATGATGCAGGTCGAGGTGCCGATGACATTGACCACATCGCCGAGGCGGATGTTCGCGCCCAGCGCATCCCAGTGTGCGTCGAATGCGCCGACGGGGATCACGCAATCGGTGCTGAGACCCATCTTCTCCGCCCACTCGGCGGAAACATGGCCGGCGATCTTGTCCGATGTCTCGTATTTCCCGGCACTCATCTTCTCGCGCATACCGGCGAGCAGCGGATCGACCGCGACGAGAAATTCCTCGGGCGGAAGGCCGCCCCACTTCGGGTTCCACATCCACTTGTGGCCCATGGCGCAGACGCTGCGCGGAATCTGGTTTGGGTCTTTCACGCCGCAGAGTGTTGCG